>DBLW01000171.1 GCA_002298075.1 Bacteroidales bacterium UBA714 | reverse complement strand
ACGGCAGGCTTGCCATTGTGCTGCCGGCTGACCAGGAAAATGCCCTGTTGCGCCATGCCCGCATGTGCGGACTGTTCCCGCAGAGGCTGACCCGTGTGAAGACCGTGCCCCGAAAGAAACCAAGCCGCTTTATAGCGGAATTTTCCCGGACAAGATGCGACGTTCCTGAAGAGTGCCTGCTCACCATACAAGATGAGGGAGAATATACTTCAGAGTACATCTCCCTCACACGTGATTTCTATTTGCAGTTCTGAGGCTTTTTCACGCCCTCAGGCCTGTTGTGCATGCGGTGTATGCATTGCCTCCGGAATTTTTCTTCACTTATGTAGAGCTTTGCCACCTTGCTCTCCGGAAGCACCTTCCTGTACCTTTCAGCCATGGAGGCGTTGATTTCCCTCTGTTTCTGCTGGGCAGAGAGATAGCGGTCAAGCAGTGCGGATATCTCGGCCTCGGATTTGTTCTCTCCAATCGCCTTTGACATGGCCCTTTGCGCCTTGAATATTTCTCCCATGACTGTGTCAAATTCTGCGCAGATCTGGTTGTACACCGGCCAGAATGCCTGGGCCTCTTCCGGAGTCAGATTCAGTTCAACTGTCAGGAAAGCTATTTTTTCGCTCATCATTTTCTGCTTCCAGTCTCCTTTTTCAGAAGCTCCGGCTGATATCGCCGCACAGATAAGCACAAGTGCGGCAAGAATAAGGGATTTCATGTTCAGTCTCATAGCCTGATTTTTTATTCGTATAACAAATCGAAATTCTCGGCGCCGACACCTGTATATATAAGGTAGTCGGCAATGTCTTCTGTATCCAGATGTGTTTCTTCTGCCTTGTCGGCCAAAAATGAATATCCGGCCGGTCCGGTAAGGTTTTCCGACATCACCACGTAGTCTTCGAATGTCAGTTCGTATTCTCCTGCGGTGAGCCTGAGGAAGAATGTTCCTGCGGTCACTATCATTGCGAACATTGCCGCCGTGGCCATGTATGGCGTGAATTTCTGAAGTAGCTTGGGCTTGCTTTCCCGGGCCATCTCAATGCGCCCGGCCATTTCTTCTCCAAATGTTCCGAAATATCCTTCAGGTACTCTGTATGGCATTTTTTTCAATTCCTCAAAGGATTGTAATATGTCTTTGTTGTCTGTTTTCATACGCTTTCTTAGACACTGTCCCGTGCCTTGGGTTTATCGGGTTTCTACAGGAATTTTTCTTCCATGCTTTTTTTGAGTTTTCCGTATGCATGATGGTAAGACGCCTTGAGTGCTCCGACCGAGGTGCCTGTTATTTCGGCGATGTCTTCATATTTCATTTCATCGAAATATCGGAGGCTGAATACTATCCTCTGTTTCTCGGGGAGCCGCTGTATGCACTTGTGCAGTTCCCTTTGCATTTTGTTTCCGTCGAAATACGGGTCCTCGTCTATTCGCTTTTCGAAAGTTTCCGCCGCGTCATGCATTCTGAGCAGTGAAATGGCCTTGTGTTTCCTCAGGTGATTGAGCACTTCGTTAGTGGCAATGCGGTACAGCCATGTGAAGAGCTTGGATTCTCCCCTGAATGAAGGAAGTGCGGTCCAGACTTTTATGAATATGTCCTGCAGGAGATCGTTGGTGTCCTCATGGCAGCAAAGGAAGCGCCGGACGTGCCAATACAGCCGTTCGCTGTAATTGCCGACTATATGGCGGAAGGCTTCTTCGCGCTTTCCCTCCCTGTATATGCTTATGATTTCTGTGTCTGTCATGATCACATATTATGACACGCTGATGTCTTGAAGGTTTGAAACAAATGTAAGAAAAAATGCGTTATCTTTGCAGAGTTTACATTTTGACAAGATGAAGAATACGAGAAACTTTTGCATCATTGCGCATATAGACCACGGCAAGAGCACGCTTGCAGACAGAATGCTTGAAGTTACGCAGACTCTTAATTCGAGGGAGATGGAGAACCAGGTGCTGGATTCTATGGATTTGGAGAAAGAGAAGGGCATTACGATAAAGAGCCATGCGATTCAGATGGACTATGTATATAAGGGTGAGAAATATGTGCTCAACCTTATCGACACTCCGGGGCATGTGGACTTTTCGTATGAGGTGTCGCGTGCCATCGCCTCCTGCGAGGGGGCGCTTCTGGTCGTTGACGCTACCCAGGGAATCCAGGCGCAGACTATCTCCAACCTTTATCTTGCCATAGAGCATGACCTGGAGATAATCCCGGTGCTTAACAAAATAGACGTGGAGTCCGCTATGGTGGATGTGGTCACTGACCAGGTCGTGGAGCTTATCGGATGCAAGCCGGAGGAAGTGCTTCTTGCCTCAGGAAAGACAGGAGAGGGGGTGAAGGGCATACTTGATTCCATCATAGAGAGGATTCCTGCGCCGAAAGGTGATCCGGATGCGCCGCTTCAGGCCCTTATTTTCGACTCTGTGTTCAACTCTTTCAGGGGCATAATCGCCTATTTCAAGGTTGTGAACGGCTCTCTCAAGGCCGGTGACAAGGTAAAATTCTTCAATACCGGCAAGGAGTATGAGGCTGACGAGGTCGGTGTGCTCAAAATGAAGATGCACCCTAGAAATGAGATCCCTTGCGGCAGTGTTGGATATATAATATCCGGAATCAAGTCAGCAGTCGAGGTGAAAGTCGGAGATACCATAACACACGTGTCTAATCCTTGCGCGGAGGCTATCGCCGGTTTCGAGGAGGTCAAGCCTATGGTCTTCGCCGGCATGTATCCTGTCGAGACAGACCAATATGAGGAACTGAGGGCGTCTCTTGAGAAATTCCAGCTGAACGACGCGTCTTTCGTTTTCGAGCCGGAGTCTTCTCTCGCGCTCGGCTTCGGTTTCCGCTGCGGTTTCCTTGGGCTTCTGCATCTTGAGATAGTTCAGGAGCGTCTTTTCCGTGAATTTAACATGGATGTCATAACAACTGTCCCGAACGTGTCATATAAGGTATATACCACTCAGGGCGAGTGCCTGGATGTGCATAATCCTTCCGGACTGCCTGCCGCCACTCTTATAGACAGGATCGAGGAACCTTACATAAGGGCGCAGGTAATATCGAAGTCAGATTATTACGGTCCTATAATGAAATTGTGTCTTGAAAAGCGCGGAATCCTTATAAACCAGCATTATATGACTTCGGACCGTCTTGAACTGACTTATGAAATGCCTCTGTCAGAGATAGTTTTTGATTTCTATGACAAGCTGAAGTCCATATCAAAGGGATACGCTTCATTTGACTATCATGTCATAGGTTTCCGTGAGGCCAAGCTCGTGAAGCTTGACATACTGCTCAATGGAGACCCTGCGGATGCGCTTTCAACGCTTATCCATGCGGACCATGCATATGATTTCGGACGTAAGATGTGTGAGAAACTCAAGGAACTGATACCTCGCCAGCAGTTTGATATTGCCATCCAGGCTGCGGTCGGTGCGAAGATTATTGCGCGTGAGACTGTGAAGGCCGTGCGAAAGGATGTGACTGCAAAATGCTATGGCGGTGACATCAGCCGAAAGAGGAAGCTTCTTGAGAAACAGAAGCAGGGCAAGAAGAGGATGAGACAGATAGGAACTGTCGAAGTCCCTCAGAGCGCTTTCATGGCTGTGCTCAAGCTTGACTGATGATTCCGGAATACGGAAAATAAAAAAGGGAAACCGTCGCGGCTTCCCTTTTTATGCCTCTTTATCCGAGGCCTTTCTGTCCTGGTCCTGCTAAAGGATTGCACACATTCTTAAGATTGCAGGGTCAGCAGAAAGTGACGAATAAGATTCTTAACCGGAAGCAAAGGTCGTTTCTTTGCACTTCAAGACGGTTGTTTGGTTTGTTGTTTTTAGTGTTGTTTTACTTGTTGTAGGTTGTTTATTATGGGTTTTCTGAAAAAATATATATCTGCATTGAGACTTCGGACGATTCCTCTTTCCCTGTCTGGCGTCTTGCTCGGATGCATGCTTGCCTATGCTGATTTTCATGTCAGGCCGGCTGTGGTGGCTTTCATTTTGCTCACTGCGGTTTTTCTTCAGATACTGTCGAACGTGAGCAATGAGCTTGGCGACTTTTTGCGTGGGAATTCTTCCGGGCATGAGCGTTCTGCTTCCCTTGCCTTGAAGAGCGGGGAACTGACGGCAGGGGGACTTGAGATGCTTGTCCGGATTATGGTGGTGCTTTCCGTCGCTTCGGGGCTTGCGATGATTTATTTCTCCTTCGGGACAATATTCTCATTGGATGCCTTCGTGCTGATGATATTCGGATATATGTCAATCAGAGCAGCAATGAGATACACTCTCGGCCGCAATCCTTATGGCTACCGCGGTCTTGGAGATGTATATGTGTTCGTTTTCTTTGGACTTGTGGCAGTGATGGGTTCTTATTTTGTGTGCACTCATACCTTCGGAACTGCAAAGCTTCTGCTTCCTGCAGTCTCTGCCGGAGCGCTGGGCATGGCTGTATTGAATGTGAACAACCTGAGGGACATTGAGCCGGACCGCGCGGTTCGTGTCACGGTAGCAGGAAAATTAGGGGAGCATGGAGCCCGAATATATCAGACCGTGCTGGTAGCGGTGGCTTGGGCGGCGATGATTGCTTATGCGATGCTGTGCTTCTATGACCCTTGGCACTATCTGTTTGTACTGTCTCTTCCGTTGTTCATATGGCATCTTGCCGGAGTGTGGAAAAACAGTTCCGCAGGACTGGACCGGTATCTGCCTCAGCTGGTGCTTTCGGCTTTAATTTTCTGCCTGCTTGCGGGAGGGGGCTTTCTCATATACCTTATATAATATAAGGAGACGCCAGGGACTTTCAGGTCTGGTCTTGCCTTTTCTTGCCTGGGAAATGTGGCGGGATGATTATTTGAGTCCTGTATACATGCGGCATATTCCGAAGGTCATCGGTCGCTGTCTTACCTCCCGAAAACCGGCGGAACTCATCATTTCCATAAATCGTTCAGGGGCAGGGAAGCGCAGGACGGACGCGGGAAGATACTCGTATGCGCCCCTTTCTCCTGAAATCCAGCCTCCGATTGCCGGAAGAATTTTCAGAAAATATAATTTGTATAGACTTCTCATAAGACGATTGGAAGGGACGGAGAGTTCGAGTATTACAAGTTTGCCTTCTTTTTTTAGTGTGCGGAACATTTCGCCCAGCCCGATTTCGAGATGCTCGAAATTCCGTACTCCGAATCCTGCTGATATGCGGTCAAATGTTTCGTCCGGATATGGCAGGGCCTCGCAATCTCCCTGTATCATCTTTACTTCAACAGGCTTGTCAAGCCCGGCTTCAGCAATCTTTGCGCGCCCGATGGCCATCATGCCCTCAGAGAGGTCAATGCCGATGATTGTGCTTGCAGGAGCGGCTTTGCGCGCTATTTCTATGGTGAAGTCTCCTGTGCCGCAGGCGACGTCAAGTATCGTGTCCGCAGAAGACGGCCTTACGATTTCCTTTACGGCCCTGCGTCTCCATGTCTTGTCAATGTTGAGTGAGAGCAGGTGGTTGAGCTTGTCGTAATCAGGGGCTATCCTGTCAAAAAGTTTTCTGATTCCTTCTTTCTTTGCCATGATTCTGGATTTGTGCCGGTTCTGCAATTATGTGTCACGGGACAGGGTCATAGCCGCTTCCTCCCCAGGGATGGCATCTGAGCAACCTCCTGACGGTAAGCAGCAGGCCTTTGAGCGGGCCGTGTTTGCGGAATGCCTCAAGGGCATATTGTGAACAAGTCGGGGTGAAACGGCATGTCGGCGGCTTAAGCGGGGATATGCACACCTGATAAAATCTGATGAGCATGACGAAAGGAAAAATTATTGCCTTTTTCCCTGCCGCGAGGGCCTTACTCCGCAGTTCTTTCATTTATTTTCGTAATGATGTGTGAAACTGCCTCATAAACTTCCGCATAGCCGAGGATTTCTTTGGTTGAATAGGTCATGAGTATGTCCATCCCGCTATCACAGTTGAGAAAATGCTTTTGTCTGCGCCAGCTTTCCCTTATCCTGCGTTTGAGGAGATTGCGCTTGACTGCACGCTTGAACAGCTTTTTGGGCACGGATACAAGTATCCTTGGACATCCGCATCCGGTACCTGTGCGGAATGTGAACCTCATTCCCGGGACATTGCCATGCCTGCCTTGGGCAAGAAGCGTCGATATGCCTTTCTTGCCACAAAGCCTTTCTGTCTTAGGCAGCGTACAGGGATTGCCGTTCTCCACTATTTCAGTTATTTGTGAGGTATGTCTCAAGAGCCTTGGCCACAGACGGCGCCTGCGGTGTCGGTGCGGAAATCTCAATTTCAAGTCCGGCATCTTCCATGGCTTTCACTACTGATTTGCCGTATGACACGAATTTTGTGTCGCCCTGGACAAAATCAGGATGGTTCTCGTAGAGGGATTTAACATCTGCCGGGTTGAAAAGCACTACAAGGTCATAGGACTTGATGTCCACGTCCTTAAGGTTCTGGGATACTGGCTTTACGAATGTGGCAGTCACAAATTCCAGCTTCTTGCTCTCAAACAGCATGGTTACTGCGTCCTTGCTTGAAGATTCGGAGGTTGCAATCAGGAATTTTTCATCCTTGTGCTTTGTTCCAATAAGGTTCAGTATGGATTCCGGTTTGCCGTCACCGAAGAATATCTTTCTTTTCCGATAGACTATGTGTTTCTGGAGATAGTTCGCCACAGCTTCCGTAGTGCAGAAATATTTCATTGTCTCCGGAATCTTTACACGAAGTTCTTCGCAAAGCTGGAAAAATGCGTCAATCGTTGTCCTGGCTGAAAATACAATGGCTGTATGATCGAGGATGTTGATTCTCTGGGTACGGAACTCCCTGGAAGTCAAGGGTTCAATCATAAAAAACGGCTTGAAGTCAAACTCCACTCCGAATTTTTCTGCGATGCTGGCATAAGGCGAAGCCGTCTTCGGCTGCTGCTGCGAAATCAAAATCTTCTTTACACTCATTCTCTCTAAAAAACAAATGCTGAAACCGTCAAGGCCCCAGTCGGGATTATTTCAAGGGCGCAAAGGTACGAAAAAGCTGTGAAAAGAGAGCATGATGACATGAAAATTTGAGTTTTTCTGAGCAGGAACACGGCATATGCCATGGCTGATAGCCAAAGCATTGCATTTTTTATGACCTCCGGCTCCATGTCCGTGAATGGCATTATTCCCGCCATTGCAAGCAGGCACAGGGTGAGCATTATGAAAAAAGTGTAGAACGAATTGCAGGCGGCCTGGTATGGCTTCGGGCTGATTTTCCCGTTTCTCAGCAGGTGGGTCAGCATTGCCCGCAGAAGAACATAGGCAATGGCTACTGTTAAGATAGCGCCCAGCCTTGCGGTGTCGTCCATTACGGACATGAATGCCGGGTCGTATAGCCTGAACCTTGTGGCTACAAGGCAGAAAGGGAGGAGCATAAGCAATGCCGTCAGATTCCTGTCGCGCCCGAGCTTGACGCTGGCTTCCAGGTTGATGCTTTCTTTCCATCTTATCACGCATGCGACAAGCGAGGGGAACACGTTCACCAGCCGGTCGAGGAAAATCAGCACCAGCACCAGGGAGACGAGGATGAGAATGGCCTGGCTCATGTCAGTTCCCCCTTTTTGCCTTGTATCCCATATCCTTGAGCAATGCCACGACCCTGTCGCGGAAATCTCCCTGAATGGTTATTTCTCCATCTTTCGCGCTTCCGCCTACTCCGCATTTGACCTTAAGTGCGCGTCCAAGTTCGGCCAGGTCTTCCGCTGTGCCTATGAAGCCTGTGACAAGAGTCACCTGTTTGCCGGCGCGGCCTTTCCTGTCAATGGATACAATGAGATTCTGCGCTGAAGGAGCAAGGGTCGCTTCTTCGGTTTCAAGGGTTTCCTGATAAACAAATTCGGGGTTGGTTGAGAACACTACGCCCAGCCTTTTCTTCCAGTCGTTGTCTGCCATCTGATGAAAATTTATTTTTGCAAATATAGCCAATATATGCTTATACTTGTGCTTTGCTCACATATACTGATGCATCTCGGCATAATCAAAGTAAATTTTGTCTCTGCTCTCGACTTTTTGCTATATTTGAACTAAAGTTCATATATACGCTTGGTCTCGGCATAATCAAAGCAAGCTTTGCTTCTGCTCTCGACTTTTGCTATATTTGAGCTTGTGCTCATATATACGCTTGCGTCTCGGCATAGCCAAAATAAATTTTGTCTCTGCTCTCGACTTTTTGCTATATTTGCAGGTTTTAACATAAGAGACTGGCGTAAAATCCAAGCCGGTCTGACAAGAAAAAATACGGATTTATGGATAACAGGAAATTCAATCTGTGGAACAGGCTGACATCGCTTTTCGTGCTTGCGGCGGCTGCGTTCACATATCTGATGACAATCGAGCCGACAGCCTCATTCTGGGACTGCGGAGAGTTTATCGCATCGTCTTATAAACTGGAAGTGGGACATCCTCCCGGAAACCCTGTGTTCCAGTTGTTTGCGCGATTCTTTTCAATGTTTGCCGATGCCTCTCATGCGGCCTTGGCGGTGAATGCCATGAGTGCTGTTCTTTCGGCCTTCACTATATTTTTTCTCTATCTGACGACGGTTTTCCTTGCCAAGAGAGTCGTGAAACCTGCTGCTGACGGCACATACAGCATGTCAAAGGCAATCGCAATCTTCGGCTCGGGAGCAGTCGGAGCACTTGCATATTGTTTCAGCGATACATTCTGGTTCTCCGCCGTTGAAGGTGAGGTCTATGCCATGTCATCCCTTTTCACGGCCATAGTCTTTTGGGCGATGACGAAGTGGTATGAGCAGGCTGATGAGCCTAATTCAAACAGATGGATTGTCCTCATATCATTCCTTATGGGCCTTTCTATCGGTGTGCATCTGCTTAACCTGCTGACGATTCCGGCCCTCGTGTTCATGTTCTATTACCGCAAGAGGGAAAACGGAAACTACAGCTTCAGGGAATTTGTCAGGATTTTTGCGGTTTCGGTGGTGATTCTTGCTGTGATATTGTATGGCATAATCCCGTATCTTCCAAAGACCGCAGCATATTTCGACCTGTTTTTCGTGAACGTTCTCGGACTTCCATTCAATACTGGTGCCGCATTCTTCATGATTCTTCTTCTGGGCCTGTGCTTCTGGGGACTTTTCCGTACAATGAAAAAGCAGCAGGTATTTGTCAATACCGTCTTATTGTGCTTCACGGTGATTGTCATCGGATTTTCCCTGTTCTCGATTGTGATAATCCGCTCATGTGCAAAAACTCCTACGAACGAGTACCAGCCTGACAATCCTTTTACTCTTGTCCGCTATCTCGGCCGCGAGCAGTACGGCAGCAACCCTCTCATATATGGCCAGTATTTCGGTGCGCAATATGACATTGAACCGGGAACATATTGGGCGCCGCTGGAGGAAGACGGCAAGGACGGCAGATACATAAAGGCGGACGGACCTGGCAAAATCACCTATGACCCTGCCGGAAAGATGCTTTTCCCGAGGATGTGGAGCAATGCCGACCAGAGTTATATCGATTTCTATAAGTCATATATGGGACGCGGAGGCAAGACCGTGTCCGGCTCGGAGCACAAGAAGCCTACATTCTTCCAGAATCTTTCGTTTTTCTTTGACTATCAGATGAACTGGATGTACTGGAGATATTTCATGTGGAACTTCGCCGGAAGGCAGAACGACATACACAGCCCGTCTCCGGGAGACATTTTCATCGGAAACTGGGAGTGCGGAATCCCTGCCATAGACAATTTCCGTCTTGGAGACCAGTCCGATGCTCCGGACTATCTGAAGAACAACAAGGGAAAGAATCATTATTATATGCTTCCGCTCCTGCTCGGCCTTATTGGCCTGTTCTTTCAGTTTGACCGTGACAAGAGGGGCTGCTGGCTTACTTTTCTCATGTTCTTCATGACAGGAATCGCTATTGTGATATATCTTAACCAGCCTCCTTATCAGGTGCGGGAGAGGGATTATGCGTATGCCGGATCTTTCTATGCCTTTTCAATATGGATAGGACTTGCCGTGGCGGCCGTATTCACATGGATTGAATCATACAGGAGCAAGAAAGGTGCTTCAAATGAGTCAGGTGCTGTCATTGCGGCAACCGTGGTCTCCGTTCTTTTCCTTGGAGTGCCGGTGCTGATGGCTTCGGAGAACTGGGATGACCACAACCGCAGCAACCGCTATACTGCTGTCGAGATGGCTGAGAATTACCTGAATTCCGTCGGCAAGAACGGTATCCTCGTGACTCATGGCGACAATGACACCTTCCCTCTGTGGTATGCCCAGGAAATTGAGGGCGTGCGTACTGACGTGCGCATTGTGAATACTTCTCTCCTTGGTACTGACTGGCATATAGACCAGATGAAATATGCTGTCAATGAGTCTGCACCGCTTGACCTTTCAGTCGGCCAGCGCCAGTATCTTTACGGCACCAATGAGATTGTCTATCTTTATGACACGCGCGACACTGTGTTCATGCTTTCAGACGTGATGCGCATTTTCCGCCATCCTGAAGCCAAACTCGACCTTGTTGGCGGCAGAAAGGTGGACTATATAATGTCAAGGAAGTTCGCCATACCGGTGAACAAGGAGAATGTCATAAAATACGGTATACTTGACGAGAAGTATGCGGACATTATTCCTGAATACATTGTTCTCACGATTCCTAAGGACAAGAACTATCTCACGAAGCCTGAGCTGTTCATGCTTGACTTCCTGTCGAATTACAAATGGGACCGTCCTCTTCATCTGCTGAGCATGGGAGGGGATATCAATGTCGGCTTGAAGGACTATCTCATGTATGAGGGCTTCTCGTACAAGTTCGTTCCTGTGAAGAACAAGACAAGGAGCACGGACATTGGGTTTGCAGATGCCGAGGACCTGTATTATAAGATGAAGAACGTCTATAAATGGGATGCTCTCAAACGTGATGACTATTTTGCCGACTATCAGAACTTCTATACATTCTGCGGTGTTCTTTCCCAGCGTCAGATTTTCGTGAATGTGGCCAAGGAGATGCTAAAGGCCGGAGACATGAAGCGTGCCGTCGAGATTCTGGACATGTGCCAGGAGAATGTGCCAGAGGAGACATATCCGCTTGACATGACCTATCTGGGATTCAGCAATGAGTATATGGTGATAGAGATGATTGAGTCATATTACAAGGCCGGTGCTCCGGAGAAGGCCCGTGAGCTTGCCGGGAAATTCGCTGGCCAGATCCTTCCGTCTGCGGCTTTCTTCCTGAATCATTATGATTTCGCGCGGCAGAATTTCGAGCATTGCTACAATTATATTGGAATCCTTGCCGATGTCGTGGAACATTATGGCGATGAGCAGCTTGCCGAGGACATAAGGAACAGCTACAATGACATTATCGGTACGCAGGCCGGAAACTGATTCCATTATGTTCCAGAAAAAAAGAATCCCTGATGCAGTTGTGCGCCAGGGATTCTCTTTTACTTGGAGGCGGTTTTATCTTGCAAGACGGACGAATACGCTCAGCGGAAGGTTCTTTCCGAAGCTGTCCCTCAGCACCAGTTCGCCGCAGTCAAGCGACTTGTATGCCGTCTTGGTGCAGAAAGCCTGTTTTACGATTGTCTCGCCGAGTACGGCTGAATATCCGTTTGAATAAAGGTTCAGCACCATGAAACTGTCCTGCGGAGCGAGTATGGCAGCCACGCATTTGAGCATTTCATTCAGGCATTCGTCAAGTTTCCATTTCTCTCCGTCAGGTCCGTGGCCGTATGCCGGAGGGTCAAGTATGATTCCCTGGTAGGTGTTTCCGCGCTTGGCTTCCCTGCGGGCGAATTTGAGCGCGTCCTCAACTACCCAGCGGATGTTGTCCATTCCGCTTGCCTCCATGTTTCCGCGTGCCCAGGTTACGACCTGGCGGACGGAGTCAAGGTGCGTCACATCCGCTCCTGCGGCCTTGGCCGCGAGTGATGCCGCTCCCGTATATGCGAACAGGTTAAGAACGCGAGGCTTCGGCTGGCCTTGAAGGCGCGCCTTTTCCACAAGGGAACTTGTCTGCCTGTATATGTATTCCCAATTGGAGGATTGCTCGGGGAAAACGCCCACATGCTTGAATGAGGTGAGGCCAAGGCGGAGAGAGAAATCAAGTCCTTCCTGGCCACCCCTGTATCTTATGTGCCACTGGTCGTCCATTCGCTTATGCCTCTCCCATGTGCCGCTGTCTTCCTTGCCGGCCTTGCCGAATCCTGCCCCTGTCTTGAACCTTGTGTGCATCATCTTGTTCCACTCTCCTTCGGAAAGGGATTTTTCCCACAGGGCCTTGGGCTCGGGACGTGCCATTATGCAGCTGCCGAATCTCTCGAGCTTCTCGAAATTGCCCGAATCTATAAGTTCGTAGTCTTTCCAGAATTGTCCGGGACTTTCTATTGTCATCATGTCGTGAAAATTTGTGCAAAGATAGGGATTTTATTGCATTTCGCTGAAATTTGCTAAATTTGCAGGTTGTTCACGGGCATGGCCCGGGATGTATGATATTTCAAAACTTTATTGATATGCAACAATTTATTGACACTTACGATTTCTCCGGCAAGAAGGCCATTGTCAGAGTTGATTTCAACGTTCCGTTGAATGACAAGATGGAGATTACTGATGACACGCGTATCAGGGCTGCAATCCCTACGCTCAAGAAAGTGCTTGAGAAAGGCGGTTCGCTGATCATCATGTCGCATCTGGGACGTCCTAAGGGCGTGACTGACAAATTCTCGCTCAAGCACATTCTCGGCCGTGTCGAGGA
>DBLW01000150.1 GCA_002298075.1 Bacteroidales bacterium UBA714 | reverse complement strand
CCATCCTTGGAGAATAATGATTGCCCTCATGAATGTCAGTCTCGATTATATAGCCGCCGGTAATCTTGTCCTGAGCATCGCCGTCCGCAGCCCCAAGCTTGTCAACCTCGATGCGTCCCTTGGCACGGTTCATCTGGTCGCTCATCTGATATACCCCGAGATACTCCCCGTCAAGATACTTGGTCTCCCCCGTATCCTCGTAATAATAGTATCCGGTAAAATAAACATTCAACAGCTTCATGCAAGGAGTGAAATTCAGAGCCTTCTCATGATGATAATTATCTGCTGCATTAAAGAGTATCTTCGAATATTCAAATGCGATGCAGTTGCGTATCAGAGACTTGTCCATGTCCTGTGCCATGATGACCCAGCTCTTCTCTTTGGCATGGTCGAGACCGACAGGGCTGAACTTCTCCGTGAACTTCAGACGGAACGGCTTTTTCGGAAGTCCCCATGTGGAATTTCCTCTTCCGCGCATCTCTATCTTGCCCTTCTCAGCACTGTCCCACCAACCCTGTAATGTTGATTCCGGTGTTTTGTCGTAAAGCTCGACATATGTCTGCACGTACTTGTCCTTTCCGCGTATCAGCTCGTCCGGCCTCACATGAAGCACAGCAAGTTCACGGTTGATTTGAGGGCAGTTCAGGCTTACCGAATACTCGTTGCATGCACCGCTCTCAGCCCTGACAACCAAGGTAAAGTCATCGGAAAACGGAATCGCGGTCTTGCCGGATTCTATTTCGGCACCGTTCACGAGCACGGCCGCTCCCTCGTAAGTAAATGTAGGCACCAGCATCTCCGGATTCTCTTTCTCTATCCAAGACAGATATTTCGCTTTAAGAGTCTTGTTTTCCTTGTCAAGAGTAAATACAATATCCTTTTTGAGTTTTGCTTCATCCTGTTTGTTAATTCTGAAAGTCAACAGGTTGCATGTAGGATCCTTTGTCGGGTCCTCGGCAGGGGCCTCCTGCTCAATGCTTACAGAAACATTGTCGCAATCCCGGGAACGAAGAACCAATTCAGCCCTGCGGACTTCAGCACTTCCATTAGGTGAAACGATAATCTTCAAATATTTGCCTTCGTACAGGCTGCCGTCTGAATCGCCATCGGATTCATCCACTATGGCCGCTTCCACCCAATCAGTCTCATTCTCAATGCCGACATCTCCGCTTGCGCTTATGAGAGAATAAAGGACACCTCCGTCAGAGCCCACTGAAAAATCTGTTTCCGCCACATTCAGGTATGCCCTGCGGACTTTCTCGGTAACGTCAACTTTACATGAGAAAACAAATGTCCCCAAAAGGAAAGATACCAGTATAACGGCAACGGAATTTAGTGAATGCGTAGTCTTCATGATGGTTTTCCAATAAAAAGGCCGGGTCTCCGAAAGGCCCGGCCTGAAATCATATCCGGTTTTTAAACCGCAAATCTATAAAATAATGCTGAATAAAAGATTTATTCAACTGTGATAGGACCATCAAGTTCCACCCAAGTCGCACCTGCTGACCAAGAGTAACCGTTCGGCATATTCTGCGCAGTAAAGTGGTTTGCGTTAGATGTAGCATCGTAAATGGTAGAGCCATCACCTTCGTCCATCTTCCAGTAAGCGATAAGACCTTCCGAATCGACAGGTACTGAATAGTAATGACCGTCAGCCTTGATTTCATCCTGGGTAAGTGTCCTGTTCCAGATACGTGCCTCAGCGATATTACCTTTCCAGTCACGTCCATTTCCATAGCCCCAACCGAAGTAGAGACACTGGGTAGCTCCATTGCCGGTATATGACTCTGTGAAATCCACATCTTTGAAGTCTGACGGCAGAGCACCTTCTGCAACGACTTCACCATTCAAGTAAATGACAGCCTTTGTTCCGTCAAAGGCGACTGCCACATGGAACCACTTGTCAGCAGGCAGATAGGAAGCAGAATTAGTTACCTGAAGTTTCCACTCACGGTTCTCACCATTAGACTCTTTTGAAGTTCTTGCACAAACAAGCTCCCATGCGTTCTTCGGATAAGTGTCACCATGTCTGATAAGGAAACGGCGCTCAATACCGAAAAGATAACCGAGGGTGTTCAATGAGCCGTTATGCCTTGCGAGCATCTCGACAGTAAATACCTTGCCCACCTTCATAACCTCAGCGTTAGGCCACTCGGCAGGACTTGCTATACGCGCGTTTGCAAGGTTGATTGCATATCTGAGGTTGCTCTGTCTTACGCTTACAGTCGCAACAATAGCCTCAGCGCCTTCTGCAGGATTCTTCTCTGTGAAGATGATGGTAGCGGTTCTCTGCTGTCCCTCCTGCGTGAATGCAGTGTAATTCCATTTCTCAACGTTTCCTTCTTTCTTATGTCCGGTAAGCCAGTCTGAGCCCTCGCCATAAGTGATGTCATACTCAACGTTAGCCCTGACAGGAATCTCAAGAGTACCGGCAGTTGCAGGATCAAGAGAATATGAAGCTGATTCAGGCTCAATGGTCGGCTTAGGTGACTGAGTGAAAGTAACTTTTACAGGGTTTGCGGCTCCACCTTTGAAAGTGATTTCCGCAGTACGGGACTCAAGTTCTGAAAGAGCGTCATACCCAAAGTCAACATTGACTGTATTCTGGGTATCACCCTCGAGTACGATGAGTTTGCGAACCCACTCCTCAGAGCATTCAACCTCAAGCTCGCTCTCAGCAACATTCTTGAGAGCAACGGCAACAGTGAATCTGCCTGCCTCATAGGTTCCCTTCACCTCAGCACCTGAAGTGACAGTAATCGTAGGAACTTCGCCCGGCATAGAAATGATAGTGAAAGGGGCAGTAGCCTTACCGCAAGAGAACACGAACTCAGCAGTCTTCTGCTCTTCCATATTAGGTTCTACTACGAACTTCACGATGTCTCCGTCAACTCCGGAAGCCTTGTCTGAAGTAACCCAGTCATATGCCTTGCCGTCTTTGGATGCGAGAGTCCAGTCACCTGTACTTGTAACTATTACCTGGACGTTACCGCCATCTCCGCCGACTGTCCTGTTCTCAGGAGCAACTGTAATATCGTCTGAGGCAGATGATGTGGCACCATTCGGGTCCTTACAGCCTGCCAGAGCCAACATTGCAGCAGCAAACAATAAAATCTTTTTCATATAGCAGTTAATAATTAAATGGTTCTATTAGTATTCGTATGGAGTATCGTCATACTGGCCGGGACCTATCTTTTTGTAGTAAACAGTAGGTTCAACGAGTTTGCTTTCATAGCAAAGTTCAGCAGTCTCGGAAATAAGAGACTTGAGAGCTCTTGTGGTGGTAGGGTCCCATGCGAACCATGCGGCACCCCAGCCATAACCTTGATCCATCCTGTCTTTAATCTGAGAAGCGCTTGAGCTATAGCCACGGGCACACTCGATACTTACACCGCAGCAATCAGCCAAAGTCTGGTCGTCCTGTGGGCGACCTGAACCGCCATAGTTTGCCATTACGCAATTACAGAATTCCGAAACGTTGTGCTCAGAATTGTCTTCAGGGTCTTTAACAGGGCCGAAGTTGATGCCATACTGGAAGTAAGACACATCTATAGGCCAATCGCAGACTGCAGAAGCCTGTTTCCACAACTGGTAAGCCATAAAAGATATACCGTCGCCGTAGGTATTGTCTGCAGATTTCCTAACCCACTCGCTGCCCATCATACCTCCATGGCTACCTGTGTACTCTTCGTCAAGGAAGAAACCGTCGAGATAACAATCCTTTGCAATCTCTGCCATTTCTATTGCAAACTGCTCGCAACCCCAGTTGGAGATGTTGGTAAGACCTGCATAAGTGTGGTGCGGCATAAGGCCCATGTACACCTTGATACCTGCATCGTGGATAGGCTTGAGATATTTCTCAGGCTCGCTTATAAGAGCTGCAGTATTGGCATTGATAGAAGTCTCACCGTACCTCTTGTTGAATGCCACGCGATTCTCTTCCGGATACCATCCGATATTACCTGAGAAAAGAACAAGGGCATCGAAGAAGTATGAGCCGTCTTCAAGTTTGTAAGTAAGGACGTTAAGAGGGTTGGTATCGTTGAACTCCATAACGCAGAGCTGCTTGCATGTACGAGGGCTCTTTCTCTTTACGGCATAGTTCAGACGGGCATCAGAGTTCTTTGCGAAAACTGCATCACCTGAAACGACCTCCGCTTTCAAAGGAAGGAGGTACTGGGTGTTGTAAGGAAGCGCCCCACCATTGAAAGTGAAAGGAAGGGTAACTTCAGTCTCACCTGCTGCAACAGTAAGCTTGGTACCACCTACGGAAAGGGTGTAGATTTCAGCCGGAAGAAGAGTGCTTGATGTACCGTGAGCATAGTCATACTGAGGGATGTAGCTTTCATCTACAGAAACCCTTATCTCCACAGCCTCGGAAGAAGCCTTGGAAAGGGTAAGCTTGAGTTCTGCGCTGACAGTCAGCTCCTTTGCGATTTCAACCTTTACATCGTTCGAGCCGGAAGCATCGAGAAGAACAGCTGAGGCTGCATTCGGGTCAACAACTCCGCCGCCGTTGACACCTTCCTGCATAACTGAAACATTCACAGCTTTTGCGGAGCCTGCAGTGAATGAGATACGGCCTACAAGCGCGTCCTCAGAAGTGTTGTCGGTTTTTGTGTTGACAACGAGGACATCACCGTTGCGAGTTGCGGAAATCCACTCAGGAGCGGTATATGCCCAATCGCCGGCGTCAGTAGTGACCGTGAGGGTCACATCAGAGTTACCGCTTGCCGCAAAGACAACCGGTGCAGAAGGAGAGACAGACAAGCTGTCAGTCTCGGTAGGCTCCTGGCATGAGGTCATACCAAAAGCACAGCACAGGAATATTCCTGCCAATTGTTTTAGATTTTTCATGAAAAAAAATGAGTTGGTTATTATGATATTAAATGCATTTTATTCTATCGGAAGACTTACAGGATACCAGACAAAATTCTGGTTGCCAGTCAAGTCATTTCCGTAAATGGACCAGTCCTTGACTGTCTTGCCTTTTGCGTCATCAAACTTCCAGTAAGCGACCAGGTCTTCAGGAAAAAGCCCTGTCTCCTCATCCGGATACAGTTTGTAGAAGTGCGAAGGGGCATTGATTTCCTCTTCAGAAAGCGCCCTGCTCCACATACGGACTTCAGCCATCAATCCGTTGAAACTTCTGTCTTTGTCATAAGAATAGCCAAGCCAGAAACAACGCGGTTTGTTGTTGTCTTCCTCGGAATGCTCGACCATGAAGTTGACCTTATTCTTAACCATGACATTGCCGTCAGCATCGGTAGCGGTTGATTTGCCTTGTATCTTCAATTTACCGTTGATATAGAACTTGATATCGGCTCCGTCGGCCTTATCTTCACCTCCGTCAAATGTAAGGGCGATATGATACCAGTTGTCAGCCTTCAGCTGCATGGTCGGATCTGTGAAATGATTCCTGTAAGTCTTTTTGTCCGCATCCTGACAAGCAAATGCAATCTGAATCTGGTTTGTCGCGAGACCGGCATCACCCACACGGATAAGGAAATCGTCCTCGATTCCCATTATGGTATTGATATAGCTCTTATTGGTGAATCCGCGCGGATTAATCAGGGCTTCCATTGTGAAATGCTCCATATCCTGCACCTCCGTAAAGTTGTCCCATACAGGCCATGCACGATTTTCATACATATCCGCAGCCACATTGACCAAAGCAGCCTTCATTATCACAAAATAAACAGTCTTTACACTTGACAGGACATCCACTCCATCAGAGCTTATGTTCACAGGAAGCACATATTTCTTTGTGTAATCCAATCCCTGGCCCTCGTCAAGATTTTTGAACGGAACCACAATGTCTTTACTCTCAACTCTCCCCTGCTGTATCTCAGCAGATACTCCGTCAAGACTGTAGTGCGCTTCCGGAAGCAGCAGCACCGTATCATCTCCATACATTTCCTTGTATGTCGCCAACATTTCCGGAGCGACAGCGAAACTGACATCCAAATCCTTGGTCACAGGACGGGCAACGCAAACCTTGAATGTGAAATTCATATTCTTGACATGCTCATCTACTGCAACCCTGACTTCGTTCCTTATGTCGCAATCGATGTAAACCTTGTTTTCAAAGTTCTCATCATCATTACATGCGGCAAGAGAAAGAAGTGAAAGCAATGCTATTGAAATCCTATTTTTCATATTCATTTAATATTATTTTGCATTGGCAGCCAGATAATTGATACCTCTGCGAATATTTACAAAACTTCCATAAAACACCGGACGTTCTTTCTTGATGTCATCAGCCAAGAAATAGCTGTCATTGAAATAGTCGTCATTTGCATTAGACACAGCCAGTCCCAATGTCTTGTAGGTCGCTCCGCCGGACACATAGTCTCCGAGTTTTATAATGTCTTCCGCACCGTCATACACAGTCTCTCCGCCCGGATTCGGCTCAGCAACACTTGGAGTTACCGTTTCGAAAACAATCCTGTCTTTCTGGTCTATTCTTGAAAGAACGCTTCTGATTTTTGACCTCAAGGCAGTTACTCCTTTGTCCCCGCCCATCACCAATATGAGGTATTTCGCATCGGCTAAAATCGATTTGTCTTCAAGCAGATTGAGATTGCCACGCATCATGAAAAGCTTATCCTTATGCGCAGCCCTCCACTCTGATACAGCCTCCATAAAGCCGGACATGCCTGCTTTATCCTCGTCATTGATAAGAGTTCCTGTGAAAGAGACAATCACTCCTTCGAATGAGTACTGTCCACAATATTCAAGTTGCTTCTGGGCATGCGTCTTGAAATATGCCTTGCACTCATCTATAGCAGGTGCAGGCTTTCCATTGTCCGCAAGCAAGATTTTATGGTCGATATAATCGGCATACGCAACTGAAAAGTCAGCGGCAGATAAAACGGAAGTACCTTTTTTCTCCTTGACCAGCGGAATCTGTTTTACAAACTCAGGATGGAGATTCTCCAAATTGTTCACACAGATGAAGTCCGCACTGTCCGGCATCGCCATAAGGACCTGGGACTGGGATACAGGATAAGCATCGGTGCCTTTCATATTCAGAATCACCACCTTATGGTCTGTGTTCTTATAGTTCCTGACAGATTCCAGATAGGCAGCATACCCGGAAGGATCTGAGTCTTCAAAAGTCTTGTGAGTATAATCCAGCGCCTCAGGCTTTGTCCAATCGCTGCAGGAAGCCAAGGCAAAGACGGATGTAACAAAGACTATAAATATTTTTTTCATACTATCTTACAGATTAATCATTTATTCACCGCAGGATTGCAATCCCACCATAATCTTGTAGCCATATTGTCTCTTCCGCCGAGAAGATTTGCAACAGCATAGGAATAATTGGCGGCATTGCTGGTACGCTCATCCTGAGGATAAGGCATACGGCGCGCTCCGAATTCGTTATCCACAATACCTCCACTCATGTTTCCTTCATCCGAAGCCGGGAAAAATTTAGGGTATCCGGTACGGCGGTGGTCAGCCCAAGCCTCATTGCCGAGGTTGAAGTTCGCAATCCATTTCTGGATAAGAATACGCTCCTGCTGTTCGGCAGCAGTGGCAGCATCGTCCCATTTGACAGCCAGTTCAGTCAAGGCTGCAGGACGGCTTTCACCCTCCGGATTGACATAGGTTACAGGAGTCTTTTTATCATTGCTGATGTAAGCGGCATAAGCCGAGCTTACCCCATACTGGTCGAATGAAAGACGGATACCTTCGTTGTAATACTCTTCGGCATTGCCGCTGATTACTCCGAGAACCACAGCTTCCGCCTTAAGGAAAGCAACCTCAGCCGCATTCATCCACTGGAGAGGGTCATTATATCCGATATTCACACCGGCATATTTCCTTCCGACAGTTCCCAGCGGCGGTTTCACCACGCTGATAAGGGCTCCAGTATATTTGAACTCATTACCTTCAAACTCCGACTCAATAAAATATTTCCCGCAACGAGGATCATTGTACGCAGTCATATATGACGTTATGTCAGCTGCCGCATGGGTATCTCCACCTGTATTCGAGCCTGCTATCTGGTTATATTTTACAGCCGTATAAAGGGGATTTCCCTTGTCTCCGAATGCGACAGCCTGGAGAGCCGCATTATCAGCATTCGAAGTGAAGGCCCCTATAGGATGCTCCATTACTTCTTTGAATTTCTGAGCGGCCTTCTCTTTTCCGCCCTCAGTATATACAATACGCATGGCAAGACGGAGCTTAAGAGAATTGGCCAATTTGCACCAGTTTCTGATACTGCCCCTATATACAGGGTCGGCATTGGCTGAATAAGTCAAAGACGCATTGTCCTCAAGAACGAGAATGGCGGCATCCAGTTCCTCAAACATTTTGTCATAAACCTGCTCCTGTGAATCATATGGTACAAGCAATTCCAAATCTACACCAATTTTGCTGTAAGGTATAGGGCCATAGGTATCCGTTACCCTTTGCATAGCAGCAACCTTAACCACCATTGCCATACTATGGATTACAGGGTCATCTGTAATTTCACGCAACTCCTTAAGATTGGTAAAAAGAGTAGGAATGACCCTGTCACTGGACATGAATACCCTTGTCCAGTCATCGGTAGCATTGAAGTTGTCAATGGTCTTTCCCCAGCTTCCGGTAGAAGAGTAATATCCTCCCATGGGACCTCCGAGAAGGCAATCTGTGAACTGTGCGGTGTTCACGTCAGTCGATACGACTGTTCCGCAAATCGCAGACAGGGTAGCTCCGATGATATAATCATCCTGCATCATCTCATCTTTGTCCACTTCGTATGGATGAGTGTTTATGTTCAAATAATTACCGGTACAAGCTGCTGCAGTTGAAAGTGCAAGCAATATAATCCCGGCTTTGATTATGCTGTTTTTCATATCCGTTCCAATTAGAAAGTAATCCTTACATTAAATCCGAAGTTGCGGAGCGAAGGCATCATGAAGTGGTCTATTCCCTGGTAGTAGTTTCCGGTGGTCGCCACAGCCTCCGGGTCAAACGGAGCCTTGTTGTAAATCATCCACAAGTTGCGGCCGACAAGGGAAATGTTAAGGTCACAGACGTCACCCAACATCTTACGCGGGAAAGTGTAGCCGATAGAAGCTTCCTGCAACCTGACGTTGGTTGCGGAGTAAGTGTATGCCTGAGGCAGGGAACCTGTTCCGCCAACTGTTGAATACCAGCTGTTTGCAGAAATGAGGTTTTCACCACCATTAATCCATACACCTCCATTGTCGCGGGCAACAGCAGACGCCTCTGAGACACCGTAGTAGTCGAGATAGGCCTGTGTGCTTGAATATACGATGCCGCCGAGACGGGCTGTAATCAAGAAGCCGAAAGTGAAGTTCTCAACCTTGAAATCATTCCTCCAAGCCATATTTGCCTTCGGAAGCACGCTTCCGAGCTTTACATAATCACTCTCCGAATTGATAGGCTCCACGTTCACTTTACCGTTCACATCGACCATTATCTTGTCATTCGAATCATATTTGAAGTCACTGAGCGAATAAAGGTCACCGAGCGTACCGCCTTTTTTCAAGATAAAGTGCGCCTGGCCAAGACCTTTCATGTCAAGCTGAGAAACGCTGAAGTATTCTCCGGTAGCAGGATTCCAAACATTGTCTGCCAATGCGATTATCTTGTTCTCATTCATTGACAGAGTATAGTTGGTATTCCAAGAGAATATACCCCAGGTGTGATTGAAACCGAGATTGAACTCGACTCCCTGGTTCATGACATCACCGGACTGCACATAAATCTTTGAAGAACCTGAACCTGTCGAAATCTGAGGGTCAAATGTCTGATTCCTTGTATTTGTATGATAATAAGTAACATCCAAATTGAAATCCTTGAGGAAACGCATGGTAAGACCGACCTCGAACGAATTTGTACGCTCTGGCTTCAAATCGTACATAGGATAATCGGTTTTCATATTCCATGACAGACTGCTTCCGTTCCAGCTATACTTCGGATTGGCGATATAACGCGCAAAAGAAGTACCGACTGAAGCCCAGGAACCACGGAGTTTGATATATTCGAGATTCGCAGGCATATTCGGAATAATTTCTGAAATCACTACCGAAGCGCCGACTGAAGGATAGAA
Organism: Bacteroidales bacterium UBA714; assembly: GCA_002298075.1. GTDB lineage: Bacteria > Bacteroidota > Bacteroidia > Bacteroidales > UBA932 > Cryptobacteroides. Next base: position 857 of record DBLW01000150.1, on the reverse strand, counting down.
GAATGATTTTGTGTTCGAGTGAGGACCTGCAAGCATTGAAGGCCAGTCGTTGCGGGCGGTCAATGTAAGGAAGTACGTGCTCTTGAATCCCACCTCGGCAGAACCGAATACGGACTGGACCTGCTCACGCCATCCATCCTGAAGCCTTGTCGTCTTCGGAGAGTTGCTTAAGTTCTGTATGCTGAACACATTGGCAAGCCCCGCCTTCTCATCTGTGCTTTTTCCGTCAGCGATAGGACCGCGGTTTTTCATTACATCGTAGAACATATCGGAAATAGATGCACCGAGGTTAGCCTGGAATGTCCAGTCATCGTTGAACCTCTTGTTGATATTCACAAGGGCGTCCGCATATATCTGACGGTCTTTCGACTGCTCGATACCGAAGAGACCGTTCAGCGAGCCTTCAGTGAGCTGTGTCGCTGTAGTAGCGTGGAATTTCTCAGTATATGTGTTGAAAGACTGGTCCATGCGTACACGGCCGGCAACATTCAACCAATCCAAAATGTCGTAAGAAAGAGATGCATTGAGCATGAAGCGGTCTTTCTTGTTTTCACGCACGTTTCTGTAGTTAATCCAATATGGGTTCTGCATTGTCATACCTGCATCACCTATTGGCCAGTATTGGGTGTACATTTTCCTGTCGGCATCGTAACGCTCGAACATACTGTACTCTTCCCAATAGTTACCTCTCGGGAACAGATATGCACCGACCAGAGGGTTGTTATATGTACCCTGGTTGATCATGTTGCGGTCCTTCTGGAGGATATAGCTCGCTCCTACGTCAAGATGCATCTTGTCGTTAAGGAACGCTGTGTTGTTTCGGAAAGTGAAGTTGTAACGGCTGTAGCCATTATTAG
>DBLW01000031.1 GCA_002298075.1 Bacteroidales bacterium UBA714 | reverse complement strand
AAATCAAATTGTTTGCGGAATGGGACAGGGTCATATACCTTATCCCCGCATCATAAAAGTCATGCAGCTTATCAAGAGAGCTGCCTATGGGAGAGCCGTTTTCCAATGCCAGAAACACGGAGAAAAGCCCCGCTGCCTTGTTGGCGAGAGCCTGTTCCGGAGACAATGCGAGAGCCGCCTTGTCCCGATTGGACTCCAAAACGGACATTACGCTGCCGAGCATCTCATATGCATATTCCTCCCCGGCCTCTGATGACATGCCAGCAGGAACATACAAGGCCCAAAAAGCACCGTCGATTCCCCCGCGCCTGAGCTTTGGGAAATCGACGTGCGAATGGTCATTGTCGAGGGTCATGTCCCTCAGACGGAATATCTGCGACGGAGTGTCGCAATGGGAATCAAGGACAAACATACCCTATTTCCTCTTAGGGTCGTCAGCCTTTATCAGCGTAGAGCCTACAATCCTGTCAACCTCAATGGCCGGCTTTCTCTTGAAAGTAAGCATAGAGCCTCCTGTAAGGGACACTTTCAGATGGTCAGTCACATTGACATGGCACTTGGAAGAACCTGTCTGCTCTATGTCGCCTTCCCTTGCCTCAAGCTGCTCCGCGTCAGTCCTTGAGACTCCGGCGGCCTTTACCTTAAGGACAGAGGCCGTTCCCATCATTGTAACCTCGCTGCTGTTCGCCGCATAGACATCAGCTTCAGCCATGCTGCCCTTGACCTTGACTGAGGAAGAGCCGGACGCATCTACAAAAACCACACCGCCGTTCTGCATCAGAGTCACGTCCGATGAATTCAAGGCATGGACATACAATTTCTCAGAAGAGTTGACTTCTACGGAAGCCCAGGCGCTTTTGGCAAAATCAAGCTCTGCTGTTGAGCAGTCAAGCCTGAACTGAGCCACCTTGGCATTGTCCGAGACAGTAAGGGCGAACGTGCTGGCATGAAACCTGTCGCAATGCGACAAAACTGCCTTATCATTGAGTACCATCGCACTGAGTGTCGGCATATAAACTTCTGCTTCAAGCACCGGCTCTGCCGCTCCCTTATGCCTGAGCTGCTTTTTAAGTTCCGGAGTATAGTTCTTCTCATCGAGAACAAGATAAAGAGTGCCGTTCTTCACATAAGCCTGAACATAAGGAGAAATCCTCTCATCGGAAGTAATCTTCACAGAATAGTCAGGAGCACTCCTAAGTCTTACGGTGAACTTGTCCGAAACATTTACAGTCTTGAAACTCTCATATTCCTTATGCTGAACAAGATTAGGCTGTGCAAAAGCAGACAATCCCCAAAACAGCAGAAGGACTGACAACATATGAATTTTTCCCATGGCCATATTCCTCCCTATTGTTTTGCAAGCCTCTGTCTCACAGCCTCATAAAGCATCACAGTAGATGCCGCCGCCACATTGAGTGAAGATATCTCCCCTGCCATAGGAATCGCCGCCTTGTCGTCAGCAAGATCCAGCATGGCCTTCGATATGCCCTTGCCTTCAGAACCCATGATTATAGCGCACGGGCCTGTCATGTCAACATCATAAATCTTCCTGTCAACTTTCTCCGTAGCCGCAATCAGGCGGAATCCGCTCTGCTTAAGATAATAGGCGGCCACACGCAAATTGGGCACCTTACACGCGTCTATCCTCATAAGGGCACCTGCTGAAGACTTTATCGCTTCTGCATTTATGGCTGCCCCTCCTTTTGCCGGCACTATTATTCCATGTCCGCCCGCGCATTCGAGACTCCTCGCTATCGCACCGAGGTTACGCACATCGCTGACCCCGTCAAGTATCATCAGCACCGGATTCTCCGACATGCCCAGGGCGTCATTCACAAGCTGCTCAAGGTCAACATAATCAATCTGGGACATATAGGCGAGAACACCCTGGTGTGCTCCCCTTACGCTCCTGTTCAATTTCTCGACAGGAACGAACTGGAAGGGTATCTCCCTGATTTTCAGAAGTTCCATCAGTTCCCTGAACTGAGGCCCTTCAAGTCCTTGCTTGAACAATACTTTTTCAATTTTTTTGCCTGTCTTGACTGCTTCCATGACAGGATGCATGCCGAACAGATATTGAGTCTTAGATTCTTCCATATCATTTCATTTAAATCATTCACCTATGCTTTCCAGAAGCCCGGCCCATTCCTCAGTCTTGAGGTCCAGCTCCCGCTTGTGCTCGAGATAGCTCCGTGTAAGCTCCATTATGTCATCGTCAGGACCGGGGTCCGCAAGCACCGACTCAATTTCCTTCATCTTGGCTTCCACCTCTCCTATTCCCTTCTCCAGGAACGCGATACGGTTGCGCACCTTCCGTTCCTCCTTGGACACGAACTTCTTTGCCTGATACTCCTGCTGCGCCTCTGCCTTCTTCTGCACCTGGTCATCTGAACGCGTTTCGGTAGTATGATAATGCCTTTCAAGTTCGCTAAGATTCTCAATGCGCCGTCTTTCAAGGAACTCCTGCACTCCTCCGAGGTGTTCACGCACCTTTCCGTCACGGAACTCGTAAAGCTTGTCAACAAGCCCGTCAAGGAAGTCCCTGTCATGAGAAACGACAATCAGAGTGCCGTCATAAGCCTTCAGCGCCTGCTTGAGTATGTCCTTCGAACGTATGTCCATATGGTTCGTAGGCTCGTCGAGAGCCAGGAAATTGTATGGCTTGAGCATGAGCTTGGCCATGGCAAGACGTGCCCTCTCTCCTCCGCTCAGCACAGCGACCTTCTTGTCCACGTCCTCCCCCTTGAAAAGGAAGGCACCGAGAATGTCCCTCAGCTTCAGGCGCACATCACCAACGGCAATCCGGTCCAAAGTCTCGAACACAGTGTCATTCTTGTCGAGTATATCCTCCTGATTCTGCGCATAATATCCTATCTGGACATTATACCCGGGCCTGGACTCGCCGGACATCTGCTCCAGTTCTCCCATGACGACCCTCATAAGGGTTGTCTTTCCCTCGCCGTTCCTGCCCACAAGCGCGACTTTCTCTCCTCTGCGCACCTCAATCTGAGCGTCAGAAAACACAGGCTTGCCGTCATATCCGACAGTCATGTCCACAGCCTTGTATGCAATATCCCCTGAACGCGGGGCCGGAGGGAACTTGACTGCAAGCGAAGACTTGTCCTCAATGTCAACCTCTATCCTCTCGAGCTTCTCAAGCTGCTTCACGCGTGACTGAACCTGGTTGGACTTGGAAGGCTTGTAGCGGAAGCGTTCTATGAACTCCTCGGTCTTCTCAATCATCCTCTGCTGGTTCTCATATGCAGCCTGCTGCTGTGCTATGCGCTCCTTGCGCAGTTCCAGATACTTGCTGTACGGCACCTTATAATCATGGATGCGGCCGAGCATTATCTCCACAGTGCGGCCGGTCACATTGTCCAGGAACTTCCTGTCGTGTGAAATCAGCACAAGCGAACCGCGGTAATCCTTCAGATAGCCTTCAAGCCACTCGATAGACTCTATGTCAAGGTGGTTAGTAGGCTCGTCCAGCAGGAGCACGTCCGGCTTGGAAAGCAGAATCTTGGCAAGCTCGATACGCATGTTCCACCCCTGGCTGAAAGTCTCAGTCGGCCTCTCGAGCTCATCGTAACGGAAGCCCAGGCCGATGAGGGTCTTTTCTGCCATCACACGCGGATTATCGGAGCGGTTATATGTCAATGCATCATTGACCTCATTCATTCTTATTATGAGGTCCTGGTACTCCTTGCTTTCATAATCCTGCCTGATGGCAAGCTCGGCCGCGATATTCTCCAGCTCATCCTCAAGCGAAAACAGGTCAGCGAAGGCAGTCATCGCCTCGTCAATGACACTCTTTCCCCTGTGATGCTCCATTATCTGCGGAAGATACCCTATCTTCACACCATTCGGCACGGCAACCTGTCCTGAAGTCGGACTCTGCAGCCCGCATATCAGCTTCAGTATCGTGGATTTGCCGGCACCGTTCTTCCCCACCAGGCCGATCTTGTCATTCTCGCTTATATGGAAATTCACGTCATTCAGCAAAGTGAATCCACCATAGGCGACAACAAGATTATTAACAGATATCATATTCAGTCATTAATATGTTCACACAGTCTTTCTTCAAAAACTTTCACGAGCATCTCCGGACAACGGACAGGCCTGCGTGTCTGCCCGTCAAGGAATCCGAGCACAACCTTTCCTTCACATAGCAGGCTGCCTGAAGGCCCGTAAATCTCATTGCGGATGACCAGCTTTGCCATAGGCACCTTATCTATCATGGTCACTACCCTGATGCGGTCTCCCATCTTTGCCGGCATCCTGTACCTGCACTCCACAGAGATTACAGGCAGCACGACACCGGCTGCCTCAATCTTGTCAATCGGAATCCCGGCCTTGGCCATCATGTCAGAACGGCCGCATTCGAAATACCTTATATAATTGGAGTGATGGACAATGCCCATCTGGTCCGTTTCATAGTACCTGACATCTATCTCAAGCTCCGATTTTATCATAACAAAAAAGTTATAATACTAAACAATGATGTTTTATCAACTATTTCTCAAAGCATTGAGAGAAGTCTCTATACTTTCTATCTTTGAAAGCGAATCTGCCTCCTTCTTACGCTCCACAGCAACCACGGCCTCAGGAGCATTGGCCACAAAGCGCTCGTTGGAGAGCTTCTTGCGGACAGAAGCAAGGAAATTCCTGTAATAAGCCAGATCAGCCTCGAGCTTCTTGACCTCCTCATCGACATTGACCAGTCCTTTCATCGGCACGAACATCTCCACGGTACCCACCATGAAACGCTGCGCAGCAGACATGTCTCCCTCGGCCTTTGCGACAGAAACATTAGCCAGTTTCACGATTACCGGAATCACTGATGCAGGGAAAGCTCCCTTCATCATAAGTTCAAGAGTCTCCTTTGGAGAGATGTTCTTCTGCTGGCGTATGTTGCGCACACCTGCAACAGTCTCGCAAGCCATGGCAAAATCAGAAATCAAGGCGGCGTCATAGCCTGCAGACTGAGGGTAGCGCTGGTTCATTATTGTCTCCCCTTTCTTCCTTTCAGCCATATTCTGCCAAAGCTCCTCAGTGATGAACGGCATCACCGGATGAATCATCTTAAGCAGAGCGTCAAAGAATCCGACTGTCGCCTCATATGTGGCCGCATCAATGCCTGCCCCGTATGCCGGCTTCACGGCTTCAAGATACCATGCGCAGAAATCATCCCAGAACAATTTGTATATCGTCATCAGCGCATCGGAGATACGGAACTTGGAGAAATGGTCCTCCACCGTCTCTATGGCCTGTGACAACTTGGCATTGAACCATCTTACAGCCACGGCAGAAGCCTCAGGCTGCACTGCGGCACCGTCAACATTCCATCCGGTAACAAGGCGGAATGCATTCCATACCTTGTTGTTGAAATTCCTGCCCTGCTCAATCTGGGACTCGTCATACAGAATGTCGCTTCCCGCTGAACTGCAAAGCAGCATTCCCAAGCGCACCGCATCAGCTCCGTATTTGGCGATGAGGTCAAGAGGGTCTGGAGAGTTTCCGAGGGTCTTGGACATCTTGCGGCCCAGTTTGTCCCTTACTATGCCCGTAAGATAGACATTGCGGAACGGAACGTCACTCATGAACTCGTTTCCGGCCATAATCATTCTGGCAACCCAGAAGAAAAGGATATCCGGTCCCGTAACCAAGTCATTTGTAGGATAATAGTATGCGAGGTCCTTATTAGGCTCTGCATCAGGATGACCTGCCTTGTTGGCGTCAAACACGGATATAGGCCACAGCCATGACGAGAACCATGTGTCAAGCACATCATCGTCCTGACGCAGTTCATCTGCAGTTATAGAAGGCATCAGCTTCCTGGCCTCTTCAAGAGCCTCCTGAGGAGTCTGCGCGACAACAACTTTTCCGTCAGGCAGATAATATGCTGGGATACGCTGTCCCCACCAGAGCTGACGGGAGATGCACCAGTCACGCACATTCTCCATCCAATGGCGGTACGTATTGCGGTATTTGTCAGGAATAAGGCGAACTTTTCCGCTTTCCACGGACTCCAGCGCATCCTTTGCAAGCTCGCCCATCTTCAGGAACCACTGCAT
>DBLW01000042.1 GCA_002298075.1 Bacteroidales bacterium UBA714 | reverse complement strand
ATCTCCACAATCTTTTTTCCTGCAAGGTAAGCATTACGTACCCTTGTGAGGAAGTCTGCAATTGGATCAGTCATTTTTACTTTTGTTTTTACAGAAACCGACGCAACGGATGCGCCCGATATCCAAATTGTTTGTTAATTATGATTTTCCGCCGCATTGGCGGACCTTTTCAGGCTATATGTTACCAGCTTGCTTTCTTGACGCCTGGGATGAGACCGTTGCTCGCCATCTCACGGAACTGGATACGGCTGATGCCGAACATGCGCATATATCCTTTCGGACGTCCGGTGAGAGAACAGCGGTTGTGCATGCGGCAAGGTGCCGAGTTCTTAGGAAGCTTGTCAAGAGCTGCCCAGTCGCCGGCTTCCTTGAGAGCCTGCCTCTTAGCGGCGTATTTCGCAACCAATTTCGCGCGTTTAACTTCGCGGGCTTTCATTGATTCTTTTGCCATCTCGTTCTCTATTATTAGTTGTTATGTTTCTTGAAAGGAAGTCCGAATGCCTTGAGAAGTGCGTGTGCCTCCTCGTCAGTATTGGCTGTAGTAACAAATGTAATCTCCATTCCGAGAATCTTTGAAATCTTGTCGATGTCAATCTCAGGGAAGATAATCTGCTCCTTGATACCGAGGGTATAGTTGCCCTTACCGTCCATTTTCTCGGAAATTCCGTTGAAGTCCCTGATACGAGGAAGAGATACGCGGATGAGCCTCTCGAGGAACTCATACATCTTCACACCGCGAAGAGTAACCTTCGTTCCGATAGGCATGCCCTTACGGAGCTTGAAGTTTGAGATGTCCTTCCTTGAATGAGTGACAACAGCCTTCTGTCCAGTGATGATTGAAAGCTCCTGCTGAGCTGCCTCAACGAGCTTCTTGTCACCTGTAGCGTCGCCGACACCCTCATTGATGGTAATCTTGACGAGCTTAGGGCACTGCATAACTGTAGAATAGCCGAATTCCTTCATCAATTTGGCAACGATCTCCTCTTTGTACACTTTCTTGAGTGACGGAACGTATCCCGCAGGAACCGCTGCTACTGCTGTATTGTTAGTCTTTGCCATTATTAGATCTCCTCTCCAGATTTTTTAGCATAACGGACAATCTTGCCATCTACAACCTTGCGGCCGATTCTTGAAGGTTTGCCGGTCTTAGGATCGACTACCTGAAGATTTGAGATGTGCACGCCTGCCTCTTGTTTGACGATGCCTCCCTGAGGATGCTTAGGACTTGGTTTAGTGTGCTTGCTGACAATGTTGATGCCCTCAACGATAGCGCGATCCTTTGAAGTGATCACCTCAAGCACCTTGCCGGTCTTGCCTTTGTCATTGCCGGCATTCACATATACTGTGTCGCCTTTTTTGATATGTAACTTCTTCATAATGATTGCTTGTTAGAGGACCTCCGGTGCCAGTGAAACAATTTTCATATAATTTTCGCGAAGCTCTCTTGCCACAGGGCCGAAGATACGGGTTCCACGAACTTCTCCTGAGTTATTGAGGAGAACGCAAGCATTGTCATCAAAGCGGATGTAAGATCCGTCCGGCCTGCGGATTTCCTTCTTGGTGCGGACTACGACAGCCTTAGACACGGAGCCTTTCTTTGCGTCACCGCCAGGGATGGCGCTCTTAACCGCAACGACAATCTTGTCGCCCACTCTTGCATAACGGCGGCGGGTACCACCCAGAACACGGATACAAAGAACCTCCTTTGCACCGCTGTTGTCTGCCACCTGTAAACGTGATTCCTGCTGTATCATTGCTACTTAACTTTTTCTACGATTTCTACTAGTCTCCAGTTCTTGGTCTTGCTCAAAGGACGCGTCTCCATGATGCGTACGGTATCGCCCTCACTGCACTCGTTCTTCTCATCGTGAGCCACGAACTTTGTGGTCTTTTTCACAAACTTACCGTAAATCGGGTGCTTCTCCCTGATTTCCACGGCAACCACGATGGATTTGTCCATCTTGTTGCTGACCACGATTCCTATTCTTTCCTTGCGAAGATTTCTTTCCATGGGAATTCAATTTTTAGTTCTGTTTCTCCTTCTCAGCAAGAATTGTCATCATACGTGCGATGTCCTTTCTTGCCTTGCTGATTTTCGAGGTATCCTCCAATGGAGAAATCGTATGATTAACCTTCATTGTATTGAGGTTGTTTTTCTCGACCTCAATGCGCTCACGCAGATCTGCGATCGACATTTCGCGTACTTCAGATGCTTTCATTTCTTCTGTTCTCCATTAAATTATTCAACATAATCCCTACGTACCACGAACTTCGTAGTGACCGGAAGCTTCTGCGCGCCAAGACGGAGCGCCTCCTTTGCAATCTCGAGCGAAACGCCCTCAGCTTCAATCAGAATGCGGCCTGGAGTTACAGGGCATACGAATCCCTCCGGATTACCCTTACCTTTACCCATTCGCACCTCAGCAGGCTTCTTAGTATAAGGCTTGTCAGGGAAAATTCTGATCCAGATCTTACCCTCACGCTTCATGTAACGCGAAACAGCCTGACGCGCAGCCTCGATCTGGCGGCCCGTAAGCCAGCAGTTCTCCAAGGTCTTGATACCGAAAGAACCGAACGCAAGCTGATTGCCCCTCTGGGCAAGACCCTTCATGCGGCCTTTCTGCTGCCTTCTGAATTTAGTTTTCTTTGGTTGTAACATTGTTCTATTACTTTAATAAAAATATTTCACAATACCCCTAATTAATTGAGCATCAGCTGGTTGGGCGAAGTGGTCCTCAATTATCGGGTTGCAAAGATAGTAAATATTATTGAAAAGCAAAGAATATTTTAATAATTATCCAACATTTTCGACCAAAAAACCTGCAACCTAAAAAGCCTATTTTCACACACTTACAAGATGTGTTCAAAAAATTATGCGGACACTTTCGACCAGCATGCATTTTGCTCACCCGGCACCCCGCAGACGTGCGCCTGCTTAACAAAAAACAGCAGGAAATCAGGCTGTCAAACGGAAAGTGTTTATAACTTTGCATGGATTAGGAAGAAAAAATGAAAAAGACGGCATTATACATAATAACGGCAATCACGTCATATCTCCTCCTCGCCACTCCAACACGGGGCCAGCAGAAGGGAGACTACATGCAATACATAATAGAAGGCAAGGACACCATATATATATCGGAACTGCCGGCATCCAAGGTATATTCCAGAGTCCCGAAGCAAAAGGGGAAAGAATGGAGAAAATACTACAGGCTCGTGCATAATTTCAGCAAGACCTACCCATACGCCCTCGCGGCGCGCAAGATGGTGGCGGAGGCCGACAGCACCATAGCGGCGGACGGACTGAAACGCGGAAAGAGGGAGAAATACATAAACGGGATTCAGAAAGAGCTTTTCACCATATTCGAAAAGCCGCTGCGCAACCTCACCGTAAGCCAGGGAGCACTGCTGATGAGACTGATTGACCGGGAAGTCGGGAAATCATCATATAATATAATAAAGGATTACAAGAACGGCATGGCAGCCGGATTCTGGCAAGGCATAGCCAAACTCTTCGGCTCAGACCTCAAGAAGCCTTACGACCCGGAAGGAGACGATCGGATGACGGAAGACCTTGTGAAGATATGGGAGGCCGGCGACTTTCCGGCTTTTTACTTTTCATTGTTCTGGGAAGACCCGCCCATCACAGAAATACCGTCAAAATACAAATAGGAAGAACCGCCCATCCAGTCTTTCAGCACACGGAACTCGGCACCGGACGGCAAAACCATGCTCACGTCAGCATGATAATGCCCGAAAATGAAATAATCCACATGGTTGCGCTCCGAGAACTCCTTAGCAAAATGATACAGAGGCTCCTCCTCCCCGCGGAAAGCATACTCTTCACGGCGGGCCAGACGATTATGGCGCGACCAGCCGTTCCCGATACGGAAAGCCACCCAAGGATGAAGCAAGCTGAAAAGGAATTGCAGCACACGGCTATGGAAGACACTGCGCAGCATCCTGTAACCGGCCGGCACAGGCCCAAGGCCGTCGCCATGGCCAAGACAGAACCTTTTCCCGGCAATTTCCACTATGGCAGGCTGCTCGAGACGCTTCATTCCAAGCTCCTCGAAGTAGCTGTATGTCCAGACATCATGATTACCCTGGAAAAAGAAGACATCCACGCCACGGTCAACAAGATCCTGCAGCGCGGCAAGCACCCTCACATACCCTTTCGGCACAACATCCCTGTATTCATACCAGAAATCCCAGATGTCACCGAGAAGGTAAAGCGAAGAAGCAGAATCAGGAAGTCCGCGCAGAAAATCGACAAAACGGCGTTCGCGTTCATCCGGACCGGCCACATCAAGCCCAAGATGAACATCAGACACGAAAAAAGCAAGAGCTCCCTCGCACATGGCTACCCGAAAATGAAAATGGCCGCAGCCACGACAAGGCAATATAACGCAAACCAGCTAAGGCGCGCCTTCTTCACAATGGCTATCATCACTTTGCAGGCGAACAACCCTGACAGGAATGCCGACAGGAAGCCCAGGCACAAAGGAAGAGCACCGACAGTTGACGAAGAGAACTCCCCTCCGATAACCTCAAGGAAAGCCTCGCCAAGAATCGGCACCAGAACCATGAGGAACGAGAACTGCGCCATCACATCCCTTCTGACACCGCAAATCAAGCCAGTTGAAATCGTAGTGCCGGAACGCGAAAGCCCGGGAATGACGGCAAACGCCTGCCCAAGCCCCACAGCAAGGGCCTGCCAATACGAAATCCCGTTGCGACAGTTATTGGGCGGGAATATGGATGCACGGCCAGGCCTCGACGCAAAATCAGAAAAGAACAGGAGCACGGCAGTGGCAAGCAAGGCAAAGCCAACCACATGCACGGAACCGAAAAGCCCCTCGACCGCGTCTTTGAAAAAAACTCCCACAATGAAAATCGGGACCATGGAAACGGCGATTTTCAGGAGATAATCAGTCTGGTCGTTATACTTGAATTCGAAAAAGCCCTTGAGAAGCCCCCAAATCTGTTTGTGGAAAACGACTATCGTACTGAGGACAGTAGCCGCATGCACAACCGTAGTGAACATGAGGTCATCCGATGTCTCCACACCGAGCAGAGCCTTGCCTATTTCAAGATGTCCGCTGCTGCTTACCGGCAGAAATTCAGTCAGGCCTTGCAGGAGACCGAGTAAAACCGCTTCAAACCACTCCATAGCCGGACATTATTTTTTGAAAACCTTCATTATGGCGACAACCTCGATGATGATGCCGAGGATTATTACGACCGGAGCCGCAACCAGCCTGCGGAAATCGAACATGGCATAATTGAAGACCTCCGGATCGGAACTTCCACCTCCAGTCATAAGAATATAGCCGGAAACCATTACTACAAGTCCGGCAAGCAGATATTTCAGCCCCTTCGGGGTGATGGCCATCTTTGGATTATTTTCCATATCGCGTCAATAATACAATTCGTCTTTTCCCAATGAAATGAGTTTATTCACAACAAGGTACGTACTCGTCAGGCATATCA
>DBLW01000201.1 GCA_002298075.1 Bacteroidales bacterium UBA714 | reverse complement strand
TATCGGACAGCAATAAATTTTTATAGGTTTACAACTGCAAAATTACGTTTCGGAAGTTTCATGCCGAAATAAATAGTTTCATATTTTCAAGCATAAAGTGCTGATAATGAAATGGGATGTTATAAATTTCTGAATGCCGTTTTGCGTAGTTTCAGGATGCCCTTTTTCTGGCTTTATGCGACAAGAAACAGTTGTCATATCTGCTTTTTCACGGGATTGTCCGGGCAATTCCAGAAATCTTCAAGCGTGGAGTATAGCGGTACTCCGTAGCGGTGGCATGTGATGCGCACATTATCGTGGCGGTAGAAATCCTCCTCGCAGATTACATGCAGTTTGCCGGAGCGGGAATGAAGCCCCATTTCCAACAGGGAGATGGGGCTTTTGCTGTTCCCGAGAATATACATTATGATTATGTCCGCCTGCTCGAGATGCTCCAGTTCCCACTGCACCTGATACTCCATCTCTCCCGGACGTGACGCGTCCCAGTTTTCTTGGCGCGGATTGAACAGGATGAATCTTCCCTCCATGGAAGAGAACCTGTCTTTCATCTCAGCCTGCCAGTCCCTGCCTGAGCCCATGTCTATTGTCCCGGCAAGGAAGACTGTCGTGTAGCTTCTGTCTTTGGCCACATCTTCCGGAAGCTCCTCATGAGGCCTTAGCATATATGTGGCTGACGGCTTTTCCCCGCATGAAACCATGGCTGCAAGGCAAATGAAAGCCGCGGCAAGGATAGAAATTCTCATAAGTGTCAATCTGTAAATGTTTTAAAGACCGAGTTCATCTATTATTCTTGACATTCCGGCATACCTGTCGAGAGTCCACAGGATGAAGCGGATATCAACGCAGACACATTTGTTGTACCCCGGGGCGCACCATACGTCGCTTGACAGGGACTCCTTGTTGCCGTCGAATGCCAAACCTATAAGCTTGCCTTCCGCATTCAGGACCGGGCTTCCAGAATTTCCTCCGGTTATGTCATTGTCGGTGAGGAAATTGACATGCATCTCTTTCCCGTCCTGTCCGAATCCCCAGCGTCCCCATTCTCCGGTGCTGTACAGCAAATGCTGCCTGTCCTCAAGCATGAACTCGTAATCGCTCATGTCATATTTCTCAAGGATGCCTGCGGGAGTCGTCTTCCAGTCGCATATGATGCCGTCCTTTGGTTCTATGCCGCCCACTGTGCCGTAGCTCATCCTCATGGTCGAATTTGCGTCAGGATACTGCGCTTCTCCCTTGTCGAGTTTCATCTGATAAAGGGCCTGCGTGTATTCCCTGTTCAGGTCAAGCCTCCTGCACTTTCCCTCCGCAGCATCAATGCAGCATCTGAAATTCTGTATGCCCACTTCCATCATGAATCTGCACAGAGGGTCGGCCGCAATCTCCTCATGAGCCACGTTGTCCCTCAATTTTGACAGTCCCTCTTCAGATGTGAACATGCTTCCGTTCCACAGCCAGTCAGTGAGCGCATCAGTGTCGCATTTCCCGCCACATGTGAATCTGTCTATCACCTCTTTTTGCCACTGGCCGAAATGTTCCTCAGACACATTCTCCACATATTCTGAAATGGCATAGGCCACAAGGTCATGTTCTACCCGCATGTCCAGCTCATCATACCCTTCGAGAATCTTCAGCATGGCTTCCCCCGGATTCTTCGAATTCCATGCTCGTCTCATGTAATTGGAAATGCGCGCACCCCGTATGAGAGTCTCTCGGTAATATCCGGCCTGCCTTTCAGGCTCTTCCACAGCAGAATATCCTTTCTGAAGATTCTCAAGCAGGTTTCCCCAGCGCTCTTTTCTCAGGCTGTCAGACAGAATCCACTCCTGCAGCATGGTCTCCTTCTCTGCCTTCCGGTCTGCTACGCGGAACCTTTTGCAGCACTCCACCTGCCCGCTGTAGAGTTCCTGCACATTGCTCAGCCCGAAATACCAGTCGGAATATTTCAGCCGGACAAGCTGGTCTTCATTCATCCATTTGTCCACAATGGCCATCTGCCTGCCTCTTATCCTGTTTGATATCGGAAGTTTCACATTCTGGTCGAACCGCACTCCATAAGAACTGCTGTATCTGTCAGTGTGTCCCGGATAGCCTATCACCATGGTAAAATCACCTTCTTTGTAGCCGTCGAGTGAAATCTCCAGCCGGGCCTTAGGGGCAAGAGGGATGTTGTTTTCCGAATATTCGGCAGGAGAGCCGTCAGGTGCCGTGTATATCCTGTACATTGCGAAATCGCATTTGTGCTGCGGCCATTCCCAGTTGTCCGTGTCCCCGCCGAAAGCCGCGGAAGTGACAGGAGGTGCCGCCACAAGCCTTACGTCGCGGTAAACCTCATACAGGGCCATGTAATATTTGGAGCCTTTCCACATGGAAGAAAGCCATGCGTCCAGCCCGGTTGCCTTCTTGTACCGCGTCTCCATCATATGCGAGAGCTTCCTCATGCCGTATTGCATCCCGCGTCCGTCAAGTTCCGCTTTCAGAGCCTCCACCTCTTCAGTGACATCAATGACTCTTTTGAGCATATATGCTCCCTTTCCTTTTATGCAGACTTCTTCGCTGCTGCTCATGGCCCAGAAGCCTTCTTCGAGATAATTGTGCTCCGGAGTGCTGAGCCTGTGCACGTCACTGTAAGCGCAATGATGGTTCGTAATCATCAGCCCCCTGCCGGAGATGATGCTTCCTGTGCATCCGAAATCCAGCGAAACGACAGCATCGGATATGGCCGCGCCGTCCGCATCCGCGTTGTATATCTCATTGGCGGAGAGCTTCAGTCCGCGCTCCTGCATTTTCTTTTCAAGGGCGGAGTCAATGGCATTTATCATCCACATGCCTTCATCCGCAACGGCATACTGGCTGCCGGTCAGGGCAGCCAGTACAAATGATATAATAAACTTTTTGTGTCTCATCTCAAATTTCATTACTGGGCAGGGCTGAATGCACGTTCAACTCCCGGGGTCTTGAATGAAAGCTTTGCCGGGACTTCCCTTATGTCTTCCGGAGAATATGTAATGCTCCATGTCTCCATGTTCATGAGCTCCCACACCTTCTCTGCGGTCATAGGCTCGGCATATCTCACCATTATGGCAGGGACAAGGTCTTTGTTCAAGTCGAGGTAGATGCCGATTATGCCCTCATTCCCGGACAGATGGTTGCTGAGGAAAGGCATGCTGCGCAGGATTATCGGCTTGTCATAATTCTTGTCGGCTATCTCATATACGAACTGCTGCTTGCCGCTGTTTTCGTCAACGCGTTTCTTGAACTCAGCCTTGAAAGGAGAGAACATGCTGCGGATGAAATCTACTGTGGCGACGTTGTATGTGCCGTCTTCCATGCCTGCAAATTTGAAGTCAACTTCAATCTCCTTTGTGCCGCCTCCGTGGACCGGCATGACGAGTTTGTCCATTTCCACGATTTCCTCGAACCAGTCTTCCGAAATCTCCTCAGACCTGTCCATGAATACGCGCACAATCAGCGGGCAGGCAAATTCTGTTTCAAGTCCATAGATTTTCTTTCCGCTCTGCCTCATCTGCAGCCCGAGATAATTGATGTCCATCTTGTCATACATGCCCTCCGTGCGTATGGTAACCACCTTCAGGGAATCTGCCGATGACGGCTCGATGCCCTGTACACGGAATTTCGAAGGAACATATATGGCTTCCTGTATCTTGTCCGGATTGGTTACGGAAGGGTTGTAGAGAATGTCGGCCGAGTGTCTCTTGACAAAAACCTTCACTCCATGCACTCCAGGGATTTTCTCGAGCCTTGCCTTGAAAGCCATGGAGCTTCCGTAGCATTTTACGGAACGCAGTCCGTTGACGGTGATTGTCTCGAGTGTGCCTGGGTCAACGAGTTCCGTTACGGTCCCGTCCGGTGCCGTCTGCTCAATTCCCCACTGCATGTTGATTGTAGGCAGTTCAATTTTGCCTCCGGCCCAGATTCCGAAAGCGATGAGGCATACTGTCAGCAAGGCAGGCAAAAGATTCCACAGGCCTCCTTTTGCACGTGAGCCTATTCCCGTCTGGAGCGCTCCTGTCGTACATGCGGCAACACATTCCCCGCAGAGAGTGCAGTCAACGGAATTGATTTTCCCGTCATGGAATGACCTGATGTTGATATGATAAGGACATTTCTTTTCGCATAGTCCGCAGCCGTTGCATATTGAATTTTTCTTCCTGACTTTCAGAAGCTGGAGCTTAGGCCTTGCATTGAAAATCTCAAGCAGGTAGCCGAGGATGCAGAATTCTCCGAGCAGGACAGGCCAAGGTATATCCGCCCCTATGACGTCTGCCACGAAATACAAGCCGAAAAGAACTCCTATCCACAGCCAGAACTTGAAAGAATTGGAAATTGCTCCGAGCGGGCACATGTAGCGGCACCAGAACATGTCTATAAGGAAGCTGCCGAGCACTACAAGTACAATGGACGTAATTGACATCCAGAGCGTTATCTCTCCCTTGAATCCTGTGGCTATGGCATAGTAAGGGTCAATGTTCTTGCAGAAAAGCTCACTTGCGCCGACTGTCATGTAGAATATCCAGAACAGAAGCGCGTATTTGAATATGCGCAGGAACTTGTCTGCCCCAGAGCCGTTCTTTATCTTGATGCCTTTGATGTGGAGTGTCCTGCGCAATTTGCCGATGAGGTCCTGGACGGTCCCGACCGGGCATATGAATGCGCAGAAGAGCTTGCTGAACAGCACCACTGCCGCTACAAGCGCGATTCCCATCATCACCTGAAGGGACGACATGCTGCAAGGCAGGCTGTTGTTGGCAAGATAAGTCGCAAGGGCCTGGAGACCGCCGAGAGGGCAGTATTTCTCCGGGTCGGCGACGTTTTCAGACGGAATCAGGCCTGTCATGAAAACGACCAGGGCAATCAATACTCCCCACTGGAGAAGGTACTTAGGCCAATTCTTTATTATGGTTGATTTCTTAGCCATGCTGTAAGATATTGTAAGGTTTATTTCCGTTTTGTTATTGTCGGGTCATGCTGGTGCCGCCTCAGCGCACTTCAATCACTTTCCCGTGGTCTTTGGCAACCGACTCTTTCCATTTTTCGGTATATCCCGGCTGTGTTATGCCGTCAGGTATGCAGTCCGTGTGTCCGTTTGTGACGAAAGAACCGTCAGGATTCTGGGCCTTTACGTTTCCGTCGATATATTTCACAAGAAGCAGCTGCTCAAGGGCAACCCATTTGTCGAATATCTTTTGAGCGTTGTCAACAGAGAAACGTGTCAGATATTCCCTTACTTCAGTATAAGGGTCAACGGTCTTTCTTACGTCATCGTTCCTGCGTATCTGCTTGCGCGGCTTTTCTGACGCTTTTGCATACAGCTCCAGCGCGTGCTTGTCTGCCTTTTCCACTTCTTCCGCCATGCTGTTTTCCCATGCGTCTATTTCCGCACGTACTGTAGGGGCCATGATATTGTACATCCTGTAGCATGCGTTGGCGACGCGGTTCGTCATCCAGAACGCGGATGTTGGGGAATATGTCACCATGTTTCCGTTGCCTTCCCTGAAGCATTCCGGAATTTCGGATGTGCATGTATATATAGGAGTGAGATATGAGGTCGCGGCATCATCGCAGCCGAACCAGTTCACGCCTCCGATTTCGTCAGGAAGCCAGCTGCGTGACTGTCCCACGAACCAGAATCCGGTCTGCTGTGTGGCGATGGCCCTTTCATTGACATATTCTTTTCCGTCATGTGTGAAGCCCATCGGCCTCCATCTGTACGGCAGGGCATTCCCGCCGGCTCCTATGTCCGCTGTCATGTCCATAGGCGTGCCCTCATAATGGTCTCTCATCACGTCTGCCACATCCTTTACGGTGATTTTGCGTGCCGGCTTTACGAACAGCGGGAATCTCTTGGTCTTGTCGTGTCCCATCGCATAGTGGACATAGTCATATGCGTCACGGGTGACCATGGTGCCGTTCTCGTCCTCGAAAGTGAATTTGCCGTCGCAGAGGATGTTGAATGCCGCCCATGCCCTTGCCTCGCAGCCTCTCATGCCGCTGAAATCAAGGGGAGCATATGCGTCGCAGAAGCTGAAATCTTCGTCCTTGCCGCTGAAATAGCCCATCTCGCGGGCAAATGAGATTACATCAGGGGCATACATGCAGTTCTGAGGGTCGTCCAGAGGGAAGGTGCTGATTCTGGCCTGGTTGGCATGGGCGCATATATATCCGTCCGGGACGCGTCTTGCCACCCATACGATGCCTTTTCTGGTATTTATGCCGTTCTCCGCCTTTATGCCTTTTCCGATAAGGTCCATTACCCAGACCTCATCCTTGTCCGCGATTGAGAAAGACTCTCCGCTTGAATAATAGCCGTAAGTGTCGGCGAGATCCACGATGACCTCTATGGCCTCGCGTGCGGTACGTGCGCGTTCAAGCGCTACATATATGAGGGAGCCGTAATCCATGATGCCGGTGGAGTCCCACAGCTCGCTCCTGCCCCCGTATGTGGTTTCCGCAATAATAAGCTGATGCTCATTCATGTTGCCTACGCGCTGCCATGTCCTTGGTGCCTGCGGAATCGCCCCGAGGTATTTCCCGCTGTCCCATTCGTTGATTTGGCGCATGTCTCCGCTGTTCCAGACTCCGGCCGGACGCCAGTAAAGCTCTCCGAACAGCTGGTGCGAGTCTGCCGCGTATGAAATAATGTTTGAGCCGTCTGCGCTCGCTCCTTTTGTCACCAGGACATTTGTGCAGGCGTCGCAGTCTGGGCCGAATGCCATGGCTGCGGTCGCGCAGGCAGTGAAGATAAGCTGGGAAATTCTTCTCATTTTGTCAGTTTATTATTATTCATTAATTTTGTCTCGTAATTTGGAATCCGTTTTTGGTGAATGGATTCCGGCTGGGCCTCTTTTTTATGGCCATAGTTTGCAAAACTATAAAATTTTTCGGTATATATGAAACCGGGCATTAATCAATTGACTGTATGAAACTGAATTTTCGCATCATCTTTACGGCCGTGGCCTGTTCCGTATCGTTTTTCGCATGTCTGCCTGTGTTTGCGCAGCAGCCTGAAAAACCTGATATGATGGCTCGGGCAGAGGAAGAGGCCGACAGGCTTCAGAGATTGCTCGACCTTGAAGACTGGCAGGTGTTTTA
This sequence comes from Bacteroidales bacterium UBA714, assembly GCA_002298075.1. Lineage (GTDB taxonomy): Bacteria > Bacteroidota > Bacteroidia > Bacteroidales > UBA932 > Cryptobacteroides. The sequence goes on along the minus strand of DBLW01000201.1, from coordinate 570 downwards.
TGTGGATTCTACCCTGAAGCATGACTATACCCTGATGGTCGGGGAGCTTGAGTCGCTTTCTGCATCCAAGGTGTCGAACTCTTCCATGTATATGGCTGTCCAGGACAAGTGGATGGAGCGGATAGATGCCGCCTACCATGGCATTTTCGATGACAGGCAGTGGCAGGCATATCTGAAGAGCGGTGCGGCCAAGGCGCAGAAGGCCCGTCAGAAGAGGAAGGCGAAATCGGAGGGCTTAAAATGAGCAGGTAAAACTTTTCGGTTCCGTGCGCGGGAATTTTTTAAGACGTAATTGATAATCAATGTGATAGGGTTTCAAATATGAAACTCTATTTTTTTATATGAAACTCTTGTCCGCTATCTTTGCAAATTGAAACAGCTTGTTATGGATATGGAAGATTATCAGAGTTTTATCCTTGAATGGAAAATATTGTCGAGGGCTCTCCGCTTGTCACGGGTATGGGACAATTCGACTTTTGCAATTTTGGACGAAAGGCACATGATGCTGGAAAAGACGGCCATTCCGCTTATTTCGGAGGAGATGTTCAGCACTATGGGTGCAAAAATACG
>DBLW01000064.1 GCA_002298075.1 Bacteroidales bacterium UBA714 | reverse complement strand
GAAGAAATAGCACAGGCGGCCGGCGGACTCGACTTTCACTTCGCACAAGCCTTCCCGTTTGCGGAAGGAGCATACGGAAACGGCATAATATCAAAAAATCCGATTATCTCACGCCACATAATTACTCTTCCGATAGAAAACGGAGCAGAACCGCGCAGTGTAGCAGTCGTAGAAACAAAAGACTGCATCTTCGCATCCGCACATCTGGACCACATTGGAGAAGAAGCCCGAATAGCACAGGCAAAAGCCATAAACAGCTGGTTCAAAGAGAAATACTCAGGTTCACGCAAACCCGTAATACTATGCGGAGACATGAACGACACCCCGGAAAGCGCCACAATAAAAACTCTGTCAGAAGAATGGGAACAGCTCTCCGGCACAGCCCTGACGCACCCGTCACCTCTCCCCTACGTATGCATAGACTACATCTTCGCCCTCAAATCCGCAAAAAAAGTCAAAGTGACAAACACCCTGCTTCCCAAAAGCAACAATAACGGCCAAGCCCCACTTAACATCCCTTCAGAAATAATAGACACAGCCTCAGACCACCTTCCGGTCTGCCTGACAATTGAATTTTAAGAATCAGCCTATAAAGCAGCAGACCCACAATATACGCTCAGAAACCAACCCCACAAGCCCCCTAAAGCGCAGGAAGAATAGTCCGGACGGACTCGCGCACAATCACCTTGGTGGTCAATTCGAGCTGGGGGCTTTTGGCTGTATCATTCTCAATCCGGTCAATCAGAATCTTGGTGGCAAGCTTGCCCATCTCTTCAACCGGCTGGCTTATTCTTGTGATTGCAGGCACCATATAATCCAGGCTAACATTGTCATCAAAAGATACAAGCGAAATGTCCTCCCCTATCTTCAGTCCGCTGTCCTGGAGAGCCTTCATGACACCGAGAGCAATCGTATAGCTCAAAGCGAAAATGGCTGTCGGCCTCACATCGCGGCTCAGCAGCAGTTTCGTCTCAAGATAGCCGCACTGCACGGAAAACTCATCCCCCACAAGAACCGCATTCTCCTCCAGGCCGGACTGCCTCATTGCCTTCAGGTATCCCTCCACCCTCTTCTTGTTCGGCAGAGAGACCGGACTGCCCTGAATGCATGCTATATTCCTGTGTCCATTGTTTATCAGCATCACAGTGGCATTGACAGAGCCCATATAATTGTTGGAAGTCACATACGGCAGATTCAGGCCCGAATAGAAACGGTCCACAAAAACCACAGGAATCACATTGCACAATTCCTCAAACAGACGCGGATTGCTGCCGCATGGGGCCGCTATTATCCCCTCAACCTTCTTTGAGAGCAGTGCCGCCACACATGATTCCTGCTCAGCCTCATTTTCCATTGACACGGCCACTATAGCCGTATATCCCCTGTTCTTTACCTCCGATATGATTGAACCCGACATTTCGGCGAAAAATGGATTGGTCACGGAAGGAAGAATGACACCTATGATTCTTGTTTTATTTGTGCGCAAACTTTGCGCTAAGGAATTGGGCGAATAATTGCATCTGCGGGCCTCTGCCATTATAGCCTCAACAGCCTTGGCTGAGATTCTGCAAGTGCCCGATTTCCCGTTCAGCACTCTTGAAACCGTAGAGACGGAATATCCTGTCTTTTCTGAGATTGTGGTTAGCGTAGCTTTCATGGCGAGTGTGGTTATCTCCGCTAAAAGTACAAAAATTTGCGCACCATGCAACAGATTTGCGCACAAAATATCCTCAGCAATACTGATTTTTCTGCGCAAACACGCATACACCTCTATTATTTATCTCATATTTGCTCAAACGTTTGTACAAACTATGGAATAACACTAAAACACATTGAAATGAAAACAAGAATCAGAAACTCTCTGACTGCACTGCTGGTCTCATTGGCCGCATTGCAGATGCATGCACAACAGCGCATAAGCGGGACCGTTTCAGACGAGACAGGCCAGCCTGTCTCCGGTGCAGTAGTAATGGAAACCGGAACTTCCAACGCCACAGTCACTGACACTGACGGTTCATACCTGATAACAACAAAAAGTTCTTCCCCGGAGCTGCTGTTCACATGCATAGGTTATATAGACGTGACAGCAGCATGGAGCGGCCAGGCACGCCTGGACATAATCATGAGCGAAGACGTCCAGCTGCTCGATGATGTTGTCGTAATAGGCTACGGCAATACCACGCGCAAAGAAGTGACAGGCTCAGTGGCAAGCCTCAAGAGCAGCGATTTCGTGAGCGGCAACAATTCAAGCCCATATGACCTTATAAACGGTAAAATCGCAGGACTGAGCATAATACGTCCCGACGGAGGAGACCCCAACGGAAGCATCGGCATACAACTCAGGGGCACTACCAGCATGTCAGCCGGAGCCGCTCCCCTTGTCATAATAGACAATGTAATCGGAGGCTCCGCCGATGCGGTAAATCCAGAGGAAATCGAATCAATTGATGTGCTGAAAGACGGTTCTGCTGCCGCCATATACGGAACGCGCGGCACAAACGGCGTAATCCTCATAACCACCAAGAAAGGAAACAAAGGTGACAAATTCAATGTGGATTTCTCCACATATGCCGGTGTGCAGACCATCAGCCGGAAATTGGAAATGCTCTCTGCGGAAGAATTCAGGCAAGTCATGGCGGACGGACATACAGGTTCAGACGCAGGAGCAGACACTGACTGGCTTGATGCGGTCACGCGCAAAGCCCCTGTCACACAATACTACAACCTTGCCATATCAGGAGGTTCCAAGCACGTGTCATATCGGGCAGCAGTGTCATATATGAATGAAAAAGGTCTTGTACGCAATAGTGACAGAAGCGATATCAGGGGACGCGTGAACATAACACAGACAGCCATACGTGACAGGCTCACAATCAACTACAATTTCAACTATTCATCACGTCTTGCGCATCCGACAGACAAATATGTAATCCAGCAGGCAGTGAGAAGGAATCCGACCGAGCCGATATACGACACAGAAGACACGGCTCACGGCGGCTATTACACCAACAGCGCACCTTTCCAGTACTACAACCCGGTGGCAATGCTGAACGAATCCGAGAGGGAAAACCGCACAAGGACATTCATGGGCAGCATCAGGGCGCAATTCAAGATTACGGACGACATAAGCATCGCAGCCACAGGAGCATTCAACCAATACTCCGGAAGCGAAAGCACATATCTTTCCAAATACTACCCGCAAGACGCCACAAGAAACGGAGAAGCAGGGATAAACAATTACTGGAATCTCACGAAACATCTCGACATCGAAGCGAACTACAGCAAAAAGCTCGGGAAGCACTCAATCCAGGCTGTAGCCGGCTATTCTTATGCAGACAATGCGTATGAAACGGCCTACATGTGGAACAAGGATTTCGACACAGACTGGTTCTCATGGCACAACATAGGCTCAGGAAGCGGACTCCAGAATGGCGAGGCATCCATGAGCAGTTCCAAAGAAAGCAGCAGGCTCATTGCATTCTTCGGCAGGGTCATGTACAACTGGAGCGAAAAATATCTGTTCTCGGCATCCGTAAGATACGAAGGCTCATCCAGATTCGGAGCCAACCACAAATGGGGATGGTTTCCGGCCGTAAGCGCAGGATGGAGAATTGACCAGGAGAATTTCATGAAAGATGTAAGGTGGATTGACGAGCTGAAAATACGCGCAGGCTACGGAGTGACAGGCAATCAGGACATCAGGAACTACCAGTCAATGGCACGCCTTACCACAAGCGGGAAATTCTATTACAACGGTTCATGGCTCAATTCATACGGACCGGCAAGCAACAGGAACGATGACCTGAAATGGGAAAGAAAAGGTGAATTCAACGCAGGAATAGATTTCTCGTTCCTCAAGGGACGTCTCAGCGGAACCGTTGACTATTACAACAGAACGACGAGCGACCTGCTATACACATACGCCGTTCCGGTGCCGCCGAATCTCTACAGCTGGAAATTCACAAATGTCGGTGTCATCAAGAACAGCGGCGTGGAAGTGACCCTCAGCGCCATTCCGGTCAAAGGAAAGAATTTCACATGGAACACAACGCTCACGGCAGCGCACAACCGGAACATGCTTAAAAGCTTCTCGAACGATGACTACGCAATGCAGTATCTCGAGCAGGGATACATATCCACAGACTTCAAGCAATATGTAGAACGTATTTACGAAGGCCAGCCTATAGGCAACTTCTATGGCCCTGTATTCACCGGAATGGATGAAAACGGTAACGCCACATACAAGGGAGTCGCACCGGGAGAGGCTGTCAGCGAGTCTGTATATGAAGTCATAGGGAATGCTTTCCCGGACCTCACATTCGGCTGGAGCAACAGCCTTAGATACAAGAACTGGGACCTCACGATGCTTTTCAGAGGCTCAATCGGAAATGATGTAGCCAATATACAAAGGCTCTTCTATGAAGGCTACTACTACTTCGGCGGCAAGAATATCCTCAAATCCACTTTAGATTCGCCAGACAATTCAGGCCAGACTACTTGGTCATCACATTTTGTTGAGGACGGCTCATTCCTGAAACTCTCCAACCTCACACTTGCCTATACATGGCATCCGAAAGTGGACTGGATGCAGTCTCTCAGGGTATATGTGACCGGACAGAATCTGTTTACACTGACGAAATACAAAGGAGTTGACCCGGAAGTGAATCTGAACGGGCTGGCTCCGGGAATCGCATGGGACGAATTCTACCCGTCAACCAGGACATTCATGCTCGGACTCAACATCTCCTTCTGACAGGGTCAAGGACTTTTGCGAGAGCATGGCAAACTACATTAATTTTTGACAACATGAAACGGAACATTATATTGACGGCACTTGCCGCGATTCTCTCATTCTCATGCACGGACCTGAATGAGACGATATATTCGCAGCTGCCTGCGGACGGTTTCTTCACAGACGAGGAAACCATGCTCAAAAATGTCGGGAGAGCCTATGCATGGCTGTCCTCAGACTCTTGGAACAACGGCTACCTGCAGCACATGGGAGTATGGATGAACGACATTGTCACAACGGACGAATGCATCATCCCCTACCGCGAAGGAGGCCTGTGGTGGGATAACGGAGTGTGGATTGAAGACCATCAGCACACATGGGACTATACCCACGACGGAATATGGAGAATGTACAGCTTTGTCATGGACGGCGTCACCAGATGCAACCAGATTCTATATCAGATGGTGGACTCGGGCGTGCAGTTCGAGGGAAGCGAAAAGCTGGAGGCTGAAATAAAGATGGTACGCGCTTGGCTCTACCTGAAAGGAATAGACTGGTTCAGGAATTTGCCTCTGGTCACCGATTTCACAGATATGGAACTGCCTTCACAGGCGAAGCCTCAGGAGTTGTTCGACTTCATCGAATCTGAAATCCTCGACAATGTGGAGTACCTCGAAGATGCCCCGACGGCTGCTAATTACGGAAGGGTCACAAAAGCGGCTGCATGGACCATGCTCGCAAAGTTGTATGTCAATTCCGGTATATGGACCGGAAAAGAACGTTTTGATGATGCATCTTCAGCATGCGACAAGGTCATGGGTTTCAACACACTGAGACTGGAAGATGACTATTTCACGAATTTTTGCGTAAACAACGAGGTTTCCGCCGAGACAATATGGGCCATTCCGCTTGAGGCCAGCATCACAAACACCTTCCCTCTGCACAATATAACGCTCCATACCCTGAGCCAGCAGACTTTCAACATCAAGAATTTCTGCTGGGACGGAGCCTGTGCACCTCAATGGCTGTGGGAGGCATACGAGTCCCAGGACAAGAGGAGAAACTCATGGCTCGAGGGGCCTCAGTTCGACAAGTCAGGTGAGCCTCTTATGGTTGCCCCGCAGAGACAACTCAACTACACGCCTTATGTCGGGCCGATATATGACCAGGCCAAGCCTGCCTTGCTTGACGCCGGCGTAAGGATGTGCAAATGGGAATATCAGGACGGGCTGGCCTTCCAGGCAATGAGCAACGACTTTCCGATTTACCGCCTGTCCGACATTTATCTGCTCAAGGCCGAGTGCATCATGAGGCAGAATTCAGGCAAAGCTACAGACGAAGCCGTCATTTTCGCCAATCATGTAAGGAAGCGCGCCGGTGCGACTGAATATGACACCTCCACTCTCACGCTTGATGAGCTGCTTGACGAAAGGGCGCGCGAACTCTGCTGGGAAGGCCACCGCAGGCAGGACCAGGTGCGCTTCGGCACATACAGCAAAGCCTGGGTAAACAAGCCTAACACGGACGCCTGGCGAGACATCATGCCAATCCCCAAAAGAGCCATGACTTCAAACGGCAAGCTCATTCAGAATGAGGGCTACAAATAAGATGAACATAAAAAGCATTTGACTATATGAGCATACTTGTAATAGGAAGTTCCAACACAGATCTTACGATTCATGCGGAAAAGATGCCAAGACCCGGCGAGACAGTGCTTGGAAATGGATTTACCGTCAATGCAGGAGGTAAGGGAGCGAACCAGGCCGTCGGTGCAGCCCGCCTGGGAACCGACGTTACTTTCAGCTGCATGGTCGGTGACGACCAGTATGGCAAGGATTCCTCAGAACGCTTCCGCATGGAAGGCATCGATACCTCATACGTCTTTGTGAACAGGAGTAGCCCATCCGGTGTCGCACTGATAACAATCGACGGGAACGGGGAAAATTGCATCGTAGTGGCAGGCGGTGCCAACGGACAATTCAGTCCGGAGGACGTGGACCGCATAGACAATTTCAGTTCCCACTCTATCGTGCTTTCCCAGCTTGAGATACCTTTGGAGACTGTCATTCACATCGGCCATCTCGCAAGACGGCACAAGATACCGTTTATCCTGAATCCTGCCCCGGCGCAGAAACTGCCTCCGGAGCTTCTCGGGAACATAGACATAATCACTCCGAATGAGACTGAGGCTGAGATTCTGACAGGAATCAAAGTCACCAGTGAGGAAAGCGCGGAGAAAGCGGCACAGAGCCTGTGCAAATCCGGAGTCAGGACTGTAATCATCACCATGGGAAGCAAAGGAGCCTTCCTGTACGAAAACGGCAAGGGCATCATGACAAGAGCCTTCAAGGCAGAGGCCGTTGATACGACTGCCGCCGGAGACATTTTCAACGGAGCATTATGCGCGGCCCTGTCAGAAGGCAGGCCTACAGCCGATGCCGTGAAATTCGCAGCAGCCGCATCAGCTATCGCAGTTACGCGACACGGGGCGCAAAACTCCGCTCCATACAGAAACGAAGTGGAAAACATATTAATGACATCAACATTATGAAATCATCTATTTTAGGCTTTTCGGCCTTGGCAATTATCTTTGCCTCATGTGCAGGGACGCAGCTTCCGTCAGAAATCACATTGAGCAAGGCTGAGCTTCAAGACAAGATCATGGGGGCGTGGGCCGGACAGACAATCGGATGCACATACGGCGGCCCTACTGAGTTCAGATACTCCGGGACCATGATTAATGACAACATCCCGATAGAATGGCCGGACGGCTACATAAAGTGGTACCACGACAATTTCCCGGGACTTTACGATGACATCTACATGGATCTTACATTTGTCGATGTATTTGATAAAGAAGGCCTTGACGCTCCAATAGAATCCTTTGAGAAAGCATTTTCACAGGCAGAATACATGCTTTGGCATGCAAACCAGCAGGCCCGATACAATATAAGGCAAGGCATAACAGGCCGTGCGGCCGGACATTGGGAGAATAATCCGCATGCAGACGACATTGACTTCCAGATTGAAGCGGACTATGCAGGAATCATGTCTCCGGGAATGGTGAATGCGGCCGTGCATTATTGCGATGAAATCGGGCACATGATGAACTATGGCGACGGCTGGTATGGAGGCGTGTATGTGGCGGCAATGTATGCGCTCGCATTCGTGAGCGATGACGTGAATTTTGTCGTGGAGGAAGCCCTGAAAGTGATACCCGAACAAAGCCGCTACCACAGATGCATGTCAGATGTAATCAAGTGGCACAAGATGTATCCGGACAACTGGGAAATCACATGGGCATTGTGCCAGAAGAACCATTCGTTCGACATAGGATGCCCTGACGGAGTTTACCGGCACTTCAACATTGACGCCGTGATAAACAGTGCCTATATCCTGATAGGCCTGCTTTATGGAGAGGGAGACTTCACAAGGACGATAGACATATCGACCCGGTGCGGATATGACTCCGACTGCAACCCCGCCTCTGCCGGAGGCATTCTCGGGACTATGCTGGGGTACAGCAATATCCCGGAAAAGTACATGAAGAATTTGCGTGAGTCGGAAGACATTGATTTTGCATATACGGACATTTCACTGAATGATGTTTACGGCATGTCCATGCGCCAGGCCCTGCAGGTCATAGAAAAGAACGGTGGCAAGAGCGACGGTGAAACTGTGACAATCAAATGCCAGAAGCCTGAGACCGTCGGATTTGAAGAGGCATTCGCAGGTCATTGGCCCAAAAGCCTTGTCCATGTCAACAAAGAGATACGGCAGGCAGATGAAATAATGTTTGAGGGAAAAGGCATTGTAATCGGATACTCATTCTTCAATGGACATTCTCATGACAAACCGGGATTTGACCCTTCATATGCTGCTGAAATGGAAGTAATCCTCGACGGAACTCCGATTGAAAAGGTCATCTTGCCTATGGATGAGAATTCCCGCAAACCTGAACTGTTCTACAAATACAATCTGGCATCAGGACAGCACTCTGTCAGATTCAATTGGCTGAATCCACTCAGTGACAAGAACATATACATCAAGTCTTATATCGTTTACACAGAACCTTCCAAATAATCCGCCATGTTTACCGTTAACAGTTATATACTTGCCGTGGCATTCTGCTTCGTGACCATGCTGTGCTGGGGCTCATGGGCCAACACCCAGAAACTTGCCGCAAAGAGCTGGAGATATGAGCTTTTCTATTGGGACTATGTCATAGGCATGCTGCTTTTCTCCCTGCTGATAGCATTCACCATGGGAAGTTTCGGAGACTCCGGACGTCCTTTCATCCAAGACCTCGGACAGGCTCACATCCGGAACATAGGCAGCATAATCCTTGGCGGCGTCATCTTCAACGCTTCCAACATATTGTTGTCCGCTTCCACCTCCATAGCGGGAATGGCCGTTGCTTTTCCGCTCGGGGTAGGCATTTCGCTGGCATTGGGAACCGTAATCAACTATATTGGAGCACCCAAGGGAGACCCTATATGGCTATTTTGCGGCGTGGCGCTCATTGTCCTTGCCATCATCTGCAACGGAATGGCATCAGCCCGGGTTCCGTCAGATGCAAAAGACAGTTCCTCCAATACGAGAAAAGGTCTTGTCCTTGCAGTCGTGGCAGGAGTCTTGATGTCATTTTTCTACAGATTCGTGGCAGCAGCAATGGACCTTGACAATTTCGCCGCTCCGGCTCCGGGAAAGGTTACGCCATATACTGCCATAGTGATATTCTCCCTCGGAGTCTTTGCCAGCAATTTCATATTCAATACTCTTGTGATGAGGCATCCGTTCAAAGGAGAAAAGGTAAGCTACAGGCAATATGCTTGCGGAAACTCGCGTACACATCTGGTCGGAGTCCTTGGAGGAGCGATATGGTGCCTCGGAACCGCATTCAGCTACATCGCCTCAGGAAAAGCCGGCGCAGCAGTGTCCTATGCCCTCGGCCAGGGAGCACCTATGATAGCCGCGATATGGGGCGTATTCATCTGGAAGGAGTTCAAAGGCGCAGACAAACGCACCGGACTGCTGCTTGGCCTGATGTTCGCCCTTTTCCTCAGCGGGCTCGCCTGCATAATCGTCTCAGGAAACTGACGGCTTCATTTGTTCCGGATGAGTTTCCCACACATAATACAAAATATAAGTCACTTATTAATAATACATTACATAAAGACAGGTGCGCAGATTTGCTCACCTGTCTTTATGTATTTTTGTTGATTTGTAGCAAGCTGAGTGTTTGTGTCACACCGGCACAAGTATAGAAGCCACGTGAAGGTATCCATGAAATTCCAACTGGGGATGGATAAGTGAGCTGAAAACAACGTTACATCCACAGAAATGCCATTCTGGGTGGATACCACAGATTGAAAACAGGACGAAGCTGCGTGACACACAAGCAATTGGACACAAGCAAGTTACAGAAACGCGATTCCCCGTGGGCGGGGAACCGTATATGCACAATCGCTTGAGCGACAAAGTTTTATGCTCCACGCAAAAAAACACCGAATTTTGAACAGGCAGCAACAATGCTCTTGACACGAGCCTATTCAACTTCTCCCAGCACCGGAGACAGATACTGAAGCCTTGCCTTTTTAGAGGAAACGTTACGGATGTACCACATGTCACCTGAGACGAGATTGAGCAGGTAATATGAATCCGTGACGTCCCGTTTCACAATCAGCTGATAATTCACATGCTCATGGTCAGGCACGACATCGCTTCCGGCACTTTCCCTGTTCAGCATGATCTTTTCTGCCTTCGAGAACAACACATAAACATAAAAGACATTTCCGGTGTATTTGTCCAGCAGGAAATCATCAATCATCTCATATCGCGGCTCCTGCAGCGAAGTCTCGTTCTTCCTATGGCAAACTGTCCTTTCTTTCTTCGTCTCCCCGTCCCCTGCCTTGCCGTCCCATCCGAATGCCGCGACATCAACAAACAGAGCCAGTGCCGTTACCAGCAAAAAATAATGACATTTCATATCAACACAAAAAATCAATATATCTCCACAAAAGAGCAGAAACGGAATCATCATAGGCGCAAAATCACGATGAAACCGCAAACGCACAAGTACGTAGCCCTCTCATTGACCTGAATTCAAATTAAGTCATTCTTTTCCGTTTTACCAAGAAAAAAGGAAGACAAACAATCAAATTCCAGACACAACCATCCCCTGAAGCCCCGGATTATTTTGAAAAAAGCTAAATTTGCAACTCCGAAAAACGGAGGAGAACGAAAACAGGACAACAAAACGACATGACAGGACATATGAAAAGAAAATTTCCGAACACATACATCATAGTATCAGCAGTCATACTCCTGTGCGCAATCGCAACATGGCTCATTCCAGGAGGAGAATATGTGCAGGGAGCGGACGGACAACCGGAATACAAAGCCACAGAGCATGTTCCGCAGACTTGGCAGGTCCTGGCAGCCATGTACAAAGGCTTCGAAAAGCAGGCAGGAATAATCGTCTTCATCCTCATAGTCGGAGGAGCAATGTGGATAACAAACTCGACCAAAGCCCTTGACACAGGCATAATGGCATTCCTCGCAAAAGCACAGAAACTTGAAAAACACGCCATATTCAGGGCTATCGGAATAAACAACATCATACTCGTCTGCATGACGCTGATGTTCTCGCTTTTCGGGGGCATATTCGGCATGAGCGAAGAATGCATAGCCTTTGTGGCCATTTCCATTCCTCTCGCAATATCAATGGGCTATGACTCAATAACCGGTGTCGGAATGGTCTACCTTGGAGCACATGTAGGTTTCGCCGGGGCATTCCTCAATCCGTTCACCATCGGTGTCGCCCAAGACATGGCAGGCCTGCCCCTATTCTCGGGAATCGGCTACAGGCTGGCCTGCTGGGCTGTACTGACATTGTTTCTGATGTCATTCCTGCTGATATATGCCTCACGCATACGCAAAGCCCCCCAAAAAAGCCCGATGTATGAACTTGACGGATTCTGGAGAGCCAAAGCATCTGAAGTACATGAAACCGGCTCAAACTGCCGCAACAAGTCATCATGGATATCGTTTGCGCTTGCTTTCACTGCAATTCTGCTTTTCACGATACGATACAGCCCGGACTGCACCGTCAACATAGGAAGTTCCGGCATTCATACGCCATGGCTGATGCCCGCAGCGGCCTTTCTGTTCACAATCCTGTCGGTCTATGCGCTCCGCAACTCCGTGCACTTCTATATCGTTGTCCTGCTCGCGTTCACAATCGTGTATCTGGTCATCGGCACAATATGTTTCGGATGGTACATACCGGAAATCAGCGCATTGTTCCTTGCACTTGCTATATTGTCAGGAATCGCCTCAGGATATGGAGCAGGCAAAATCTCAGACGAATTCATCGCCGGCGCGAAAGACATATTTCCAGCGGCATTCATCGTAGGCCTGGCCTCCGGAATCATAATCATACTGCAGGACGGCAAAATAATCGGCACCATACTGCATTCTATGGAATCCTCACTCAACGGTGCAGGCCCGCTTGCCTCATTGAGCATGATGTACGGAATACAGACCTGCATAAACCTTTTCATCCCGTCCGCCACGGCCAAAGCCGCCATCACTATGCCTATTATGGCACCTTTCTCCGATCTGATAGGACTTTCACGCCAGGCAACCGTCCTCGCCTTCCAGTTCGGCGACGGATTCACAAACATGATTACCCCGACTTCCGGAGTGCTCATGGCCGTACTCGGAATGGCCCGCATACCATACATGAAATGGGTCAGATGGGCATGGAAATTCATCCTCCTGCTCATCCTCATCGGCTTCCTGCTGCTTCTGCCCACAGTCCTGCTCGACATCAGCGGCTTTTGACCTCAGCAGACGGACAGCGTCCTCAGAACTTGAACGAAAGCCCTGCCGAAACGTATCCGACGTCATATCCTCCTTCCACCCAGATTCCGACGCTTCGGCAGAAATACCAGCGCAGGCCTCCGGCGGCAGCAAAGGAAACGTATGTCTTGAAATCACTGTCAGAGATGCTCTTCTCCCCGTCAGATGTATTGACCACATGATCGTCTATCATAGCAAGATCCGCCATGGCCCTTACATAGACTTCCAGATTACGGCACAAAGTCACATGCCAGCTCAGCCCGGCCTCAACATCAAAACGGTTGCATTTCGTATCCATGACAGAAACAGTATGGCCGTTATCCCACTGCCAGTCATATCCGAACCGGCTGTAGCCCCCGCCGAGCACATAGCCCAGGCTGCCGAACTTTCCGAAATCCATCCAGCTAATGTCGGCATAGATCCCGACCGGCGGGACAATCAGCCGGTATCCGGTCCCGGAATGCCTTATGTGACGTGCCCAAGGAGCGACATCAGGAGAAACACCCACCTGCAAAGTCCTCGTATATTTAACGTGAGTTCGATGAA
>DBLW01000077.1 GCA_002298075.1 Bacteroidales bacterium UBA714 | reverse complement strand
CCTTTTGCGCTCACTAACTCGCAAAGTTACAAAAAAAATAGTAATTTTGTGCAATTGAAAGTGATTTTAGGTTTTACGTATATTTTTCATACATGGAAATAGGCATCTCAGACGAGCTGAACTCAATAATAAACTACTCCAGGGAAGAAGCCGTAAGGACAGGAAGCTACGGCATCGCCCCGGACCACCTTTTCCTCGGCATACTGCGCCACAGGGAAAACACAGCCTCAGACGCCCTCAGGGGACTCGGAACCGACCTTGAGGAAATGAAGCAATTCATAGACGGGCGCATATTCACGAACGAACACATCCCATACTCCGGAATCGACAAGGTGACTTTCTCCCGCGGAGCGCAGAACGTCCTGAGTCTCACCATTCTGGAAGCCACGAGAATACGTAGCGCCAAGGCTTCGTCACAGCACTTGCTGCTTGCATTGTGCCGCAACTCCAGCTCCTACGGATTCACATATCTGAACGACACGGGACTAAGCTACCGGGAAGTGTTCAGATATCTTGAAGCGAACGGTATGCTGGACAAGGACACAGGCGACTATGAAGTCCCGGAAATAGGGAAAGACACGCCGCAGATACACATAAGGGCGATTCACGAAGACACAGCCCAGACAGCGGAACATGAGAAGGAACACGAGACATCGCCTCTGGAAGAATTCGGCTATGACATTACAGCCGCAGCCCGTGACGGAAAACTGGACCCGGTGGTAGGCCGCGAAGCTGAGATAATGAGGGTCATACAGGTGCTCGGCCGCAGACGCAAGAACAACCCGCTTCTCGTGGGCGACCCGGGAGTCGGCAAATCGGCCATAGTTGAAGGAATCGCGCTCCGGATATCCAGCGGAGACGTACCTCCTGCGCTGACCGGCAAGAGGCTCATATCACTTGATCTGGGAGCAATCGTCGCCGGCACGAAATATCGCGGGGACTTCGAGAAGAGGCTCAAGAACATAATAAACGAGGCTTCCGCCAATCCTGACGTAATCCTGTTCATAGACGAGCTGCACACCATCATAGGAGCCGGCGGAGCATCAGGCAGCCTTGACGCGGCAAATATGCTCAAACCGGCCCTGGCAAGAGGAGAAATCCAGTGCATCGGCGCCACAACTACCGGCGAATTCAGGAAAACAGTAGAAAAAGACGGTGCACTCGACAGGAGATTCCAGAAAATCACGGTCGAAAAGACAGGAATCAGCCACACAATATCCATTTTGCAGAGCCTCAGGCCGAACTACGAAGAGCACCACAATGTAAGATACAGCGAGGAAGCCATTGAGGCTTGTGTGAGAATGTCGGAACGCTACATAACGGACAGATGCCTTCCCGACAAGGCCATAGACGCGATGGACGAGGCAGGTTCCGCCGTAAGCCTGAAACACAAGAAGAGAACGGGAAACGTGACGGCATCCGATGTAGCCGCCGTAATATCGGAAATGACAGGGATACCTTCTGGCAGGATAGCCGAAAGCGAGGGTCACAGGCTTTCTTCAATGAAAGACAAGCTCAAGAGCAGAATCATAGGCCAGGATGAAGCCATAGACAAGGTTGTCCGAGCGATAATCCGCAACAGGGCAGGCATAAAAGACCCGGGAAAGCCTATCGGCACATTCATGTTCTTCGGTCCGACAGGAGTCGGCAAGACACAGCTGGCAAAATCCATTGCGGAATATCTTTTTGACTCGGAAGAAAACATAGTGAGACTCGACATGAGCGAATACATGGAGAAATTCAATGTGTCAAGGCTCATAGGCGCTCCTCCGGGATATGTTGGATTTGAAGAAGGAGGACAGCTGAGCGAACGCGTAAGGCGCAAGCCATATTGCGTGGTCCTGCTGGACGAGATAGAAAAGGCACATCCGGACGTGTTCAACCTTCTTCTGCAGGTAATGGACGAGGGACGTCTGACGGACAGCAGCGGCAGGACAATAAGCTTCAGGAACACGATTCTCATCATGACCTCAAATGCAGGAAGCCGCGAACTGGAAGACTACGGTAACGGACTGGGATTCGTATCCGCAGGAAGGAACATAAGCGGGAACAGGAAGAACGTGCTTGACAAGGCCGTGAGAAAGACATTCCCCCCGGAGTTCATCAATAGGGTAGACGAACAGGTGTTCTTCTCCACTCTCTCCAAGGATGACATTGCAAAAATAATCGGAATCGAACTGAGCGGACTTGCCGCACGTGTGAAAGAAGCCGGATATGAGCTTAATGTTACACCGGCTGCCAGACGCTTCGTAGCCGAAGCCGGGTATGACAGGGACTTCGGGGCACGTCCCCTCAAAAGGGCCATGCGCGACTTAATCGAAGACCCGGTGTCCGAGCTGATTATCGCAGGCAAAGCAGACACAGGCAATGGCAGGCATACCGGACGGATACGCGTAAGCCTTGACAAGGCCAAGAGCGGTACTGTGGCGGAATGGGTCTGACCTTATGCAGGGAAAGCTCCCATGAATTCCAGGTCAAGATCGTTTATCATATCTACCAGTGTCCTGTATGAAGATTCTGAAGACATCATTTCGCTGAGGCGAACAAGTGCGTTATCTGTATTCATGACTTAATCGTTTTTTGTTTTGTTGATGCAAAGGTAGGCTCCGCTTGAACCAAACCATGGCACAAGCTAAAATATTTTCAAAAAAAAATGACAAAACTTGTAATTTTCGACCTTGACGGCACACTGCTCAATACCATTGAAGATCTTGCCCGGGCATGCAACTATGCTCTTGGGAAGTGCGGATGCCCGGAACATGCGACTCAAGAGTATAATATGCTTGTGGGAAGAGGGATAACGAACCTGTTCAAAGGAGCACTTCCCCCGCACAGGCGCACAGATGAATGCATAGAACAGATGCGGAGACATTTTCTGCATTACTATGGGATGCACAAATGCGACTTTACCAGGCCCTACAACGGGATCATGCCGATGCTCGACAGGCTGTCAGCCTCAGGAGTCAGTCTTGCCATAGCCTCCAACAAATACCAGGAAGGCACGGAAGAGCTTGTGAAAAAGTTTTTCTGGAAATATGAATTCGCCTGCATCCTCGGACAGCGCGAGGGTAAGCCGATAAAACCCGACCCTTCTGTTATTTTTGAAGCCATAAATGCGGTTCCGGGCACATCTGTTGATGAGACGGTTTATTGCGGAGATTCCGACGTTGACATGCAGACCGGCATGAACGCAGGCGTCAGGACAGCAGGGGCCTCATGGGGTTTCCGCACAACAGAGGAACTGCAGGCATATGGTCCATGGATGATTGCCGGTTCCCCGGAAGAGCTGTGCGACAGGATAATGCAACAGGAACAATAACTTAAACCAGATACATAAAATCGACATGACAGAAGAAAGAAGCATTGACAGGCTGGCGAGATACATCATGCTCGCAGCCGCGACCGGCATCATAGCCGCACTGTGCTGGTATTTCAGCAGCGTGCTGATATACATACTGATAGCCGTGGTTGTGTCACTCATAGCCAAGCCCATCGTAAACCAGCTCAAAAAAATCAGGATACGCGGCCACCGTGCACCTGACTGGCTGCTGGCAATCTCCGCCATGGCACTGGTGCTGATTATTTTCGCCTCTGTACTGACACTCGTGATTCCGATAGTCAGCAGCATAGTGAAAGGCATTTCCATGACAAACGTGGAAGACGCCACCAAGCACATTTCAGTGCCGCTTACACACATGAACGAATCGCTCCGTGCAGCCTTTCCGAAGCTCGGACCGGACTTCAGGATAGAGACAACAGTGATGCAGGACATGCAGAAGATATTTGACGTGTCAGTATTCTCGTCAATGATAGGCTCGGCCGCCTCCTTCCTTTCAAACATAGGTATCGGCATATTCTCAGTTGTGTTCATAAGCTTTTTCTTCATAAAGGATGACGGGCTGTTCACAAATATCGTGACCTCGCTTGTTCCGGACAGGCATGAAAAAAACGCGGCAGAAGCAATCGCCGACATCGGAGACCTTCTCTCACGCTACTTCACAGGAATCATGATTGAAATCCTCGGAGTGGCACTGATAAATTTCATAGGCCTGCTGGCCGTCGCCAGACTGGGATTCAACGCGTCAATAGGCATTGCTTTCCTTACCGGAATATTCAATGTGATACCATATGTCGGACCTCTTCTGGGAGGTGCCATAGGAACGGTGCTGGCCCTTGTCCTGAAATACAGCAGCGCCGTCCCGATAGGCCTGGACGTGAGCTTCCTCACATTCACAATAATACTTGTGGCCATATTCTGCTTCACGCAGCTGGTTGACAACTTCCTGTACCAGCCTGTGATATATTCGGCAAGCATAAAATCCAAGCCGCTCGAAATATTCATTGTCCTGCTCATTGTCGGACACATAGCCGGTCCTATCGGAATGATTGTTGCCATTCCGTGCTACACTGTAGTCAGGGTCATTGCATACAGGTTCTTCAGACGGTTCAAGGCAATCCGCAGGCTGATACCAGACGAGAAGCTCATAACCTCAGGCAAGACCGGGAAATGAGCGCACCATACAAGACCAAACCTTTTTCAGATTATGATAAAAAAAACTTTTTTCCTGGCATCTGCCATACTGATGGCACTCATGGAGATGCCGGTTTCCGCTGCGGCAGAACCTATCAACCCGGACGGGACCTACATGTTTGCGCAAAGAGACACTTGCGACCTCTATCTTGACGTCTATGATCCCGCACCGGGAAGCGTCACCACACTTGACGGCAAGACAAAGCCGACCGTTCTGTTCATGTTCGGAGGCGGGTTCATCGCCGGCACAAGAAATGACGAGGGCTACAACAACTGGTTCAGAATGCTTACCGAGAACGGGTACCGCGTCATATCAATAGACTACCGTCTCGGCCTGAAAGGCTCGACCAAGGTCGGAATCGCCCAGGTAAATGTGCTTGACAATGCGATACACATGGCTGTGGAAGACCTTTTCAGCGCGACATCCTTCATTATCGACAACGCGGACCAGCTCGGAGCAGATCCGAAGAACATCGTCATAAGCGGTTCGTCGGCAGGTGCGATAACCGTAATGCAGGCTGAATATGAAATATGCAACCGGACCTCATGGGCCAAGGCACTTCCTGAGGATTTCAGATATGCAGGCGTCATGGCCTTCTCCGGAGCGGTATTCTCCCGCAAAGGAAAGGTACGCTATGAAATGTCACCGGCACCGGCCCTGATAATGCACGGAACAGGAGACTCTCTGGTGCCTTACAAGCAGATAAAGGTATTCAATCTCGGATTCTTCGGCGGCGGCAAACTTGTGAAGCGTTTTGAAAAATTCGGATACAACTACAACATGTATCATTTCATAGACTACGGACACGAGATAGCAGAGTCCATGGACACGACTTTCGACCTTCAGCTAAAGTTCCTTGAGACCAATGTCATACGCGGGCAGAAAAGGATAATCGAAGCATGGGTGGACGACCCTGGAGTGCTGCGCGGCACAGGCCCTCAATCCAGGAAGGAGCTTTACAGCAAATAGGCAGGCAATGCCTCTGGCGCAGAGCCGGCAACAACAATCCCCGGAAGAATGCATTGACGCAAAATCTTCCGGGGATCATTCATTCAATAAAATGGACAACAAGCCCTACTCGGCAAGCTTGTCAAGCACAAGTTCCACCAGTCTGCGCACCTGTGCCTTATAGTCCGGATTGCTGCTCTTAAGGTGACGGTTGGCTATTATGCAGCATACAGTACCTGCATTGTGTCCCAGATGCGCTGCTATGCCGGCTATGGCAGATCCTTCCATCTCGAAATTGGTCACGCGCTCGTCACCGAACCTGAACGATTCAAATGTGTCAAGCATGTCAGGCATTGCCAAAGGCATCCTGAGGACGCGCCCCTGAGGGCCATAGAATCCTGATGCGGCAATGGTCATGCCTTTTACTGTACAATCCATGAACTTCTCGCTCATGCCTTTGCCGGCCCTGACAAAATAAGGGTCCGGAAGATGGCTGTTCCATCCCGTATGCTTCTTGAAAGCCTCCTCGATGTCAGTCATGGCTATCTTGTCACGGTCAGCATACCAGTTGAGAAGGCCGTCGCATCCCACCGATATATGCGAGAAAACGAACGAGCCGAGCGGGATGTCAGGCTGTATCGCGCCGGAAGTTCCGATGCGGATTATGTTGAGCGAACGCTTCTGCGCCTTAGGCTCACGGGTCGTGAAGTCAATGTTGACAAGAGCGTCAAGCTCGTTCATCACTATGTCGATATTGTCCGTTCCGATACCTGTCGAAAGCACGGTTATCCTTACGCCCTTGTATTTTCCCGTTATGGATACGAATTCACGGGACTGGTGGCGGAACTCCTTTTCTTCGAGATACTCCCCTACCATGTCAACCCTGCCGGGATCACCGACCAATATCACATTCTCCGCAAGCTCCTCAGGCCTGAGATGAAGATGGAATACTGAACCGTCCTCATTGATTATCAATTCTGATTCTGCTATTCTCATAATTTTTCAATTTAAAGTTACATGCTGCAATAATTGTCCAAATATAGCTTTTATCTATGAATTTTCCTATTTTTGCCCTGCATTTGAATTATCGCAATCATGTGGCAAAGGATACAGATTTTATACCTCGCAATAGCGGCTGCACTTGTCGGCTCGCTTTTTTTCTGCAATATGGCGACCATAATCGGGCCGGAAGGGTCAGAAGTGACAATCGGATATCATGAAAAGCTACCGTTCCTGCTGCTGACAATAATGGCATTCACTGCCCATGTCGGGGCATTGGCAAGCACCAGGATAAGGTTTCTGCAAATGAGAGTCTGCGTAATAGCGGCACTGATACTCACAGGATTCCAGGTTTGGCTTGCAGCTGACGTCATAAGCCACAGGAACGAAATGGTGTTTTCATTCACTGCGGCCTTCCCTCTTGTGGCGGCGATACTTGACGTAATGGCAGCGAAGAACATCATGCTGGACGAGATGATGGTCCAGGCACACAGCAGGATAAGAAAGAAAAAATCTTTACAGAAATAAGCAAAAAAAACGGGACCTGAATAAAAATTCGGCCCCGCTTTTTTGCTATGAAACGAAATCCGGAGAGCCGGACGCCGATCATCAAGCGTTATCAACCAATGCGAATGAAAGGTTGCCTTTGCAGCACAGCTTGCCTGCTACAGACACAGAAGCCTCGCAAAAGAACAGCATGCCCCTGCGTGCAGTAAGCTTCGCAGTAATCTCACAAAGATCACCCGGACGTATCACATTCTTGAAGCGCACATTGTCAATTCCGCTGTACAGGGTAGTCTTGCCCTGAATCTCATCCTTGACAAGCAATGCGCAACTCTGCGCCATAATCTCGCATTGGATTACCCCCGGCACTATAGGATTGCCTGGGAAATGTCCCCTGCAGAAGAACTCATCCTCGCGGATGCGGTACTTCGCATGGCAGACTCCTGCTTCGTCAATATCAATCTCATCCACAAGCAGCATCGGCTCGCGATGAGGAAGATAATGTTTCAATTCTTCTCTATCCATAATATGTGTGCAAATATCAGTTAAAGTACATCAGAAGCCGCCCTGTCAGGTCAGCCGTTATATTTGCGGAATGCCACGCATCCGTTGTGTCCGCCGAATCCGAGTGAATCGGAGATTCCGATTGTAAGCTCGGCCTTCACAGGCTTGTTCGGCGTATAGTTGAGGTCGCACTCAGGGTCAGCCTCGTCAAGATTGATTGTAGGAGGAACGACACCATTCTTCAGCGCAAGCACAGTGGCTACGGCCTCGACACCGCCGGCCGCTCCGAGCATGTGTCCTGTGGTTCCCTTTGTTGAGCTGATATGCGCCTTGTATGCATCCTCTCCGAGAGCGAGTTTGAAAGCAGCAGTCTCAGAAGTGTCATTGAGGGAAGTGCCTGTTCCGTGAGCATTGATGTAAAGCACATCGTCTGAAGTATATCCGGCCTCATCAAGCGCCATTCTGATGGCAGCTGACTGTGTCTTTCCGTCAGGACGAGGTGCAGTCACATGGTGCGCATCACAGGTGTTTCCGTATCCGCAAACCTCAGCTATAATTTCTGCTCCACGTGCCACTGCATGCTCATACTCCTCAAGCACAAGCATTGCTGCTCCCTCTGCCATTACGAATCCGCCACGGTTCTTGTTGAACGGAAGCGATGCGTATTTAGGATCCTCAGCCCTTGAAAGCGCCTTTGCATTTGCAAAGCCTGCGATTCCCAGAGGAATGATGGCAGCCTCAGAGCCTCCTGCGATGATGGCGTCAGCATATCCATGCCTGATTGCACGGAAAGCCTCACCGATTGTGTGCGTAGAAGTCGCGCAGGCAGTAACTACAGGAAGACATGGTCCGCATGCATTGTTGCGTATGGCGATATTTCCTGCAGCAATATTGGATATCATGGTAGGTATGAAAAGCGGAGAAACCCACTTTGCGCCCTCATTGATGAGCTTTACGGTCTCCCTTACCTGGGTATTGAAGCCTCCGATTCCGGAACCCACATATACGCCAAGACGGAACGGGTCAATGTTGCCGCCTTCCTCAGCAGCCACAAGTCCGGACTCTTTCATCGCCTGCCAGGCAGCAGCCACGGCATAAACGGTAAACTTGTCCTGTTTGCGGGCAAAAGGAGGCTCTATCTCATAGTCAGCAGGAGAAAAGTCCTTTACCTCACCGGCAATCTTGACAGGAAGGTCGTCAGTAGGGAAAGCCGTGATGAAATCGATGCCGCAGACTCCTTCAAGAAGATTCTTCCAGAATGTCTCCGTATTGTTTCCGACAGGAGACACGACTCCGGTTCCTGTCACTACTACTCTTCTGTTCATATATATTACGTTTTAAGTTAAATGTTCCGATTATGCGAGGGCGGCGGCCTTTTCGGCCATCACCTTCTCGGCTCCGAGGATAAGGTCTTCAACAATAGCCTTTGCAGGCTCTATCTTCTTCACCATACCGGCACATTCTCCGGCCATGTAGCTTCCGTTAAGATCACCTTCCTTCACGGCCTTCCTAAGCGCTCCGGTACCGAAAGCAAGGATTTCTTCAGGAGTGACAGAAGGGTCTGCCTCCATCTTTGCGAAAGACTTTGAGAACGGAGTCTTGAGTGAACGTACAGGATGACCGAGGGTCTTTCCGGTCACGATTGTAGAAATGTCAGTCGCCTTGAGAATCTTCTCCTTATATACATTGTGTGCAGTGCACTCCTCTGCGGCAAGGAAACGCGTTCCCACCTGGATGGCATCGGCACCGAGCATGAATGCTGCGGCAGCACCGCGTCCGTCACATATACCTCCTGCAGCCACCACCGGAATGTCGAGAGCATCTACAATCTGAGGAACGAGAGCCATAGTATGGAGTTCTCCGACGTGTCCGCCTGACTCGGCACCCTCAGCCACAACGGCATCAGCACCGGCAGACTGCATCTTGAGCGCGAGAGCGACTGAAGCTACCACCGGAATGACCTTTATTCCCGCAGCCTTCCACATCTCCATGTACTGTGCCGGAGAACCTGCACCGGTCGTAAGTATCTTTACGCCTTCCTCGACAACCATTGCGGCAATCTCGGCGGCGTTAGGTGCCTGAAGCATGATATTGACTCCGAAAGGCTTGTCAGTAAGCTCCTTGCATTTTCTCACCTCATTCCTGACCACTTCAGTTCCGGCATTGACTGAAGATATCAGTCCGAGACCGCCGGCATTTGAAACCGCAGCAGCAAGAGAAGCGTCTGCTATCCAAGCCATTCCGCCCTGGAATACCGGATACTGTATTCCGAGCATGTCACAAATTCTGCTTTTAATCATAATAAAATATTTTTCTTATTCGTAAAACTGCAAATATAATTGTTTTTCCCGAAACGTATGGGCAGCCTACCACTCAAGGACAGCCGCACCGGAAACGAAACCTGCACCGAAGGCGCTCAACACAATCTTGTCGCCCTCTTTGAAAAGGCCCTTCCTGTTGCATTCGTCAAGAAGAATCGGACAGCATGAACTTGATGAATTGCCATGGTCATGTATATTGACCGGGAATTTTTCCTCAGGCTGTCCAAGGAAATGCCTGATTGTGTCGATTATCCTGATGTTCGCCTGGTGAAGCAGGTAATGGTCAACCTCATCCGTGCTCACGCCGCTTGCTTCAAGAGCCCTCGAGATGTCTTTGCTCGCAGCTTTTACAGCAAACTTGAACACATCCTGTCCCTTCATCTGGAGAGGCACGTCGATCTCTTCCTTATTGACATAAGGCGTAGGCTGGAGAGTGCGGTACTGCCAAAGCTTGTCAGTCGCGCTGGCCGAAGAAAGTTTCACATCCTTTATATTGTCTCCCGGAGTAAGCACTGCCGCACCGGCCCCGTCACCGAACAGGACACATGTCCTTCTGTCAGTCCAGTCCGTCATCCTTGTAGGCTCCTCAGCACATACGATGAGAACATTCTTCACTTTGCCGGCCTTATAGTGGGACTCAGCCACGTCAAGTGCGAAAATGAATCCTGCACATGCACAATTTATGTCTATGCAAGGACATGTGGCACCGATGCCGCCCTGGATGATGCAGCTCAACTGCGGGGTGATGTATTCGTTGACGACATTCGAGCAGATTATGAAGTCAAGTTCGGCAGCTGTCATGCCGGCATTTTCAAGAGCCTTGTTGGCTGCCTCTATAGCCATGTCTTCGAGCTTTTCGTCAGAAATGACGTGCCTGCTTTTGACTCCGGTCCTGGTGGTTATCCATTCATCGCTGGTCTCGAGAAACTCAGACAGCATGTCATTCGTGACAACTTTTTTGGGAAGGACACTTCCCGTTCCTGCAATTTTCATTTTATTCTTCTTATTTGTTTACTCGTCAAGGATGCAAAATTACTCTGGCGCGCAGTCATCCTCAAATCAATGTGGCGAGGGATGACTTTAATTGGCGGAAAACACATCCAAGCCATGCTTACGTGGCGAGTTCTTGGTATTTGTGGCAAAATTTCCTACATTTGCAATCGCTAAAACTTAAAGACTGATGTCCCTTAACGCAAAACTGCCAAGCTACCTGCTTGGAAAATATCAGCTTACCGGCACAGTGACATTCTCTGTACTGTTTGCCCTCGTATTCCTCAATCTCTATATACCGTTCTCGGACACGGCGTGGTTCGGGTTCGGCGACTCCCTAATGTCAGTCCTTACGCTGCTGTTCTGTTCGGCGGCAATAGGAGTGCTCATCGCAAGCCGGGTACTGATGTACAAGTCAAAGAAATATTTCCATATGACATACTGGGCCTATGTATTATGGTGCATTGCGGAAATAGCATCCATCTGCGGCTTCTACACATGGCTCACAGTTGACATCACTTCACCTGAAAAGGCACTGGCTCCTGAAATCTTCGGGAAGGCCTTCCTCTACGGAACCATAGCCCTTCTGGTGCCATATATCATCTCGGCGATGTATTTTGCCATAATAGACAAGAACAAGACCATCAGCCTGATGAGCTATGAGAACATAGTGACGGACGAGGCCCCAAAGGCAGACACACCCCTGCAGAAGATAACCCTGTTTGACAACAGCGGCTCGCTGAAACTTTCACTCAGCCCGGAGAACCTCTATTATATAGAGTCTGATGACAACTATATAAAGGTATGGTACACTGACAGCAAGGGTGAGCTTAAGCAATACATGCTAAGGTGCCGCCTCAAGACTGTCGAAGAGAGCTTCAAGGGAAGCGACCTGGTAAGATGCAACAGGAAATATATCGTGAACATCAAAAAGGTGAGGCTGCTTCACAAAGAAAGCGAAGGCTATGTCCTCGACCTTGACAATGAGTCCATACCTCCGCTTCCTGTAACCAAGACCTATACGGATGCCGTACTGAGTCATTTCACAGACCAGAGCCCGCTGCTTGAACCTATAGAATAGCGTACGGGCCTAAGGCCCAGGTCAGTCTTCCGTCTCGCAGCCCGAGAAAAAGAAGTCGCTGCGTGCTTTTTCCTGCGAAAAGCAGAAATAAGTCATCTCACATCTGGAGCAGACTTTTCCCTCATGGCTTACGGTCGCTTCAATGAGCGCAAGGTTGCGCCTGACTTCCTTTATGCGTCCGCGTATCTCCACCTGCACGCCGTCACCGGTAGGCACGGGATTGCGGTATTTCATTTCAAGGCTTACCGTCATTCCGGAAGTCTGAAGTTTGCGGTTTACTATCCAGCCTCCGATTTCATCCATAAGGGTGGCCTGAATGCCTCCATGCAGGGTCTTCAGCCAACCCTGATAATTGTCGGAGGCATTCCAGAAGCAGACAAGGTCGTCCCCGTCCTCATAGAACTCCATCTTAAGACCGCAAGGATTCTGAGGACTGCATGCAAAACAATTGTAGCCCTGCTCCTCAAGACCTATATAGGGATTCTTTATCTTTTTCATGACGCTACGTTACTCGGCTGCCTTCAGACGCTCCGCATTCTCGGCAATCTGGAGCTGGTCAAGCACATCCTGAATATCACCGTCCATGAAGACAGGCAGATTGTACATCGTGTAATTTATGCGGTGGTCAGTGACACGTGACTGCGGATAATTATATGTACGGATTTTTGCGGAGCGGTCTCCGGTTGATACCATTGTTTTTCTCTTGGCTGAAATCTCATTGAGATACTTCTCGTACTCCATATTGTACAGACGGGTACGAAGCTCCGCGAGAGCCTTGTCAAAATTCTTCAGCTGGGATTTCTCATCCTGGCACTGCACCACGATACCTGAAGGGATATGGGTAAGGCGTATCGCTGAGTAAGTCGTGTTGACGGACTGGCCTCCAGGACCGGAAGAGCAGAAAGTATCCTTACGTATATCATTCATGTTCAACTCAATATCAAACTCGTCAGCCTCAGGGAGCACTGCCACAGAAGCTGCAGAGGTATGCACGCGTCCCTGTGTCTCTGTCTGCGGCACACGCTGCACGCGATGCACTCCGGACTCATACTTGAGCACTCCATAGACACCGTCACCGCTCACTTTCAGAATTATTTCCTTGAATCCTCCGGCGGCACCTTCAGACTGGCCTGTAACCTCGCACTTCCAGCCCCTGCGCTCGAAATACTTTGAATACATGCGGAAAAGGTCACCCGCAAATATGGCAGCCTCATCTCCTCCGGAACCTCCGCGGATTTCCACAATGGCATTCTTGCTGTCTTGAGGGTCGGCAGGTATGAGAAGCAGACGTATGTTCTGCTCCATCTCCGGAAGCTTAGGCTCAATCTCGGCAATCTCTTCCTTGGCCATTTCCCTGAGGTCCTCATCTTTCTCATTGGCAATTATGTCCTTTGCCATCTCATAGTCTGTGACCATCTTGCGGTATTCATTTCCCGCCTCGATTATAGGTGCAAGCTCCTTGTATTCTTTATTGAGCTGCACGAATTTCTTCATGTCGGAGATTACATCCGGATCCGAAAGCTGCGCCTGCAGCGATTCGAATTTATCCCTAAGGCCCAAGACCTTCTCCAAAAGTGAATGTTCTGCCATATATTATTATGTTTTATTTCATTTACAGGCACCGCCTATCTTCTTTACCCAGCAGCGCCGGCGCAGCCAAAGCTCGCTTTCGTATCTTTCCCACACATTGACGGCCGTGTTCGTCTCAATCTGAGGATTCGCAATAGCCCATTCGGCCCCGCAATCCTGGAACTGACCTGCCATGATGCCATGGAATACCGACGAAATGCCGGTCTTCTGCCATTTCGGTGCGGCCCCGTTCAAAAGAAGGTCTATGTTCCGGTAATCCTTCTTTGCCTTCAGGACATGATACCACCCGAACGGGAAGAGCCGCCCCTTTGCCTTGCGCATAGCCCCGGAAAGGCTCACCATAGCAATGCCGAACGCTGCCACCTCGTCATCTTCGTCAAGCAGGACACAGCAGAGCTTCCTGTCAAGCATCTGAAGTATATTGTCAATCTCCTCCTCTATTTCAGCGTCCGTAAACGGCACGAAATTATAAACATGCCCGTCAAACGCGCTGTTATAAGCGTCAAAGAACTTCTTGAAATAGCTCCTGTCCTTTTTCAGCTTGTCAAAATCAGCCGCCCTTATGTGATATCTGTCAAGCATACGTGCGGCTATATTCTTCATTTTCTCATCGACTCCCTGGCCTGCAGGCATCCTGTACTGCACCCAGTCGCACTCTTTCTCAAACCCCAGACGCGACACAAGGTCAACATAATACGGGTAATTGTAAAGGCATGAAAACGGCGCGAGCTTATCAAAACCTTCAACCAGCATGCCCTGACGGCCCATTGTAGTATATTGCAGCGGGCCATGTATCTCTTCCATGCCTTGGCTCAGGGCCCACGACTCAGCCGCACCTGTCAGAAGTCTTGCGACCTCAATGTCGTTAATAAGGTCAAACCATCCGAACCGGACCCTCTTCATGCCATACCTCTCATTATAGCGAGGATTTATTATCGCACATATGCGCCCGGCGACCTTGCCGTCCGCATCCTCAACAAGCCACATTTTCCTCGTGCAATACTCAAGCGAGGCTGAATGCATCAGTTCATGCTCCTGTCCGTCATGAAGCGGCGGCACATAGCAATCACATCCCTTGTACAATTCGTCTGGAAATAGGATGAACTTCTTGAGATCCTTTCTGCTGCGGACCTCCCTCACAATGTAAGTACTCATTCCAACTCTTTTTGTCATATCCGGACATCCGTCCGCAAATCACATACAACAAAATGCAAAAGTAACCAAAAAAAATGAAATTTCGTCCCAAAGGACACAAACGGCCCGCCATCGCCACAATCTTATGGCATTTCCGGGCTGGGGGCATCTTTTCCCCGAGAAGATTCCCGCCAATTTGACATGAGATGCTGTACGGCGGCCTGTGCGCATGCACAGCCGAATACGGCCGGTATATACGATATTGTACCGACCTGCGACTTCTTGTTCCGGTCCTCACAAGCCACAATAGAATCCCTGTCCGGCAGTTCTTCAGAGAAAACAGCCTTGAATCCGCGGCTTATGCCCATATGTCTCAGCCTCTTGCGTACGATATATGCCAAAGGGCAATTGAACGACTTGGAAATATCGGTGATGCGTACTTTCGTGGCATCGAATTTAGCTCCGGCTCCCATTGACGAAACAAGCGGAATCCCGTTTTCCATGCAATATTGTATGAGCGACAACTTCGGAGCGAGGGTATCAATCGCATCGACAAGGAAATCTATCTTCCTGCCTCCAAGCACATCGGCAACCTTTCCGGATTCCAGATAATCGCATATCACCGTCAGTTCAAGCTCCGGATTTATGTCCCTGAGCCTTTCCGCCAGCACCTCACACTTGGGACGTCCCACCGTGGAGTCCAAGGCAAGCAGCTGCCTGTTCTTATTCGAAACGGAGACCGTGTCGCTGTCCATTATTATCATATGACCGATTCCGGCTCTGGCAATCATTTCCGCGGCATATCCGCCGACGCCTCCCACTCCGATCACCGCCACGGTACACGTGCGGAAATGCCCCAGCATCTCCTCGCCCACGAGCATCCGTGTCCTCTCCTGCCATGAAGGTACAGCCATACTACAATCCCTTTGCCTTAGCCTCATCCCAAATGGCATCCATCTCTGCAAGGGTCATATCCTTGAGGTTGCGTCCCTGCCTTATGGTATGTTCTTCAAGATATGTGAAACGGCGCTTGAACTTAGCGCATGTACGCTCAAGGGCCGTATCCGGATTCAGCCCATACAGACGCGCGGCATTCACGACCGCAAAAAGATAATCTCCCAGCTCGCCCTCGGCCCTAACGTATGCGTCCTCACGTTCCTGAGCGGAAGAGGCCACGGCCATTGCGTCAAGCTCGGCCTGATACTCGCCCATTTCTTCCTTGACCTTGTCCCAGACCTGTTCCTTCTGCTCCCAGTCAAAACCGACTCCGCGCGCCTTGTCCTGCATCCTGTATGCCTTAAGAAGCGGCGGCAGAGTGTCCGGAACTCCGGACAGAACCCTCTTGTTGCCATCCTTCTCCTTTGTCTTGAGCATCTCCCACTGCTTCACGACATCCTCGGAATCGCTCACCTGTGCTGTCGAAAACACATGAGGATGACGGTAAATCAGTTTGTCGCAAAGGAAATTTATGACATCCACTATATCGAAGTGCTGCTTCTCCTCCCCTATCTTCGCATAGAAAAGCACATGCAGGAGCACATCCCCAAGTTCCTTTGAAAGCTCGCGCTCCTCTCCCTTGAGGATGGCGTCACTCAATTCATATGTTTCCTCTATAGTCTGCGGGCGCAGAGATTCATTCGTCTGCTTGCGGTCCCAAGGGCATTTCTCACGGAGTTCATCGAGCACATCGAGAATCCTTCCGAAAGCCTCCATTTTTTCCTGTCTTGTATGCATATGAGGCAATAATCCGTTCATTGTTTAAACATCAGCGGCCCCAAGGCGCCACGCAGCGCCGTGAAGCGTGGCAAAATTAAGAAAAAATCCTATCTTTGGGGTCCCAATCACATAATATATGCTAAAGAACATCAGCTATGTCACGGCAGAAGAAGCCGTAAAGGTCGTAAAATCAGGAGACCATGTGCATCTGAGCAGTGTCGCAAGCGCACCAAGGCTGCTTATTGACGCTCTCTGCGAAAGAGGGGAAAGAGGTGAACTTCAAGATGTCCGCATCCACCACCTTCACACAGAAGGCCCCGCACCATATTCCGACCCGAAGTTTGACGGGATTTTCTTTCATCAGGGCTTTTTCATAGGAGCGAATGTACGCAAGGGAGTCCAGAGCGGATATGCCGACTATATTCCGGTATTCCTCAGCGAGACGCAGAAACTCTACAGATGCGGAGCATTGAGGTGCGACGTGGCAATGATTCAGGTCTGCCCTCCGGACAAGCACGGCTTCGTTTCGCTCGGCACTTCCGTAGATGCGACTCTCGCGGCAATCGAATGCGCCAAGACCGTAATAGCAGTCGTGAACCCCAATGTGCCGAGGGCATGGGGACAGGCGATGATACCTATGGATCTCATAGACATCTTCGTGGAAGGCAACACACCGCTTGAGCCTGCGCATTTCAGCGAGCCGAATGAAACGGAAACAGCTATAGGTAAGCATTGCGCCTCCCTTATTGAGGACGGAGCCTGCCTGCAGATGGGAATCGGCGCGATACCGAACGCCGTACTGGCCCAGCTCGGAAGCCACAGGCACCTGGGCATACATACGGAAATGTTTGCAGACGGGGTACTCTCTCTTGTGGAAAAAGGAGTGATTGACGGTTCCAATAAAGTCACTGACAAAGGAAAACTGGTCTCAACCTTCCTCATGGGCTCACAGAAAGTCTATGATTTCATTGATGACAACCCGATGGTGGCAATGATGGACGTAGGATACACGAACGACCCTTACATCATTTCGCAGAACCCCAAGATGACAGCCATAAACTCAGCTGTGCAGATTGACCTGACAGGACAGGTTTGCGCCGATTCGATAGGGACCAGGTTCTATTCCGGAGTGGGAGGACAGATTGACTTCGTTTACGGCGCATCACTCTCAAAGGGCGGAAAGGCGATAATAGCCATGCCGTCATGCACGAACAAGGGCGGAAGCAAAATCGCGCCGGCCATAATCGAGGGAGGCGGAGTCGTCACGACAAGGTCGCATGTGCATTATGTCGTGACCGAGTTCGGTGCAGTTGACCTGTATGGGCGCTCAATGCAAGAGCGTGCGCGCCTGCTTACAAGCATAGCCCATCCTGACCACAGGGAGGAACTGGAGAAAGCGGCTTTCGAAAGGTTCGGTCCGCATTATCACAGGGTCCTGATATAATCATCCTCTTGCCTTACGGCGTGCAGTCAGTTCGCGCTGGAACTCCCGCGCATTCCTGCAATGCTCGCCATATGACACTGCAAAACGGTGTGTCCCGTCAAAAGCCGGACTGGCGCAAAAATAAATGTAGCCATGTGTATCCGGATTCAGCACAGCATCAATGCAAGCTTTTGGCGGGACATTGATTGGCGTAGGAGGAAGCCCGGCATATTTATACGTATTGTACGGGGAGTCTATTGTGAGATGCTTGCGCAGCACCCTGTCAAGCTTATAGTCATGACAATAGCAGACGGTAGGGTCCGCCTGGAGTTTCATTCCCCTGTTTAGACGGTTGAGATAGACCCCGGCTATTACCGGATATTCCGCAGCCTTCAGCGTCTCGCCGCTTACAATCGAGGCCATTGTCGAGACTTCAAGCCTGCTAAGTCCCTGCTTTTCTGCCTTGGAAATGCGCTCCGGCGTCCAGAATGAGTCATATTCCTTTTTGAGCCTGTCAAAAATATCCTCTACAGAAGCGGTCCACCACATCTGATACGTGTCAGGTAATATCATCGCGAATACTGTCTCCGGAGTGAATCCATAGCGTCCGAGAAACTCACAGTCATCAAGGGCCAAGGCTACAGAGGCTGAGTCAACCATCATCTGGCTGCTGATTTTCCGCGCTATCGCGCCTTTGCTTCTTATCGTACCGGAAAGGGTCAGGTTCTGAGGTGTCTGCCACCCGAAAACAAGCATTCTGGCCACATATATGCTGGTAAATGACGGTTCAATGACATATTTTCCCGGCTTTATGTTCCCCTCTGCCCCGACTTTCCTGAGACATCTCTCCAGGCTTGCAGGACGCAAGGTCCCGGCTCCGGCCGCAATCGAATCGGAAACCTGGCTGACCGTCATGCCCTCACGCACATACAGCACATGCTCCTTTGTAAAATTCGGTTTCTTGTTGTCACTTACATACCTCCCGGCAACGAATCCGGCTGTACCCGCAACCGCAGCAAATGCCACAAACAGGCTTATCAACACATTAGTTTTTATTTTCATACAATCTTTATTTCATCTGCATGCAGAGCCGCGGCATCATCTGCGCGAGCGCAATATTATCACATCCCCGTCCACAGGGGCATAGCCCGGCTCCCAGGCGTTCATCTTGTAGAGAGACTCCATCCGCACGGCAAAGCGCTGCGCTATGTCACGCAGGTCAGCCTCACCCTCAACAACATATTTGTCAAGTCCTGACGGGGCTTCCTTCTTCTTTGCCTGAAGATAAACCACTGTTCCAGGAGCAAGATAGCTTTCAGACTCCAGGTCATTGAATTTCAGAAGTTCACGCAGGAAAAGCTTGTAGCATTTGGCGATGCTAGCATATGTCTCCCCTTCGCAAGAATAAATGAAAGGCACTCCGTTCTGCGAATACATCTGGCGGGAGAGGGCGAAATGGAAGACCTCGCTCTGCTCAGGCGTAAGCACCTTGACCTGTTCAATCTGGCCCGGAGACTGTGGGATTGCCTGCTCCGGTGTCTCATGACTTTTCTTGTCATGCTTCCTTGAGGCGCGCCTTGCCTCCTTACGAGCTTCCCTGACCGACCGCCTTGCCACATCTGCCGCCTCTTCATTTTTACTTGATGAAGCAGTCCAGCCGGCTGCCTTGCGGTCAAATTCGTATAGCCTGTGCTCCTCAATAAGGCGTATCAGTTTCTCCGGATATGAGGGATCGGTGGCATATCCGGCTTTCTTCAGGCCGTATGCCCACCCCCTATAGTCCGTCACAGGCATGTCAAACAGGAATCTGTATCTGTCACGGTAGCGCAGAAAGTCAGAATGGTCCCGGAAAGACTCATCAGGAGAGCTGTATTTGCGGAAGCAGTCATTCCTTCTGTCATCGTCATGGTAGACCTTGGCGCCCGTCCAATTGTGGCATTTTATGCCGAAATGGTTGTTGCTCTTGAGAGCAAGCTCAGACTGTCCATAGCGCGATTCGAGCAGTCCCTGGGCAAGTGTTATGCTCGCCGGGACTCCGCTTCGGTACATCTCCGACACAGCCAGTGATGCATAGCGTTCTATATATGACTGCTGGGGCGTCTTTCCTGCCCCTGGCGCCCCCGCCGCAGAAAACACTACAGACATGACCGCCAAGGCTGCAATTACAATTATTCTCAATTTCATCCTATATCATTCTCTAAAATACACAGCCCGTCAAGAGCCGCAATTTGCGAAGATAGCAATTTTACGGCATTTTTCCTGTGGCATTGACTGATTTGCAAACTATTTATATAACTTTGGACAGTTTAAACACTAAAACCACGAAAAGACAGCCTATCCATAATACCCACTCCTGACATCATGCTCAAAGGAAGACGCACCATCAAATTACCAAAATGAAACAAACAACACTGCCCCTGAAATTTCAGATTAATAACCTATTCATTATGAGATATCATTACTGGGCACTTATTCC
>DBLW01000167.1 GCA_002298075.1 Bacteroidales bacterium UBA714 | reverse complement strand
TATTTTTAATACCCATTAATGATGAGATATATAAAAATATTGATATTTGTCGCTGCACTTTTTCTGACTGGCTCCTGCATGAACAGGCCAAATTATCATATCCATTTAGAAAGAGATGAAGTTACAATTGAAAAAGAGGGAGGCCTAATTTTTATTGCAGCGGATCCGTTTCTATTAGGAGGCTTAGTATTTCATTCCAATAAGGCCAATGAATACATTCATATTGAAGAAAACGGAAGGAAATTTGACGGTCATGAACTTTATCTGCAACACGACTGGATTGAAGTCAGAAAATATTGCGACAAAGCCGGTCAACACTACCTTAAGATTATTGCGAACCGGAATGATACCGGGACAATGAGAGGATGCACTATAACCATAACATCAGATGCAGGAGATGTTGCTGCCGGAATCATAATAAGACAGAATTAAAGAAAAACTGCCACTCTATTATTACCGGACCCGGCCGGCATCATCACTGACGCACAAGCGGAATTTCATATGAAGTCCTGTCGCGTGCGAGTTCAGTGTTCGGGAAAATCTCCCTCAATTCATCAAGGAAAAAGTCCACTGAATGGAAACGGGAAGAATAATGCCCGACCAGCAGCCTGCCTGCACCGGCTTCAAGAGCGCACCGGGCCGCCTGGACCGTAGTGGAATGGAAAGTCTTGGCAGCCATGTCGGCCATATCCTTCGGGAAAGTTGACTCGTGATAAAGCAAGGACACTCCTTTCACCCACTCCGGAAGCTCCGGAAACGGCGCCGTATCACTGCAATAGGCATAGCTCCGTGGCACGAAAGGCACATAAGCGGCCTCTGAATTAGGAATCACAAGAGGCTCATCCGTACCGGAGCAAGGACAAAACCCGTTCTCGATACAGGCATGGGTCAAAGGACCGGCCGGCCTGACAACATCCTCCCCGCGCTTAAGGGCACCTATCTCCGACAGAGACAGCCCGTACTTCCCTATCGCCTCTTTCCTCACATTGAACGCAGGAGCTTTCTCACGTATCATGAAACCGAAAGTCTCGACACGATGATTCAACGGAAACGCAAGCAGCTCAACTGCCCTGTTACCATAAATCACCTCAGGCTCCTTCATGGCCAAAGGCACATAATTGATATGGAAAAGCAGGCCCTCACCGAAATATGACAAGAAGAACTTCAGCACCGGATGAAAATTCTTCGGGGCATATATTGACAGCTCTGCCGTGCGCCCGAGCATCCCCATGGTGGAAAGCAGGCCGAAAAGTCCGAACAGATGGTCACCGTGTATATGCGAAAGGCAAATGTGCTCAATCTTAAGGAATGATATCCCCATGCGGCGCATCTGCATCTGAACTCCCTCACCGCAATCTATCAGAAAGAAACGCCCACGTACATCAAGTACCTGGGCGCTTGGGAATCTCTCTGTAGTGGGCAGGGCAGAAGCCGTACCCAGGACATTAAGAGTGAAATTCATGCTGAAGAGATTACTCGCCTCTCTCGAGCTGGCTCTTAAGGGCTGCAAGAGCGTCGATGTCACCGAGAGTAGTCTTCTCAATGTTCGAGTTAATCTTCTTCACAGCCTTCTTGGTGTTGTCAGACTCGCTTGAAGTCCTCTCTGACTTAGCCTCTGATGAAGCGTAAGTCTTTACGTGTGAGAGAGTAGCCTTCTTTGCGCTTCTCTTAAGCTCAGTAACCTTGAATGCGAGAGTCTCGCCTGCAGCCGGCATAGAGCCGTCCTCTTTCACGAGCTCCCTGTTGAAGCAGAATGCGTCAACATCGCCCTCAAGCTCAACTACTGCGCCTTTCTCGTTTACAGTTGCAATCTTGGCCTCAACTACAGTGCCTACGCCATATTTTGCCTCAATCTCATCCCATGGATTAGGAAGGAGCTGCTTGTGGCCGAGGCTGAGCTTATGGTTCTCCTCATCAAAGTCAAGGATTACGACCTCGATAGTGTCACCAGGAGCTACAAGCTCTGATGGATGCTTGATCTTGCTCCATGAGAGATCGCTGATGTGAACGAGTCCCTCGATTCCCTCCTCAAGCTCTGCGAAGACGCCGAAGTTGGTGATATTGCGTACAGTTGCCGAGTGCTTTGAACCTACTGCATATTTCTCGCGGATATTCTCCCAAGGGTTTGCAACGAGCTGCTTCAAGCCGAGAGACATCTTCTTATCCTCCCTGTCGAGTGTAAGAATCTGAGCCTCAACCTCGTCTCCAACCTTAAGGAAGTCAGAAGCGATGCGGAGCCTTGGAGACCATGACATCTCTGAAACGTGGATAAGACCCTCAACGCCCGGCTCAATCTCAACGAATGCACCGTAGTCTGCGATAAGGACAACCTTACCCTTGACCTTGTCACCAACCTTGAGGTTTGCGTCAAGTGCATCCCAAGGATGAACTGTGAGCTGCTTCAAGCCGAGAGCGATTCTCTTCTTAGCCTCATCGAAGTCAAGGATGACAACGTTAATCTTCTGGTCGAGAGCGACAACCTCCTCCGGATGGTTGATTCTGCCCCATGAGAGGTCAGTGATGTGGATGAGACCGTCAACACCGCCGAGGTCAACGAATACGCCGTAGCCTGTGATGTTCTTGACAGTACCCTCGAGTACCTGGCCTTTCTCAAGCTTGGCGATGATCTCGCTCTTCTGGAGCTCAAGCTCTGCCTCGATGAGAGCCTTGTGTGAAACCACGACATTGCGGAACTCCTGGTTGATCTTGACAATCTTGAAGTCCATTGTAGTGTCAACATACTGGTCGTAGTCGCGGATAGGCTTGATGTCGATCTGTGAGCCAGGGAGGAATGCCTCGATTCCGAACACGTCCACGATCATACCGCCCTTTGTGCGGGTCTTCACGTATCCCTTCACAATCTCGTTTGCATTGAAAGCCTCGTTTACCATATCCCAAGAACGGAGCTGGCGTGCCTTCTTGTGAGAAAGGATAAGCTGTCCTTTCTTGTCCTCAGTGCTCTCAACGAACACTTCAACCTTGTCACCTACAGTGAGGTCCTGGTTGTAACGGAACTCAGGAGCCATGATCACACCCTCGCTCTTGTAGCCGATGTTCACGATGACCTCCCTCTTGCTGATTGCAGTGACAACACCTTCAACTACCTCTCCCTCAACAATCTTTGAGAGTGTCTGGTTGTACTGGTCTGCGATGTCGCTGATGTTTCCGTCATACACATCCTCTTTCTCGAATGCGTCCCAGTCGAAATTCTCAGGGGCGACAGAGGCGTTGAAAGCCGCCTTCTTGGTTTCTTCCTGTGCCGCAGGCATTGCCTCAGCAGCAACTGTTTTGTTTTCTTCCATAATGACTAATAAAAACAAACTAGTGGTTTAACATTATCTCATGTGCCTTGGCAAGCCGCGAAGACCAGCCAAAAAGCGCGCAAAAGTATGCATAATTTTCGGATTTTCAAATATTTTAGACAATGATTTTCATATCCGGACATTATTGCCCGGACAATGAGCCCCAAACGCGCGGCGGAATGTAATCAGAACATCTTCCTCTGCTTGAAAATCCAGAAGATGACGAAAAATGACAGGAGCATCAGCCCAACGATAATAAACCAGGCCCAGCCGGACTCGGACATGAAACGCCCGAAGCTCACATTCATGCCGAAGAAGCTGGCTATGAGGGTCGGGGGCATGAGCATAAGCGAGACCAGGGTAAAGACCTTCATAATCTTGTTCTGGTCCAGGTTGATGATACCGATGACGGTATTCTGGAGATATTCGAGACGCTCGAAACTGAAATTGGTATGATTAATCAGGGAAGAGATGTCCTTGAGCAGCACATTGAACTTAGGCTGAAGTTCGGAAGGATACTTCGTGCTTTTCAGTATGCTCGACACCATGCGCTGCTTGTCCACGATATTCTCACGGATGAGCATCGTATTGTCCTGCAGCTGGTTAATGTCTATGAGGAACTCCTCGCTGATGTCCTCTCCGAGGTTTAGCTTCTTGTTATACTGGGCAATCTCCTTGGAAATAAGCTCAACCATATCCGCATCAAGGTCGATACGCTGCTCCAGGATGCTCACGAACACTATATATCCAGAAGCGTACATCTTAGGGAAAGCGAGAAGCCTTCTCTGCAAATCGGTGAAGCTCCTTAGCGGACATTCCCTCAAAGTCGTGAGCACCTGCCCCGCAAGTATGAAAGAAACCGTCTCCATGGAATACTCCTCAGGACCCGGGATAAGGAAGCTCGTATTTGCGAAAATAGCCTGGTCGGTCTCGGAAAAGCGTGAAGAGCTCTCAATCTCCTCAGCCTGGGCACGGCTCTGTATCGTAGTGCCGAGAAAAGCCTCAACCGCCCTCTTTTCATCACCGGACGGGGAGAACAGGTCAATCCAGACGACATCCCCGCAACGGATTTTTCCGAAATCCGCCTCAGACCGGGCCACCATCATCTGCCCGTTTTCCTTGTAGAATATCTCTATCATGCTGCACCTCCTTTTTTTGCTCAGGCCCGGCCAAGGCAGCGGCCGCTGAATTAGCCATGCACAAGCCCGCAAAAGTATTTATTTTTTCACAATCAGCAAAATTTATTTGCTACGGCCGGAATATCTGCCTGTTAACGATGGAACGCCCCAAAGTCAGTTCATCCGCATATTCCAAATCATCCCCAAATCCCAGGCCACGCGCGAGAGAAGACACCCGGACACCATAACCGGAAATCTGCCTGTATATGTAGAATGCAGTTGTCTCGCCCTCGACATCACCGCTCAGGGCAAGTATGACCTCAGGCTGCGTATCTGCAGAAGCATCCGCCTCCGCGCCTGCCATCGCGGCAACCCTGGCCACAAGCTCCCTCACGGTCAGATCAGAAGGCCCGACACCGTTTATTGGAGAGATGATTCCGCCAAGCACATGATAAACCCCATGATACTGCCCGGTATTCTCTATGCTCATAACATCCCTCACGCTTTCCACGACACATATTGTCCTGTGGTCCCTTGAACGGTCTGCGCAGATGGCGCACTCGTCATCATCGGAAATCATCATGCAATGACGGCAATATCTCACCTCATCGCGCAGACGGGCAATCGAAGAAGTGAAATGATGGACATTCTCGACAGGCTGCTTAAGCAGATGCAAAGCCAGACGCAAGGCACTCCTGCGGCCAACGCCCGGAAGAGAACTTATAGCATCCACTGCCTCTTCGAGCAGAACGGACGGATAATTTTCCTTATACGCCATAATGATAATCTATAAGGGCAGACATCGGAGCCTGCACAAAATTCACAAATTCAAGACCGTAAACGGCACCGGCCCGCTCAAGCTCGCTTCTGCAGGCCAGCCCAAGGGAGCCGGCCACTCCTATGCGCCTGCAACCGTATCTTGAAAGCGAACGTTCCACAAAATTCCGCACATTCACCGCGACAAGGCCGGCAGCATAAGAATCATCCCTGTGCTCCGTCACAAAAGGGGCAAAAGAGGCAAGATACCTTGACGGAGCCTCTCCACGGTATATCTCCCTCACGGCTGAAGCATAATCGACATCAGGAAAAGCAGCGGCGAACTCCTTTGCAAGGGCAGGCGGGACAAGTCCCTTGAAATAATCAGAGAGGAACATCCTTCCTAAAGAAGCCCCGCTGCCTTCATCCCCAAGCACGAATCCTCCGGAGCTGATGCACCGCACAATCTCCTTACCGTCATACAGGCAGCTGTTCGACCCGGTGCCCATAATCGCAGCGACTCCGCCGCCGTCACCAAACAGCGCCCTGGCAGCAGCGAGAAGATCGGAAGCGAACTCCATCCTGCATGCCGGACGGAAATGTTTCCCGAGCTGCCTTTCCAAATGCGCAGAAACATCCGAAGAAACAATCCCTGCCGCATAAAAGTGAAGTTCATCGACCGAGCCCACAAG
This sequence comes from Bacteroidales bacterium UBA714, assembly GCA_002298075.1. Taxonomy (GTDB): domain Bacteria; phylum Bacteroidota; class Bacteroidia; order Bacteroidales; family UBA932; genus Cryptobacteroides. Next base: position 3,582 of record DBLW01000167.1, on the reverse strand, counting down.
CTCTTCATCTGCAGAAGCCACGAAGCCGGATACAATCCTGTCCACAGCGTCTTCTGTCATGACGGACACATTGATGCCCGGAGTCCTTATCTGGCGCACTACACGGCCGCCTCCGCATGCATCCGTTTCACACAGGCACCAGTCAGCCTTGGTCGCACCGCTTTCAACAATAAGTTTCATAGTCAATCCACATATTTGCCATGCCTTTTCCAATGCACCAGACCGTAAGCCGCGGCCACGGTATAAAACACATACATCACAACCATCCACCACAATCCCTGCGAAATGCACAAGATTACGCTGACACAGTCCGCCGCAATCCACACATACCATTGTTCAAGATATGAGCGTCCCAGCCACCATGTCGCAAGGGCACTGAGCACAGCCACAGAGGAATCAAGCCACGACATAGGGTTCTCAAACCTCTCCATCAAAAGGGAAAGTGCCACCGTGCCGGCAACCGCAAGCAAAACGCTCACAGCAAGGACATTCGGGGAAATATGCCTGAGGCATATCACGTCCCCGCCCTCATCTTCCGTAGGCAGCGCATCTTTGGCAAGCCTCTTGGTACGGCTCCACTGCCACAGCCCCCAAAAGGACACAAACAAATAATAGGTGTTCAGACCGAAAGAGGCATAAAGCCCCTGACGGAAGAACACCCACATTGCGGCAATACCGGTCACCACACCGACGGCCCACATCAGATTCTTCTGACGGATTTCGAGGATGACATATGCCACTCCCGTCAAGAGAGTGAATATCTGCATGAAAACTTCCGGAGAAACCATCCGCAGTATTCTTAGAGCACCTCTACCAGCTCAACAATAAACTTGAGAGCTGCGTAAGGTGGAATAGCGCCAGGAGCGCCATGCTCTCCGTAAGCGAGGTCATACGGTATATAGAACTCGTATTTCGCACCCTCGGCCATGAGCTGCACGCCCTCTGTCCATCCGCGGATAACCTGATTCAGCCCGAATACGGCCGGCTCTCCCCTGTCGTATGAGCTGTCGAATTTGACTCCGTTGAGAAGAGTACCCTCATAGTGGCACTTCACCTGTGAAGACGCAGACGGCTTTTTGCCCGTTCCTTCCTTGAGCACCTTATACTGAAGGCCGCTCGGAAGAGTCACGACGCCTTCTGCGGAAGCGTTCATCTTGAGGAAAGCCTCACCTTCCTCACGCATTGCGGCTCCCATGGCCTCTTTCTCTGCCTTCTGCTCAGCCTCGATGTCAGCAAAATACTTGTCGAGAAGCTTTCCGGCCTCCTGGAAGCTCACAGCCGGCTCTTCCCCTTTGAGCACAGCCTTGATGCCTGCCGTAAAATCCTCGAAATCAACTTCCTTTATTCCGGAAGAGAGCATATTGTGGGCGATGCTCATGCCCAGTGCATAACTGTTCTTGTCCATATCGATATGTTATAATTGTTATTGTTCTGAATTGCCGGCAGCATATCCTACTTCCTGCCGGGGCGTCTTGCCGCGCGCAAAGATAGTAAAATTACCGGACATCACTTTGACTTGCGCATCATGCGCGGATGATGCTCCATTATGTTCCTCTGCCATGAGCTTGCCTCAACATGAGTGTAGATCTCGGTCGTCGTGATGCTCTCATGCCCGAGCATCTCCTGCACCACACGCAGGTCAGCCCCGTTCTCGATAAGATGAGTCGCGAAAGAATGCCTGAAAGTATGCGGGGATATCTCCTTGGATATGCCGGCGGCCATTGCCTGCTTCTTCACAAGGTTGAAAATAGACACACGGCTCATGGCGCGCCCAAGACGGCTCAAAAAAAGTATATCATCACTTTCCGCATCACGCGGAAGCGGCCTCACCTGAAGATATGAGCCTATTGATTCGGCTGCAATTTCACCCAAGGGCACAATCCTCTCCTTGTTTCCCTTTCCCACGACACGGACGAAGCCGTCCTCAAAATAAAGTCCGGAAATACGCAGTGACGCCGCTTCGGAGACACGAAGCCCGCAACCGTAAAGGGTCTCCAGAATAGCCCTGTCGCGCACCCCCTGCCATGTCGCAAGATCAACGGAATCCATAATGTCCATGACCTCCCCGACCGACAGCACGTCCGGAAGATAACGCCCGAGCTTAGGGGAGTCAACCTTGTCGCAAGGATTTTCTTTCATTATCCCCTCAAGCACAAGCCAGGAACAGAAAGAGCGCAGGGAGCTGAGCACCCTTGCCTGGGAACGCCTCGATATCCCGTCCCTGAACTGGAGATACTCCTCTATGCTTGTGTCGGAAATAGCTTCTGCCGCACCGCAATACCATTCCAGGAAAGCCTCCACATCAGAACAATACGATGCCACGGTATTCCGCGACATCGCACGCTCTATCCTCAAATAGCTGTTATAGTCTTTCAGGAGCCTTTCATCCATATCGGCTGGCCGGAATGCCCTAAAGGGCCGAATATTTCCGGCCGTACTCCATCATCTGGCCGAGATAGTCGTCACAATATACGACATCATAGTCCACGACCTTGCCGTTCTTCACGACAGGGACAATGTCAGGGTTCACAAAGCCGCCATACGGCTTCAGACCGAGCGCATCATACCTCTCCTTCACTTCCTTGTGAAGCTCAGGGTCAATATTTACGGCATAACGCTCCACAAGCGCCTTTCCTGCAGCATAGTCCCCCTCTGACTTTATGCGCTGCACCTCGGCGAGAAGCTCACCGAAAAGCCCGCGCAAAGCCTCATAGTCGTTGACCACGAAATAAGTCTTCCCGTCACGGATCTTCTTCTCTATCACATTGTCAGCCAAGCCCTTCTCATAGCACCAGTCAGCGATGAGCTTGCGGTTCTGCATATGGGCCTCCGTATTTTTGCGGCCAAGCTCGACACGATTGAACTGAACCATGGATCCGTTCCTTATATAATTGGAATACTGAGCCTTGTAAGCCTCCATGTCCGGCAGGATTCCAAGCTCCACGAGCTTAGGGTCAGCCATATAATAAAGTCCGAACAAGTCGGCACGGGTCTCCTCCAAGGCAGAGCTGTATTCTCCGAGAGCATTAGGGGATGTCCCCGGGAGAAGCTGGCCGGAACCGTGTCCAAGGCACTCATGAAGGTCAGTGTGCACCTCATCCGTGATGGACAGGTATTTCTTCGCCGCAGCGATTTCCCCCTCTGACCATGCGAACTCCGTAAGCGTGCTCTTAGGAGACTCCTGGGCAGCCTTGTCGTAAGCATGGGTTATATTCGCTATGGTCACTGATTTTGAGCCGTAATCTTTTCTTATCCAGTCCGCATTCGGAAGATTGATTCCTATCGGAGTGGCAGGATAGCAGTCACCGGCAAGCGCCACGGCATTGATTACCTTAGCCGACACGCCTTTGACGACAGGCTTCTTGAAGCGCGCGTCAACAGGTGAATTATCCTCGAACCACTGTGCATTGGCGCTTATCACCTCTGTACGCTCCGAAGCCTCGTGATCCTTCACATTCACAAGGGCCTCCCATGTAGCCTTGCGTCCGAGAGGGTCGTTATAATCCTCGACAAAACCATTCACGAAATCCACGGTACCGAGAGTATCCTGCAGCCATTCGATATTGTACTCATCCCAAAGCT
>DBLW01000183.1 GCA_002298075.1 Bacteroidales bacterium UBA714 | reverse complement strand
AAACATAACCATTGTAATTCTTATTTTCATAATGAAACTATTTTAGATTTATCAAAATTATAACATCATGTCCGGATTGCCATCGGACAACCAAACATCACCGTAATATAAATATACTTTATCTTCCTCATCACATTTGATGCCTGTGATTTTCGTTGACCGCACAGCGCCGTTTGACTCACGGGAGACTATGCCATTAAGATAAATCTCAGGATTCACCTGCTTTCCATTTTGCAGCACAGTAAGATGGAGATGAGGATACGGCACCTCATATGCATTGCCGGTACAACCGCTATAAGCTATCACTTCTCCACGATAGACCTTGTCTCCAGGTCTGAACGGTCGTCCAGTCCTCGGATTGATGGCCACAGGATCGTCTGCACTCAGGTGCCAATAAGAAAAAATAACGACTTGCCCTCCTATCAGACATTCTATAGAGAAACGATTTCCAGCACCATTCGTATCTCCCTTATACCATGCAGGGTACTCATCTTGTCCTATTCGCATCGGCTGTTCTGTAACATATTTCTGTGTCATGGATATTTTCCCGTCACACATCGCGTATAAAGGTGTGCCAGACTCTGCATACAAATCTATGCCGGAATGATTTTTCTTTTGACCATTCCACCAGCGCGTGTTTCCGAAAGTAGAACCAATGAAGTTAGTATTCCATTGGCCCGTCGGCGCCAGACTCATCTCAACCAACGGATTACCAATACCTGTGCTCTTGTCCCAGCAAGGCAGTTTTCCTTCCTCCAAAACACTGCCGAAATAAGCCGTCGCTTCAATATCAGTTCTTATTAGGAAAGCGGCACATTCCGAATAACCACGAAGGCTGCCCACCCAACGGCTGAAATAAAAATCCATATCAGGCACAGCACGGCAAGTCACATAGAAATCTTTCACATATTCTCCTGAGCCAAGAACAATCCCACCGGAGGAAGAGGAAAGCGAAACCGTATATTTAACCGGTTCACGCGGCTTTCCACCACCTTCTCCACAGCCACCGCCATCATCCAGAGGAGGGTCGTTCCGCCAATCATGTCCGTTGTATTCACCTCCCTCCGAATCTTTATACAAGTCCCATTCCGGCGTCACTTCAGCAATACAATAGCTTGCCTCAAGTTCAACAGGCTCTTTGTCCGCACGCGTACAGACAGAAGCAGGCACGGAAAGATACATTAATCTGCTTGAATATGACCCAGCGTCCTCAAAAGGAACAACAACGGCATCACCTATCGGGCCGTCACCATAAGTGTAAATGTCAATGCTACCGCCATATAAATCAGAATACAAGATGATGCCGCGGTAAAGGCTTTTGTCGAGAAAACTCACCGTCTCCGCACCATACATGTCAACATAACCAACATATGGTATCATAGTGGCGACATCTTTAGTGACCGCGCCTGTCAAAGTATCGACAGTCTCAATCAAGAAAGTCCTCACTACAGTAAGGGAATCCGAATAGTAACTATTGTCATTATTCTTGCGGAACATGACCTTTTTGTCGTCCTTATTGTCAAGAAAAGGTATCTGACGTATAATCATAGACTTGAATGACATTTCTTCAGCAGAGTCACGGTCTAGGAGCGACTCAAGGCTCACCATATTCTGAGAGTCATCCGTACTTTTTGTCTTGGTTGCACGCTTGCCTCCAAGGTCGGCAAACAAGAACAATTCATCAGCCGGAACCATAATGTAATCATACTCATCATCAGGAAGTCTCTCAAGATTACATTCCATGAAATCCGCCACGCCGCAAGAAAACAGCGCAAAAGGCAACAGACAGAAGAACATGCGCCTCATAACAGTTTCAGTTTAGAAGTTGCTGCAGCAAAGATAATAAAATTACAATAAAATCAAAGTAATGTTTGATAAAAAAGAAGTATCCCACATTAAATCTTTAGAAATTCTCATCTACATAATTATATCCCGATTCTAAAGCCTGAATACGTCACCTCGAAAGGAATCCATGCTACCGAAAGGAAGATCTACTTCGGCAGAATCAAAGCAAGCTTTGCTTCTGATCTCGATTTTTCGCATATTTGAGCTAAAGCTCATATATACGCTTGCGCTTCGGCAAAACTTACAAGCAAGCTTGACGTTTTGCACTCAGCTTTTGCTATATTTGCCCCAGTTTTTTAAATGGCAGAGAAATGGAGATTGCGAACACACCGGAAGAGAGAATTGCCGGCATAATACAGTCACAGAGGGAATATTTCCTCAGCGGTGAAACACTCGGGCTCCCCTTCCGCAAAAACATGCTGAAGAAATTTGCGGCAGCGATGAAAAAATGGGAAAAGCCTCTGTGTGACGCGCTTTGGACAGACCTGCACAAATCATATGAAGAGGCATACCTCACCGAGCTTAGCATAGTCACCGGAGAAATAAGCAATCATCTGAGGCATCTGGACAAATGGGCCCGGAGGGAACGCAGACGCACGCCGCTGAAGCTGTTCCCGTCACGCAGCTATGTCGTAAAAGAGCCTCTGGGCAATGCCCTTATAATCTCACCATGGAATTATCCGGTCCAGCTGCTTCTGAATCCTCTTGTAGGAGCCATTTCGTCTGGATGCACCGCTGTCCTCAAACCCTCCCCATATGTCCCGAACGTGTCCGCCGTTATCGGGGAGATGATTCGTGACACATTCGAGGAGCACTATATCGCTGTAGTTCAAGGCAACAGAGAAGTAAATGCGGCCCTGCTTAAACACCGCTTCGACCTTATATTCTTCACCGGCAGCCCTGCCCTTGCACGGACCGTCATGGAATCTGCCGCAAAGAATCTCACACCGGTAGTGCTCGAGCTGGGCGGCAAGAGCCCCTGCATAATAGGACGTGATGCAGACCTTAGGACAGCGGCACGCAGAATTGCGTGGGGAAAGACACTGAACAGCGGCCAGACATGCATCGCTCCGGACTATATCCTTATACACAAAGACGTGCGCGACAGGTTTGTAAGAGCATTCGCAGAAGAAGTGAGACACATGCATGGCAATAACGTAAAGGCAGACAGGCACTATGTTAGGATGGTCAATGACAAGGCCTTCGAACGGGTCAGCGGCTATCTGAAAGATGCGGAACTTATCTTCGGAGGAGAATGCGACCCTGAGGAAAGGTTCATTGGGCCTGCACTGATAGCTGACCCGGCGCTTGACTCCCCTGTCATGACTGAAGAAATCTTCGGTCCCGTATTCCCTGTAATATCACTTGACGACAACGGCAAACCGTTCTCTGACAAAGTGATAGAGTTTGTTACCTCAAGAGAAAAACCGCTTGCCCTATACTACTTCGGAAAAGAGAGCGATGGATGGGAAATAATCCGCAGGACTTCTTCCGGAGGAGGATGCATCAATGATGTCATAATGCACATTGCCAATGAAAACATACCATTCGGCGGCGTAGGCAATTCCGGGACGGGCTGCTATCACGGCGAAGAAAGCTTCAAGGCATTCAGCCACAGGCGTCCGATAGTCACAACAGGCACCTGGCTCGACCTCCCCTTCCGCTACATGCCATACAGGTTCTTCAAATTTGTCAAAAAGATACTCTGACAGCATATGCCTCCCGCCCTATGAGACACGGCACAAAAACAAACATGATGAAAACAAAAGGAAAACGAATAATTCTTGCAAGCGGGTCTCCGAGAAGGAAAGAACTTCTCTCTGGCTTGAACATTGACTTTGAAGTAGATACACGCAATCATTTCGAGGAAACATACAGCTTGGATACTCCACATGAAATGATACCTCATATCCTCTCCGAAGGCAAGTCATACGGATTTCACCGCGAACTGAGCGAAAATGAGATACTGATAACCTCCGATACACTGGTTCTGTGCGGTGACAGGGTAATGGGAAAACCTCACACACGTGAAGAGGCAGTTGACATGCTGCGTTTCCTGTCAGGACGAAGCCACAAGGTAATCACAGCCCTGACTTTGCGTGACTGCAAAAGGCACGAGACCATATCCGACACTGCAACAGTGCATTTCCGCGAATTGACAGACAATGAAATCGCCTGTTACATAGACACATTCAAGCCATACGACAAAGCCGGGGCATATGGCATCCAGGAATGGATAGGATATATCGGCATAACAGGAATAGAAGGCTCATTCTTCACGATTATGGGACTTCCCGTGCATCTTGCATATAGCCAGCTGCTCAAATTCATCGGCTGACAAGCCAGGCTCAAGCTACAAAGCCATCTCCGGCATGCGGACAGAAGATGCACAGTCGCCGTGCAACATTTGCATGACATTGTGCATCTTAGCGGAAATTTTAAAACTTCCAACCATGAAGAAACTGTCCGCAACTCTCATTGCCACATTATGCCTGTGGACTCTTGGCATCCTCACTTCACAGATTCTTTATGCACAGACCCGCAGCCATCTGGAATATGCTTTCGGGCATGTGATAGAAACATCCCTCGGATGCGCGTTCACCTGCAATGACAACGGTTTTGTTCCCGGACCGGAGCTGAATCTGAGATACACCTATTATTGGGGAAAACATTTCGGAGTGTATGGCCATATCGGAGGAAGCATCAACCCAAAGAGCGTCACAAGCACATTCAGCAAACTCGATGACAGTTACAATTATGCGCCCCTGCAATACAAGAACAAAAAAATACGCGAATCATACCAAAGCATCGTGGCAGGCCTGGCATACCGCCTCGACTTCGGAGCCTGGAGCTTCAGGCCACGCATAGGCTTGGGATATGGTGAATACAAATGCAAAGACTACAGCTATTACCGCCTCAGCAGCGCATCAACTTCAGATACCCCGGAACGCGTTGTAATACAAACCAAACTGCCAAACTCCTCCATACCCGGAAATGTGTGCTTCAACGCCAACATACAGATGGCATATAGCCCGACCAATCATTTTTTCATTTTCGCGGAAATCTCGGGCACATTCATACCAGGCATGGTCAACGTCTGCAAAAGCATATATACTACGGAAAGCCTTACAAACGATAATTGGTTTGAAGGATTCATCAATTTATTTTATGAGCCCTACCGTGTGAAGGAGCTGATACGGCAGGATGAGACACAGCGCCAGATAGGCGGAACCGTAAGCCTGCGTTTCGGAATCGGCTGGAACATAGGACTCAACAGGAATACACGCCACATGTAAATGAACATAAACTATATCATCATGACAAAATTGTCCGTTACAGCCCTCACAGCAGCCTTGATTGGCTTCCTGGCTTCCTCACAAGTAATGAGCGCACAGAAAAAAGACAACAGCCATCTGCCATATGCATTCGGGAACACCCTGGAGACATCTGTCGGATGCCATTTCTCCTCAAACGGCCATGGTTTTGCCCAAGGCCCCGAGTTCAATCTCAGGTATACCTATTACTGGGGAAAGCATTTCGGAGCATATGGACATCTCGGAATCAGCGGCCATAACATGGACATGAGTGATGCTTTCAAGAATTTTGACAGCGGTTTCACTTATGAGACCTCCATAAACAGAGGTTCTTCCATATCGAGTTCCTGCTCATATTTCACAGCGGGTATCGCCTATCGCCTTGACTTCGGGAAATGGAGCTTCAGGCCTAAAGCCGGATTAGGATATGGAGAATACAGCCAGAATCACTACAGCTACTACAGATTCAGAAAGTCAGCATACTCAGATACCCCGGAGTACGTGACCATCAGTTCGCCATACGACAACTACAATTTCGACAATACTACAAACAGCATAGCTTTGGAAGCCAGCGTACAGATGGCATATACCCTGAGAAACCATTTCTTTATTTTTGCGGAAATCTCAGGCCTGCTGATGCCGGCACAACTCAAGGCAAAAGAAACCGTATATGCGACCAGTAAAGTCCTTCCTGAAAACTGGGCAGACGCCGCAATCGGTCCCAAGGGAGACAAATATGTGCAGACCGAGGAAATAAGCTCCCGGAGAATTTCACACATGGCATGCGGCAACATAGGCCTTAGCTTCGGAATCGGATGGAACATAGGCTTCAACAGAAACACCAGCAACAGATACAGGCAGCAGTAAACCGCCACGTCTGAACAAGCAAATATTTGATTAACACCAAACAGAACAGCCATGAAGCATTTTGCTAAAATTTTTGCGATAATCACCATTTCATTGACCGCCACGGCAGTTGACTGCTACAAATACGACAGCGACATCGCCTTCACCCTGCATAACGATTCCGACAAAACGATAGGATGGTACATCCCGACATACGAGGAATTTCTTGAGGGAGTCATGCCGGATGAAATGCCAAACACCTTGGCAAAGTCACACTACCACATATCACCAGGCAAAAGCCATACTTTCATACGTGGCAGCATACCTTCAGAATACCAACCGGACGACCTTCTCAAATTGTATATATTTGACATTGAGACACTCTACGACCACAATTGGGAAGAGGTAAGAGATAAAGGGATGTATCTGTACTGCTTCGAACTCAGTGCCGAAGAAGTCAGGAAGAATGGCAACAAGGTCTCTTATCCTGCCAAATGACATCGTTCTTTTTATTAAAAAGATCCGGTGCATTGTGAATTTTCGCCAAATAACTATCTTTGCACAGTCCATCCGGGACATCGGAAGGTAACAATCAAAGGACGCCAGAAATGAGCGTCCTTTTTATTTGTTTCATAACATACAACAGATGATGGAAAACAGAGACAGACAAATCAAAAGGATAACACTTTGGAGCGTAGCGGCAAACACTCTGCTGACAGTCTGCAAAATCATAGCGGGAATTTTCGGCAGAAGCGCGGCAATGGTAGCTGACGGAATACATTCACTCTCAGACCTGCTCAGCGATGCCGTTGTGCTTGTTTTCACTCATATTTCCGCCAAGGGCAAGGACAGGGACCATTCATTCGGACACGGGAAATTCGAGACTCTTGCCACACTGATTGTCAGCATAATCCTTATCATTGTCGGAGCAAACCTCATGTCAGGAGGAATAAAGAGCATCATAAATGTCCTGAACGGCGGAATCATCCCGAAGCCCGGGTATATTGCAGCTGCCGCAGCCGTCATCTCGATTGCCGTAAAAGAAATTCTTTACAGGGTAACGGCGAAGGTCGGCAAAGAAGCCAACAGCCCTGCCGTAATAGCAAATGCATGGCATCACCGAAGTGACGCGCTATCATCAATCGGCTCCCTGGCCGGAATCAGCGGTGCAATATTGCTCGGTGACAAATGGACAGTCCTTGACCCCATAGCATCCTGCATCATAAGCATAGCCATAATCATTGTCGCTGTGAAAATGGCCATTCCCAACCTCGCAGAACTGCTCGAAGCATCTCTGCCTGAGGAAATGGAACAGGAAATAGTCCGGATAACGCTCTCGGTTGATGGTGTGAATGACATACATGACCTAAAGACAAGGCGCAACGGCATCTCCGTCATAATCGACGCGCACATCGTCGTAGACCCTCATATGACAGTCACCCAAGCCCACGACATAGCGACACAAGCCGAAGACCGGATACGCGAAAAGTTCGGCCAGCAGACACAGGTCAGTACGCACATTGAGCCGGACAAGACTTCACGGTAGGCCCTCTCCCCCGCTTTCTGTGCAAAAAAAGAGGGCCCGGCAAATCGCCAAGCCCCATCATGATAAGGAACTGAGTCAAAAACTATAAATCAAGTTCTGACAGCTCTATTTTGCAAGTGTCATAAGCACATTGCCGTCTGCATCGTAAAGCGTAAGCACTCCTGCCTTCACCTTTGCGCTTTTCACTTCATTTACCGCTGCAAGGAACTCCTGCTCCGTCTGTGCCTTAGGCTCCGGTCCTGCCATCATCGTAGTTGCCAAAGTTCCGAAAGTAAGGTCATTGCCAGAAAGCTCATATGTGCCATTGACAAGATTGACTCCGGTATTTCCATGGATTCTTCCGGACTCCGCATCAAAATTGATGAATGGAGCGGCTTCATCCTCAGTCTCAGGAGCCTCAATCTCTACCCCATTGATAGTAACCACTTTCCACTCTCCGGAAAGATCCGGTGTCTGTGCACATGACAAAGCCGTCATTGCAGCGGCAGCAATGGCTGCCATAGAAATAATTTTTTTCATCTTTATCGTTTTCTTTAATGCATTATGCAAATATAATGTTTTTATCCTATTATGCGATTCTTTTGCCGGACGCAACTTTCTGCATGACATTCGGTGAGGCATTAGGCGCAATGTTTTGTGCGACATTGGACATGACATTCAGCATTACATTCAACGCCATGTTTTTCAGTGTGACATTCTGTGCAATGTTTGACACAGCATTCTGTGCAATGTTCGGCTCAATGTTTTGGCCAGACACAAGGTATGCTCTCCCAAAGTCTGCATTCACGGCCAGTCATTACAGCAAAATTAGTGCTCATCATGACTTTTTACGGCATTTTCATAAAATAAAATTTGCAGTTACAGTTAAAAACCGTATATTTGCAATCCCAATTCGAAATGGTGCTTTGGCCGAGCGGTTAGGCACAGGTCTGCAAAACCTGCTACAGCGGTTCGATTCCGCTAGGCACCTCTCCACTTCCCTCTCAGAAAATCCGAGAGGGATTTTTTTGACAATAGTTCCTTCCATTTACACAAAATTTTGGACAGTGTCTCTAAATATAAAACCCAGAGTAACCCGCATTCGGCATCAGGTAACTCTGGGTTTACGTTTCAGCAGCACTGCCCGTCAATGGCTACGGCAGTCTATCAAGACGCAAATTATTTTTTCAGTTCAATGAGGATTACATTTCTGTACTTGTTTCCAGTCCATTTTGCGGATTCCTCGCTGCCGGCTTTGTAAATCTTCATGGAAGAAATATCATTGGGTTTAAACTTGGAGAATTCGTCTGAAGAAACTTGCTTTCCGTCAATGATATAAATATTCTCCTTTTTTGTCTCAAACTTGATTACATTGACATTCTCATCATCAGTCCATTCCATTGCTTCCTCGCTGCCGGCCTTGCAGACAGTCATTGAACCGATATTTTCCTGTTTTATCTTTATGAAATCAAGTGAAGAGGTTTTGACTCCGTCAACGACATATATGACATCCTGCCCCATCACCTGGACTCCATTAACTTTGAGCGGTGACACATGCTCCTCCGTCTTGATGATATGTACTTTGGAAACCTCTCCAGTAGCATTATTTGTCGCAACGCCAATCCGGTAGTCACTGACAGTCTTGCCGCAAAGCTGGCTTCCGTCGAAATTCGTGACTTTCTCTCCGTTTATCATATAAACGTTCACTGTGTCCGCCTGGCTTGTCATGGCAGACGAGCCTAGTGCAAGTGCGCATACTGCGCTCAAAATTGATGTTAGCATAATACTTATGTTTAAAAGTTATTCCTATAAAATCCAGTGCATTAATCGTTCATCGCCGTAATGGAAACCGCAGAAGTCCCCCCGTCCTTGCTCATCATATACGAGCACTTGCTGCCGTCAGTCATTAATGCCGTTATAATGACATTGTTCCCTTTCGGGCAGGCAGTCACGCTCTCCACATTTTCCATATCGAGAAACATGATACGCTCTATTCCCTGCGCTATCTCCAGCCCATTGAAATCACAGGTTTGGCGATGCGGGAAGAACAATGCCAGCCCGACTGCCACTGCCACACATGCTGCAAATCCGTATGCCCATCTTACAGCTCTCATACGCCTTTTGCGAGAAGCAATAATGTAATCAAACTCCCTTCCAGCCGCATCATAGCCTACCTCCGGATATTCCGCAAGAATAAGCCGTGCAACTGGCTCCTCTTCCGGACCGGCATCGTGCGTAGCAAACCACTCGGCAAGCATAAGTTCCTGCTCTACATCGGTTTCGGCATTGAGATACTTCTCTATCAATGATTTTCTGAGTTCCTTATTCATATTTTGTCCGTTTACAATCACTCTCCATTAAACTTTCCCTCATTATTTTTCTCGCCTGCGAGATGGCCGCCTTTATGCTTGATTTCGGATGACCTGCCGCAGCCGCAATTTCGTCAAGGGACATCATCCGCTCGTTTTTCATCATGAGATACTGTCTCTGGGTATCACTGAGCTGCTCCAACAGCATCTTCCTTACATTCAGAGTCTCCTGCAAATCCACCCGTTCGCTCGCCAGGACTCCCCCGGAGAACTCCTTCCTATCAATAGGAGCCGTAAGTATTTTCCGTTTCCGATAATGCCTCACGCACACTGTCTTGGTGATTTTCATGGCAAGAGCCTCGATATTCCGCACAGGATAACCGCTATCGTAAAGCGTCCAAAGCTCTATCAGTGCCTCCTGCACAATATCCTCCGCATCCTCAGCAGCACCCGACACTTTCATAAAATGTCTCGCCGTATTCAGCAGCTTCCCCCGCATCCCGGAAACCGTATGTTCAAATTCTGTTCTTGTCATTTTATCTCTTTCTACCCTATAAGTAGCAAAAACCTCCCGAAAGTTAAAAATGTTTTTGGAGTTTTTCGAACTATGCTTTCACTTATGGAGCTTTAGCTTCCGTGTCCGCTTAATTGCGAATGCCTATACCATCAAACCCAATCAAATAGTATACAAGTTGTTACGCCACGCCCGTTTGTTCAATAACCAGCAAAGCCATTCCCGGACAAGCCAAAATGGAATAGGCAAGCATCATAATTTGCAAAAAGGTGCGTATCTTTGCGGACCGTGCAAAAATGCCGGAGAAATTGGAATATGAGAATAAGGAAATTGTTCAAATTTGAAGCAGCACATATAGTCAGAAACTGCAGCAGTGTCAGATGCAGGCAGAATATCCATGGACATTCATTCAAGGTGGAGCTGGTCCTTAAGTCCGGCACGCTTGACAATGCGGGAATGGTCATGGACTTCGGACTGCTGAAAGGAAGAGTCAGCGCTTTTTTCGACACATTCGACCACTCATACATAATCTGGTCAGAAGACAAGTCCGGGCTGGTCAGATTCATATGCAACGAGAATGAGCGCTGGGTAAGCCTGCCGTTTTCCCCTTCTGCAGAGAATCTCGCAATATTCTTCCATGTTATTGTGCAGGGAATACTCAACAACACTGTCCCTGTCAACGGACAAGGCGGAGTCAAAGTGCATTCAGTGAGAGTTCACGAGACCGACACAGGATGGGCGGAAACAGAGCTGGATGACACGCCGCTTTTTGAAGAAATGGCATCCATGGCCGTCAATTGCACATTCTCTCCTGAAATCATGGCAGAAAACAAGGAGTGGAAAGAAACATGGGAGTGCCTCACGAACAATCCTATGAGCCTTACCTCCCCACAGGAAAACAGGACATTCGGTCCGGAAAATATCACAAGATAATGGCAGAATATATAATCAGCCCGGACTCAGCAAAAAAAAGCGCACACGCAGAAGATACGGCACCAGGCGAAGACTCACTTTCGGTCTGCGAGCTGTTCGTGGATGCAGTCCAGGGAGAAGGAGCCTATTCAGGCTGTCCGGCAATCTTCCTAAGGCTATCAGGCTGTCATCTCAAATGCAGCTGGTGCGACACTGCTGACGTATGGAACAAGGTCACCGGAATTCCCGTCAGCAGACTTCTTGGCATGTTCAAGGAAAAAGGCCTGGTACAGCGGCTTGAAAACGGCCACCATCTCGTTGTGACAGGCGGCTCTCCCCTGCTCCAGCAGGACGCCCTTACCGAATTTCTCATGAGCCTTCATGATATATGCGCACGCAAGCCGTTCATAGAAGTTGAAAACGAATGCTGCATTGCAGTAAGCAGGAAAAACGATGCATTATGGGAGCTTGTGGGATGCTGGAACAACTCCCCGAAGCTTGGACATTCAGGTATCCCGAAAGAAAGGAGATACAGACCGGAAGCGATAGAACAGATGAGACAGGCCCGCGAAGCATGGTTCAAATTTGTAGTCAACGGAGAAGAGGACTGGCCGGAAATATGCGCCGACTTCATTGACTCCGGCCTTATAACAGTTTCACAAATCATCCTGATGCCTCAAGGGCAGACCAGGGAAGAACTGAGCCCGGAGAAAAAGGAAAGGATACTTGACATGGCTGTAAGGCACAATGCGAGGTATGGCGGAAGGCTTCATATTGATATCTATGACAACCGCAAGGGCGTCTGAACTTACCCATAGCAATACAAGCATGAGGATAACCATAATAATGAAAGGGGCCGACCGTGAATCAGTCGACCCCCTTTTCTTGTTTGAAAGCAGGAGCAATACCATCCCTGCAGTCATATCCGTTTTCCGAAGGGCAAATCACCCTTTCATGGAAAACTAATTTACAGCAGCCTTACCTGAAGCAGAATGCTGAGCCTTGTCTTTCAGCACTTTCTGTCCTTCTCCTGCCATGGAATCGAACTCGGCTTCGGAAATCATCTTGCAGCTTCCATTGAATGTTGCCCCCAACTCCACAGCGAGCTTTCTTATGTTGAGGCTGGCATTTACAGTACACCCTTCCTTCAACACGAGAGTGTCCTTCACATACACATTCCCGTCCATCTTGCCCCAGAACTCTGCATTATAACAGATGACGTCACCATTTATAGAGGCGCTCTCACCAATTGTCACCTTACCTTTGACAACCATTTTGCCTTCGAAAGCTCCGTCAATCCTCATGTCATTCGGAGATATGATTTCTCCCTTGATGACAGTTCCCTCGGATATCTTGCTGACCTTATTCTCGTCAGCCACTTCAAATCTGCCCATAAATATTGTCTTATAATGTTTTACTGATTCTTACCGTGACAGTTCTTGAACTTCTTGCCGGAGCCGCATGGGCAAGGGTCATTGCGTCCCACCTGCTTGTCAACATGGACAGGCATCTTGCTTCTCGGCTCCCCGGAATTGGTAACCATGTCAGATCGGCTCGTATTCATCTGGCTCATGTCAGGCTTGCGCGGCTGTGCCGGAGCCTGTGTCGGCTGAGAAGCGTCACGCAGAGGAATGAAAGCACGCAGAAGGAATGACACGACATCCTTATTAAGGTCCTCAAGCATCTGGCTGAAGAGATTGAAGCTCTCGAACTTATAGACAAGAAGCGGATCCTTCTGCTCATATGTAGCATTCTGCACGGACTGCTTGAGGTCATCCATCTCACGCAGATGCTCTTTCCAGCAATCATCTATACGATAGAGAGTTATGCTCTTGCTGATGGCACGAGCAAGCTCCCTTCCCTCAGAATCCAAGGTCTTC
This sequence comes from Bacteroidales bacterium UBA714, assembly GCA_002298075.1. GTDB lineage: Bacteria > Bacteroidota > Bacteroidia > Bacteroidales > UBA932 > Cryptobacteroides. Next base: position 1,379 of record DBLW01000183.1, on the reverse strand, counting down.
TTTATATTGAGCATTACCGGATATACCTTCCTGCCGTCTGAAACAGGAATCCTGAGCACAGCGTCATCAGGCATGGCCGCATTCTTCTCACAGATGTCCTTGATGACAGGCAATGTCCTCTGAACGATAGTGTCCATCCTGCGGCGGTAGGTCTCAAGCATATTCTCAAGCAACTTTTCCGCCACAGCCTTGTCACCGGCTTTTGCATAGAACGCCTCATCAAATCCGAGGTCAATGGAAAGCGCTCCCATCACATACTCGGCAAACTCATCATAAGGCATTCCCTCAGACTTCTCCACTACAATCTGGGCGATGTCCTGCATCATGTTCATGACGTCAATCTCCACCCTCTCGCCTGAAAGCGCATTGCGCCTCTTGGTATAGATGACCTCCCTCTGGGAATTCATGACATCGTCATACTCAAGAAGCCTCTTCCTTATTCCGAAGTTATTCTCTTCCACCTTCTTCTGTGCCCTCTCAATGGAATTTGAAAGCATCTTGGCCTCGAGAGCCTCATCTTCCTCCATTCCCATCCTGTCAACCACGCTCGCAATCTTCTCGGAACCGAAAAGACGCATCAGCTTGTCCTCCAGAGACACATAGAACACAGACGAACCCGGGTCACCCTGACGTCCTGAACGTCCACGGAGCTGACGGTCAACGCGACGGCTGTCATGTCGCTCAGTACCTATGATGGCAAGACCTCCTGCCGCCTTCACCTCATCTGAAAGCTTGATATCCGTTCCTCGTCCGGCCATGTTCGTCGCGATGGTAACAGTGCCTTTCTGACCTGCATGCGCCACCACATCTGCCTCGCGGGCATGCTGCTTTGCATTGAGGACCTGGTGAGGGATGCCACGCAGACGCAGCATACGGCTCAGGAGCTCGGAAGTCTCGACATCCGTTGTACCCACAAGCACAGGACGTCCTTCCTTCACAAGTTCCACGACCTTCTGGATGACAGCCTCATACTTGGCTTTCTTTGTCTTATATATCAAATCATTGTTGTCAAAACGGGCGATAGGCCTGTTCGTCGGGATCACCACAACATCCAGCTTGTATATTGACCAGAACTCACCGGCCTCTGTCTCGGCCGTACCCGTCATTCCGGACAACTTGTGATACATTCGGAAATAATTCTGAAGTGTTATGGTCGCAAAAGTCTGGGTGGCAGCCTCCACCTTTACGCTCTCCTTGGCCTCTATAGCCTGGTGCAGACCGTCAGAATAACGGCGTCCCTCAAGGATACGTCCCGTCTGCTCATCAACAATCTTGATCTTGCCGTCAGCCACCACATACTCGACATCCTTGTCAAACATGGTATATGCCTTCAACAGCTGGTTCACGGTGTGCACACGCTCGCTCTTGACTGCGAAATC
>DBLW01000113.1 GCA_002298075.1 Bacteroidales bacterium UBA714 | reverse complement strand
GTGATGACTTCATACAATTCCATTGACGGGGTGCCGAGCACGGCGAATCCGGAACTTCTGCGCGGAATCCTGAAGGACAAATGGGGATTTGATGGCTTTGTGGTTTCTGACCTTGTGAGCATTGACGGGCTATGGGGAGACCACCGCATCGCGCGGGACAAAGAGGAGGCCGGAATCATGGCTTTGGATGCCGGAGTCGATGTGGACCTCGGGGCGAACTGCTATTCCCTTTTGCATGATGCCGTGAAAAGCGGGAAAGTCAGCATGAAAGTGCTTGACGAGGCTGTAGGAAGGGTACTCCGGCTCAAATTCGAGCTTGGCCTGTTTGATAATCCGTATGTGGAGCCGTCCGCTGCCTTGGAAACGGTCCGCAGTGAAGAGAATGTTGCAGTGGCCAGGCAGGCGGCACGAGAGGGTGTGGTGCTGCTGGAAAACAATGGCGTACTGCCATTGAGGAAAGACATGAAAATCGCTGTCATAGGACCGAATGCCGACAATATGTATAACCAGCTCGGAGACTATACGGCACCGCAGCCAAGGGAGAACATAAGGACTGTCCTGGACGGCATACGTTCAAAGGTCGGAGATAAAAATGTTGATTATGTGCATGGCTGCGCAATCCGTGACACCCGCGGCAACACTATAAGGGAAGCCGTGCGCGCCGCAAGAAAGGCGGATGTGGCGGTTGTTGTGGTGGGAGGCTCAAGCGCCCGTGACTTCAAGACGACCTATAAGGAGACCGGAGCCGCAGTAGCGGATAAGGATGCGGTAAGCGACATGGAGGCCGGAGAGGGCTTCGACCGCGCAAGCCTTTCGCTTTTGGGACTTCAGGAGGAACTTCTCAGGGCGGTCAGAAAGACCGGAACTCCGATGGTAGTCGTCTATATAGAGGGACGCCCTTTGGACAAGATGTGGGCAAGCACCAATGCTGATGCGCTTTTGACACAGTTCTATCCGGGCCAGCAGGGCGGAGAGGGGCTTGCTGACGTGCTTTTCGGAGATTACAGCCCGGCAGGCCGTCTTCCCGTGTCCGTTCCTGTGGATGTAGGACAGCTTCCCGTATATTATAACAAGAAATTTCCGGCGGGACACGACTATGTCGAGATGTCGTCCGCGCCTCTCTATCCGTTCGGCTATGGGTTGAGCTATACTTCGTTCGAGTATTCCGGACTTGCCGTGAGCAACCTTGGTGACAAGGGCGTCAAGGTCAGCCTGAATGTACGCAATACCGGAGAGTGTGACGGGGATGAAGTCGTTCAGGTCTATGTGACTGACCTTGTGGCCTCGACTGTGCGTCCGCGCATCCAGCTCCGTGCATTTGACAGGGTTCATATCCGCAAGGGGGAGACCGCTGCCGTGGAACTTATGCTTGACAGGGACGCATTCTCCTTGTGCGGCGCCTCCATGGAAACAGTGGTCGAGCCGGGTGAGTTCCGGATATCCGTGGGGTCTTCTTCGAAGGACATAAGGCTTTCGGAGACCATCGCATTGTAATGAACAAATAACATTTAAACCATAACAACATTGAGATGAGAAAGTCATCATTGCTTATACCATTTGCGGCGGCCGTGCTTTCTGCATGCTGCGCAGAAGAAAAGGATTATACCGCATTTGTGGACCCGTACATCGGTTCCGGCGGTCACGGACATGTGTTCGTAGGCGCGTCAGTGCCATTCGGCATGGTCCAGCTCGGGCCTCAGCAGATTAAGGACGAGTGGGACTGGTGCTCTGGGTATCACTATAGCGATACCCTTGTCATCGGCTTCTCGCATACTCACCTTACGGGAACGGGAATCGGTGACCTCGGAGATGTGCTCATGATGCCATATGACCCGGCGAAAGTGAAATATGACACGAGCTGGGCAAAGAGGAAGAATGCCGATGCCACGCACATATACGCGCTTCTTGACCATTCCAAAGAAGAAGTGCGCCCGGGATTCTACAGCCTTGAGATGCCGGATTACGGTGTTACGGCAAGGCTTACAGCCACAGACAGGACAGGGCTTCATGAATATACTTTCACCGGTGACCGTTCTGCCGTCCTGCTTGACCTTTGTACAGGAATCGGCTGGGACGGCGTGACCGATTGGGACTTCTCATGGCTCAGCCCGACCCGCATAGAAGGCTACAGACGCTCTTCCGGATGGGCAAAGGACCACACCATATGGTTCGCCGCTGAGTTTTCTTCTCCGGTTATGGAGTACGAGAACATTCCGATTACCGGTGATGAATATGCAGTGGCAATCATTTTCGACACTTCATCACAGAAAAAAATTGCCGTCAAGGTGGGACTTTCTCCTGTCAGCTGTGCCAATGCCTGGGAAAACCTGAATGCAGAGCAGCCGGGATGGGATTTTGAAGCAGTGGCGCAGGCTGCCAAGGACCGCTGGAACGCAGAGCTGGGCCGTATTGAAATAGAGGAGATGGATGCGCGCCAGAGAAAACTTTTCTATACCTCGCTTTATCATACGATGATTGCCCCGTCACTTTTCAGCGACAGGAACGGGGAATACCGCGGAGCTGACGCGAAGGTGCACACCAGCGATGAGAATCAATATACCGTGCTTTCTTTGTGGGACACATACAGGGCGGAATATCCGCTTATGACAATCATCAATCCTGAGATGTCTTCTGCAATCGCTTCAACCCTGATGAATATCTATGACCAGCAGGGCAAGCTTCCCGTATGGCATCTCGCAGGAAACGAGACCGACTGCATGATAGGCAATCCTGGAGTTATCGTGATGGCTGACATGTGCCTGAAAGGGTTTGCAAAAGATGTGACGGCGGCTCTCGAGGCCATGAAAACCTCTTCGATGCTTGACGAGAGGGGACAGGAACTCCTTAAGATATACGGATATATTCCATTTGACAAGAGCGCTGAACTCGAGACTGTGTCAAAGGCAATGGAGTTCTCGATTGCGGATGCTTCGCTTGCGAAAGTGGCACGTGAGGCCGGTGACATGGAGGCTGCCGCATATTTCGGCGAAAGAAGCCAGGCATGGAAAAAGCATTATGACCCGGAGGCCGGATTTGTGCGCGGAAGGGCTGCCGACGGCTCATGGCGCACTCCTTTCGACCCTTTCAAGGCAATTCACATGAAGAGCGACTTTACCGAGGGCAATGCATGGCAATACACCTTCCTCGTACCTCAGGATGTGGACGGGTTGGCCGGGATAATCGGCGGTCCTGAGGCGTTCGAGGCCAAGCTTGACGATTTTTTCACCGTTGAGGGCGACCTCGGCCCTGAAGCGAATGACGTCACGGGACTTGTGGGGCAGTATGCACACGGAAATGAGCCGAGCCATCATGCGGCCTACATGTACAACTACATCGGAAGACAGGACAAATGTGCGGAAAAGGTACGCTATATTCTTGATGAGCTTTATTTCGATGACCACAGCGGAGTCTGCGGAAATGAGGATGCCGGCCAGATGTCAGCATGGTATGTGCTCTCTGCTCTCGGCCTGTATCAGGTTGACCCTGCGTGCGGGGTGTTCCAGTTCGGTTCGCCTGTTGTGAAGAAAGCCGTGGTGAATCTCGGTGACGGCAAGACTTTCACCATAACGGCCCATGACAACTCTCCGGAGAATATCTACATCAAGTCCGCTTCCCTTAACGGCAAGAAGCTCGACAGGACGTATGTCAGCTATGATGAGATAATGGCAGGAGGAACTCTGGAGTTCTTCATGAGTCCTGAGGCATAGTCTTGTTCGATGACATTGAAATTTCATGTAAAATGAAAAATATCTGTACAATGATGACCGTGGCTGCAGTTTTTGCCGTCACGGTCTCTGCGCAACAGCCCGAATGGAAGAACCTGGATGTTTTCTCGGTCAATGCTGAAACGGAGCGCACGGAACTGATATTCTGGTCTGACGCCAAGGATGCCATGACAGGCCGTTTTACTGAAAGTGAAAACTATATGGACCTTGGCGGCACGTGGAAATTCCAGTATTATGACACTCAGCAGACCATGCCGGACTCTCTTGAGAAGGCTTCTGCCGGGCTTGCCGCTTCATGGGATGACATACGTGTCCCGGGCAACTGGGAGATGCAGGGCTTCGGTATTCCAATCTATGTCAATACCGATTTCGAATTTGCCACTGTAAATCCGCAGCCTCCTTTCATCCCTGACGAGAATCCGTGCGGAGTCTATTTCCGTACTTTCGAAGTGCCTCAGGGGTGGTCCGGACGCCAGGTCTATCTTAACCTTGCCGGTGCGAAGTCCGGGGTTTATGTCTATGTGAACGGTGAGCGGGCCGGTTATAATGAAGATTCCAAGGATTTGGCACGCTTCAACATAACGCCTTGGCTCAAAGACGGGGAGAATGCCTTGGTGCTCAAGATATACCGTTTTACCACAGGGTCTTATCTTGAATGTATGGACTTTTTCCGGATCAGCGGCATAGAGAGGGATGTTTATCTTTCGTCTGAGAAATATGACTGTGATTTCGATGTGAACGTGGTCTCGTCTCTGGATGAGGCTTGCAGGGACGGCCTTTTCCGTATTGAAGTCACTTCAGACCGCGGCAGTGAAGTCTCATACAGGCTGTTTGACAATGGGGGCAAGATTGTGCTTGAAGACAGTGCTGTCGTGACGGACGGCAAGGCGGTGATGTCAGGAGTCGTGCCTGGAGCAAGGCTGTGGAGTGCGGAGACACCTGAACTGTATGCCCTTCTTCTGAATGTGGACGGTGAATACGCAAGGATGAATGTCGGGTTCCGCCGTCTGGAGATTGTCGGCAACAAGTTTCTTGTCAACGGCAAGCCGGTCAAGTTCAAGGGCGTGAATCTCCATGAGACTGAACCATATACGGGTCATTATGTAAGCCGTGAGAGGATGCTTCAGGATCTGAGGCTTATGAAGGAGAACAATATCAACGCCATACGTACCTGCCATTATCCGCAGCAGAGGATGTTCTATGACCTGTGCGACAGCCTCGGGTTTTATGTGTATTCAGAGGCCAATGTGGAGTCTCACGGTATGTTCTATGACCTTGACAAGACACTCGGAAACAAGCCGGAATGGTACGGCAACCATATCTACCGTATAAGGAACATGTATTTCCGCACAAGGAACTATGCCTGTGTAACTATCTTGTCCCTTGGAAATGAGGGTGGAAACGGCTGCAATTTCTATGATGCCTATAAAGAAATCAAGGCTCTTGAAAAGGACGGGATGAACCGTCCGGTGTGCTACGAAAGGGCTGAGCTCGAGTGGAATACGGATATGATAGTTCCTCAGTATCCTTCGGCTTCATGGTTCATGAAGATGGCACAGAGTGCTCCCGACAGGCCTGTGTGCCCGTCCGAGTATGCGCATGCCATGGGTAACTCGACAGGCTCTCTTGATATGCAGTGGGATTGGATATACGGGTACGACCACATGCAGGGCGGTTTCATCTGGGATTGGGTGGACCAGGCCCTTGCGAAGTATGATGCTGACGGAAAATTCATGTACTGGGCATATGGCGGCGATTTCGGGGAGAATATGCCGAGCGACGGCAATTTCGTATGCAACGGAGTCGTGGGACCGGACCGTGACCCTCATCCGGGACTTGCGGAGGTGAAGCATGTCTATCAGGATGTCAAAATTACTTCAGATGACCCTGCATCTGGCCGCTTCAATATACATAACAGGTTTTATTTCAAGTCTTTGAAGGGCTATGAAGTGCGCTATACGGTTTTGGCGGACGGCAAGTCCATCAGAAAGGGCCGTCTGAAATTCAGCACCCCGGCCCAGTGTGACGAGGATTTCACCATAAGGCTTCCTAAGCTTCGCAAACGCAAAGGCTATCTTATCAATTTTGATGTCGTGACCTCAGAAGCATCGGCGCTTCTTAAAAAGGGACATGTGGCGGCAACGGAACAGTTCCTTTTGAAAGAGGCAGGTCACAAGCCTTATAAGGCAAGGAAAGCTTCATGCAAGATTGAAGACGACGGGAATACCATTGAGATAAGTTCTTCCAAAGTCCGCTTCGTGTTTGACAAGGAGCAGGGCATTGTTACTTCATATATGGTGAGGGGACAGGAGATGCTTGCTGACGGCTTCGGCATAAGGCCTTCTTTCTGGCGTGCCCCGACCGACAATGACTATGGAAACGGCTGGCCTGCGAGGACACAGGATTTCAAGACTGCTTCCAGGGAGTTCTCCGCTTCTGCAACGGCTGAAAATACTTCTTCCGGTGCAGTCCTGAACGTCTGCTATGATCTGCCTTCAGGAAATGAATATCATGTCGTTTATGAGGTTCTCGCAAACGGAATCGTCAAGGTGCATGCGGATTTCCGGGGAGTACCGGCAGATGGCAAGGCCATAGAGGTGCCGCGTGTCGGTCTTCGTTTCAGGCTTCCGGCGAAGGATGACAGGTTCAGCTATTTCGGACGCGGTCCTCAGGAATGCTACTGGGATAGGCAGAGCGGTGCGCGTATGGGAATATATGAGACCTCTGCATCCGGGGAATATGTGCCTTATGTGCGTCCTCAGGAGAACGGGCACCATACCGGCTGCTCATGGCTCAAAACCGGAGGGCTTGCCATCGTGGGGGACGGAATGTTTGAATTCAATGTCCTCAGGAATTCTGTGGAGGACTTTGACTCGGAAGAGGCTGTAAGGCATGACTATCAATGGGATAACCTCTCGCCTGACGAGGTGCATGATATGGAGGCTGCCCGTAATGTTCGCCGCCGCCAGCATCATGTTGACGATGTCGTGCCACAGGATTACATGGAGGTCTGCATTGACGGTGTGCATTCCGGAATCGGCGGATATGACAGCTGGTGGGCAAAGGCCGAGCCTGAGAGGACGGCCTGGAGTGACAGGGATTATTCTTTCGGATTCACGATAGTTCCGCATAAGGTCATGAGGAACTTCCGTGCCGTTAAATTCACATATTGATTTTATTGAACCGGACAGCTTCAGGGATTTCATCATAATCTGGAGCTGTCTTTATTTTATCCCATGATGAAAAGGATACGTTTTGTTTTGCAGTTTGCCGTGATGTGCCTTGTTGTAAGTTCCTGCATGTGCAGCTCCGCTTCAGAGGGCAAGCGCGGCAGTGTGCCGGAGGAAATTGTGGCAAGTGAGAACACGGAGGCGGACCTAGGTACCATATATGAGGAAGAAGGGCTTGCAAGGACTGTTCTTGTTGTGCGCAACAATTCTTCCGATACGCTGTTTCCTGTTGCGGCCTATTCGCATTGCAGGTGCGCCGCAGCCACGGTAAGTCCGCTTCCTGTGGCCCCGGGAGAAGATGTCAGGATTGACGTCACATACAATCCGGCATACCGCAGCGGCATTTTCATGGAGGAAGTGCAGGTCCGGTTCAAAGGCAGGAGAGATGTCATGAGCCTCGAGACCCTGCATTTCGGAATGCACGAGGTGGAGAGAGCCGTATGATATATGTCAGGCTTGCCAATGACACGGACAGGAAGATGGCGCTCGATGCCCATGGCAGGGACACTCTCCATTTCAGGTTCACCATGCCTGCAGGCCTGTCCTCAGGTGATACCCTCAGATTTGCCCTAAGGCCTTCGGTAAATGGGAAACCTGTTGGCAAGGATTTGAATGTCAAGGCTATCTCTCCCGGCGAGTGATGCTCTCAGTGAGTACCGGGGGCCTTGCGCACAAGCACTATTTTTTTGTCATTTGTCTTTGAGACAGACTTGGCGAATGAACGGTATTCCTGATATGCTTCTTTCGGATATCGTCCCTTGTTGAATACGAGTGATTGCCCAATCGTTATCATTCCGTCAGCCACACTTACATTCGACACGAACACTCCAAACTCAGACCCGATGCTGACATTCTCAGGGATATGCTCCGCTTCAAACCCGTCCGGAATCATGATTCTAACCGTGTCGGTTATGGAAAGGCTTTCATCAATGCATATCGGGTTCACGCGCTCCGCCTTGTCATGGAATACCTTAAGGCTTGAATGGCTGAGAGGAATGAACATCCTGTCACCGGAAACCTTTGCATATGCCGGGACATCCATCTGGAATGACACGTCCATCTGAGGTGTCTTTCCGCTGGTCAGCTCGCTGAAATTGTCCGCTGTCCCAGTCAGGACGGCATTGTCGCACAGGCACTTGTACCTTGAAATGAGACGTTCCCGCTTCAGGTCCGGTTTCAGGCTCTCAAATTCTATATACGGCTCAATGTCCTCCGCGAGCAATTTCCTTCTTACTTCGCATTTGGCTGAGCCGTTGCCCTCAAGCCGGACCGTCATGGATTCCGAACTTGCTCCGTGGCAGTCAGTATATCCTTTTGCCCTGACTTTCTTTCCGCCTTCCGGTGTGACGAGGACGATTTCATGCCCGGCTATCCCGTCGTGGCGGTATCCCAAAGGGTATGACGGATTCGTACACTCAATCCAAAGCGAGTCTGATGCCATCGGGACGCAAAGCATCGCGTGGTTCATCTGTCCTAGAGACGCGTAGTCCGGCAAAAGGTCCTTTTCGTCCGTCTGCACTATAAGATATTCAGACTTTATCCCCACTGCATCCAGCATGGCCTGCATATAGTTGGACAAGGCCTTGCAGTCTCCGAATCCGGTTTTAAGGACATCTTCGGCTGGTGACGGGCGCAAGCCCCCAAGCCCGAGCTGTATGCTGACATAGCGCGTGGTCTTACGCAGATGCCCGTATATGATTCTTATTTTCTCCAGGTCAGACTGTGCTCCTGCTGTCATTTCCTGCAAACTTGCACGGAACGGCTCAGGAAGCGTCTTCGTGTCTTTCTGCAGGCCATAAAGCCATGCCCCCAACTCCTTCCAGCTTGATTGCGAACCTTTCACGCCTCCCAATGAGAACTTGGCCGGACATGCATATACATAAGGGACAAGCTCTCTGATGTCCGGCATCAGAGGCTCATCTGAAAAGCCCTTGTAATCCTTGATGGCCCATGACCAGACGGTCTTCTTTCCCGAGGTCTCTGTCTGTGGCACAATGCTGGAACTGTATCTTATTTCAGTGCCGGCCGGGGCGCTGATTCTGTAGCTTCCCGAGAGCAGCATTGTCTCCGGCCTCCTGACCGGAATGAAAGTCGGGAACGATGCGATTCCCCTCCGGTATGCTATTTTATACCGGTACTCAATCGTATAAGGAGTAGGGGTTGTCGGGATGTAGGCATAGCGGAAAGTGTCGTCGGCAAGTCCTGATGAAGCGGATACTTTGGTGAGGTCCTGCATGTTCAGTTTCCTGATTGTTTTGCCTGCGGAGGAAATCTCCCCTGAAAATGACGTCAGCTCATTGAACGTGTCGGTATAAAGGATAAAGTCACCGGCCCGTGCGCCGTCGCTTTTCATTATATGCGTGCGCACGGTAATGCTGCATGTTCCGGACTCCGGCGAGTTCATGTCAAAGATGATGTCATAATTCTCGATTATCGCGTCAGGCATCCCGGTCTGCGCGAGAGCCTGGATTATTGATGCCGCAAGTGCTGAAAGTATGGCCAGGAAACGTCTCATGTCAGTCCGCGTTTTTGGAAACGACTATCATATCGTCATATATGCCGCACAAAAGCTGCCAGAAGTCCCTTATCTGCTGATAATCATCTGCGGCGGCAAGCATCTCCGACATTATGAAGTTGAATGACACCTGCACCTTGTTCCCATTTGCCCCGTAGAGGACTTTGCATGCCGTCTTCATGCAAGGAAGGCCTATCGCGTCGCTTTCCGGAAGCTGTTCCACCTTGAAATTTTCCGGCAGCTCCAGGTTCATGATATAGGTTATCATGCCCTTGTAGGGGAACTCTATAGGGCAGGTCCTTGTCGGCGAACTGAAATCTGTCACTGAATGGAACTTGCGCAGGAACGGGCTTATATACAGCAGGTTTCCCGCATTGTCGGTTTCTTTCTCGAACTTGCATGAGAAGGTGCATTCTTTCGAAGGCTTGTCAAAGTTCACGAATTTGTATTCTTCCGCATTTATCGCGCAAATGTTTTCAAGCGCGGTAA
>DBLW01000119.1:13025-22213 GCA_002298075.1 Bacteroidales bacterium UBA714 | reverse complement strand
TGAATCAGGACACTGCCCTTGCACTGGATGGCCATCACAAGCATCACGCTCAGAAGGTCAGGGGTGAGTCCCGGCCACGGAGCATCAGCAAGCGTCATTATAGACCCGTCCATAAACGAATCAATCACATAGCTTTCCTGCTCAGGCACATATATGTCATCCCCGCGTTGCTCCAGCTGCACCCCAAGACGGCGGAAACATTCCGGAATAATGCCGAGATTCTCATAAGATACATCCTTTATGGTTATCGCGCTCCGGTTCATGGCAGCCATGCCGATGAAAGACCCGACCTCAATCATGTCTGGAAGGATAACATGTTCCGCCCCGTGCAGGCTCTTGACGCCGTGTATCTTCAGAAGATTCGAGCCGATGCCTTCAATCTGCGCCCCCATGGCAACAAGCAGCCTCGCAAGCTGCTGCACATACGGTTCACAGGCAGCATTGTAAATCGTCGTCTCCCCTTCCGCAAGCACAGACGCCATGAGAATATTCGCAGTACCCGTCACAGAAGCCTCATCCAGAAGCATATACTGCCCCTTCAGATGACTCCCCTGGGGAACATGCAGGAAAAACGCCTTCCTTGACGGGTCATAGTCATGTTCCGCCCCGAGCTTCATCATTCCCTGGATATGCGTATCGACCCTGCGGCGCCCGATCTTGTCACCTCCCGGCTTCGGGAAATATGCCTGTCCGAAACGCGCAAGAAGAGGTCCGACAACCATCACGGAACCGCGCAGCTTGGCACACTTGGCAACAAAGTCCGCGCTGGAGACATACTCCCTGTCAATATTGTCAGCCTTGAAAACATATACGCCCTTGTCAAGCCTTGTGACGGAGACACCCATGCCCTCAAGCAGGAGAATAAGATTCTTTATGTCAAGAATCTCCGGGATATTGGAGATTTTCACCTCTTCCGACGTGAGAAGCACAGCACTTATAACCTGCAGTGCCTCATTCTTTGCCCCTTGCGGACGGATGACTCCACTGAGCTTATGCCCGCCCTCTACTACGAATGAACTCATATATCGTTTTATCTTACAAACTACTGTTTCGGCCGGGAGCTGCAAGGCATCAGGCCTAAATGCAAAAATAAGAAACTTTTCATTAAAAACCTATCGCGGCATCGCTTTCAGATGACTGCACGCGGCATATCCAGCTTGACATATTTTTATTTGGATTTATATCTGATTCTTCTTAACTTACCGGATATTTGACATCTTATGAAAATTTCAAGAACACTTATAATCATCATTGGCGTCACCGTAATTTCAGGGCTCGCACAATGCTGCGCCCCACATCCGCAAACTTGCACGGATGAATTTCCGGCACGATGGATATTCATGGAAAGGAACGCGACTCTTTATGCCGGGAACTGGACGGCTGACAGACATTTCATCAACACAATGAACGGCTCTCCTGCACAAATCACAGCAGTCAGGGACAAAAGCCGGGAAACAATACCTTTTTATTATGAAGATGTCAACGGAAGCCCCTTTGTCAGCACGCTCTGCGAAAATGACTTTCTGCTTTTCAGCGTTCCGGTAAAAAACTTGGGGAAAGGCAGCAACATAGAAATTGAAGCTGTGCTTATCAGCAGTTCAGATTCTCCCAAATACTTCATTATTGAATATCTGGAAGCCGGAAAATGGAAAAGTATTCCGGAAAATCTAAGGCCAATCCCTGAGAAGCCATATCTTAAATACTCTTTCGCATGCTCCGGAATAGCCAAAGGTGCAAATCATGAATACACAAGTGTCTATCAGACATTCAGGCTTGGAAGAAAAATAAACGGAGGCTCACTTAAAATCCGGTTCAGAGCCACGGGTGGCATTACATGCAGCGGCAGACCGCAGGACCCTCACTCACCTGATGGAGCCATCGGATTAGCCGGACACGGTTTCAATGGAGCCTACATCCAGAATTACGGTCTGTCCGTCCCGGCAGACACGACGCGCATCCTGTGCATCGGCAATTCGTTCACATACTTCTCCAATGCCCCGTCCATGCTCAAAGAAATCGCATGGAGCCAGGGACATTATTTCAACATAAGAGCCCATCTTAAAGGAGGACAGACTTTAGGACAGCACAGAGGGCTGACACTTACCGCAAATGAAATATCATACGGCAACTATGACATAGCCATTCTTCAGGACCAAAGCCAGAATCCCGCAAGATATGCCGCCGAACCTGAGAAATACGGTAATGTGCCGCTTGATTATCTGGCACTTTCAGACATGGTGCTTGAATATTCACCCGAATGCAGGATAATCCTGGAGCAGACATGGGCATATCCGGCACAAGAATCCGGCGGCTTTGGGGATTACATGACATTTACCGGCCTTCTCGACGAAGGCACGCATTACATGGCCGGTCAAAACGGAGGTGAGGTTTCCCCTATAGGCAAGGCCTTTGAGACTGTCTTCAATGAGAACAGAGGAATCAGACTGTACGACACCGACAACAAGCACCAGTCGCATTACGGAACATATCTCAAGGCTTGTGTCAATTACATCATGATAACGGGGCAGACATTCAACGGCACACCTGCCGACTGCGGCCTTGAGCCGGAAAAAGCGGCATATTTGAGAAAGGTAGCGGAAACGGTCATTTTCAATTGAGAATGAACTATGAAAAAAGCGCTTGATATCCATTGGCTTATAATCATATTCGCATTCCTGCATGTACTTGCCACGTGGCTATGCATAAGAGCGGGCATTGACAGAACATATTTTCTGACAATCATATCTTTGGCTATGGCTTCAATCATATGCATCAGGGAAAGGCTTTCTTTAAACGTCACGGCAATCTGCATAATCCTTACTAATATTCTGGGCATTATCCTCGGGAAGGAAATAGGAAACATACTGAGTGCCGTCGGGATGGCATCACCATGGAGAGGGATGGCATCCACCATGCTGACTACAGGCATAATCGGATATGGGCTTGTGCTGTTTGCGAAAAAAATACCCAAAGGCACCACCGATTATGACAGCCTGAAAGAAAAGCACATGGCATATCTGACGGCTGCTGCATTTGCTATTTTATTGGCAAGAATCTTCTTCGAGAGCTATCTGATTCATAATTTCCTCCAAGACCACAACATACGGGAGACCATCTCCGTATTCCTGTCACACCCCATGACGCTTATGACAATGACAGTCATTACAACAGCATTCATAAAAAGCTGCAGGAACGGCAGGCTTCAGCACAACATAATAAAACACTTGATATTGCTTCTGATATGCGGCCCTGCCATGGCCGGGCTGATGATGAAGTTCATTGCCAATGAGGGTAAGTGCATAGGCCTTACAGACAATTTCATCGGAATGACCACTGTAGCTGTCATAATCGAGATTGCCGTATATTCTTTGGTATTCCTCATAAATTACCTGTTCGAGGCGCGACGGGACGCCATGGAGGAAAAAATCAAAGCAAACCAGGCAAAGGCACAATACATAAGTCTCAAGCGTCAGGTCAGTCCGCATTTCCTGTTCAACAACCTCAACATTTTGGACTGCATGGTTGCAGAAGAGAAAAATACGGATGCAAGAACATTCATCAGTCATCTCACCGAACTATACCGGCATATGCTGAAATATGAAAACGAATCTCTAATTACTTTGAAAGAAGAAATGTCTTACGTGGCAAACTACATGGAATTGCTGAAAGTAAGATTCCCTAAAGGCCTGGAGATAACATATGACATACCGGAGAAAGACATGCAGCGCTTTGTGGTGACATACTCAGTACAGCTCCTTGTGGAGAATGCGGTCAAACATAACGCGACACCGGCAAAAAATCCCCTCATCATCAATGTATCCTCTGACAGTTGTTTCATAACCATAAGGAACAACCTCATTCCAAGACTGTCCCCTCTTGAGTCTACAGGACATGGGCTGGAATATGTGAGACAAAGCTATCTGGACAACTGCGAAAAGAAGATTCATATAGAAAAAAACGACAGTCATTATTCCGTTTCAATTCCGCTTTTATGAATGACACTGCAATCAAGACTATGATAATTGAAGATGAAGTCATGGCAAGGGACTTCCTCGCAAAGACCATCAAAGACATCTTTCCCGAGATAGAAATTGTCGCCATGACGGATAGTGTACAAGACAGCATCGCATGGCTAAATGCCCCCGGGAATGCAGCAGACATAATATTCATGGATGTCATGCTGATTGACGGCAGTTGTTTTGAGATATTCCGCAACACGAAAATCAATTCCCATGTGATAATCACTACGGCATTTGACAGATACGCGTTGAAAGCTTTCGAAGAAAACTGCATAGATTATTTGATGAAGCCCATCAAAGCAGAAGCGCTGAAGAGAGCTATCGGAAGGTGTCGCGACAGCATATGTTCAACTAATCTGAACAATCTGCTGGCCGCACTTTCGGCAAGAAACAAAATTGAGTATAAAGAAAGGATCCTGACTTACAATGACGGCCACATCATCCCTGTCGGCATTCCTTCCGTCATGTGCTTCATTTCCGAGTCCAAGGAAAATTATGCCATCACCAAAGAGGGACGGAAACATGCAATAAAAGAGACCCTTGACACTATGACATCCTGTATAGATCCTGAAAAATTCTTCAGGATATCACGTGGATGCATTGTGTCCAAAGACAGCATACACAGCATAACAAAGTCTCTGGACGGAAGACTGTTCATCACAGCCGAAAGTCCGTCCGGAGACTCTGAGAATGGCCCAATGCTCAATTTTACAGTCTCCCGTTCCAGGGCAAAGGAATTTCTCTCCTGGCTGGAGAACTGAAATCCCTATCTGGCGTATTCAACGACAAGCGCAGTATTTGCAGGCACTATAGTGTCATCATTGACTGTAACGGTCTCGCCGGTCAGTACATTGCGCCCTTCTTTGAGATTTCCTGCAATCTCTTCAAAACGCGACCATGTGACCTTTGCGTCTTCATCCGAATTGTTGACATACACGAATACAAGGTCAGAATCGTCATATCTGAAATATGCATATGTATTGTTTCGCGGAATGAAATGCATTGTCTTGCCTGAGTGAATGACCTTTTTATCTTTGCGCCAGTTGAGAAGCGTCTTCACATAATCATGAAGGTCAGCGGCATCGGCCCATCCCGAATCGGCTGCGGCAGCCTTCCGGCCTTCCTCCGTGAAAAGATTCACATCGTCCCCATCCCAACCTCCCGGGAAATCCATCCTGAGACGGCCGTCATCACGCCTTGAAGTATTTATGGAAAACATAAGTTCATCTCCATAGAACATCTGAGGTATGCCGCGCATGGTTGCAAGCATGGCAAAAGCAAGCTTCATCTTGGACAAATCATGTCCGAACACATCACCGATACGGGCCGTGTCGTGATTGGACCAGAACAGAAGCAGGTTGCTGATGTCATGGTACTGGAAGTCACGGGCAAGCACATTGTAGACAGACATCATGTCCGGCTCTTTACTCCCGCGCCGCCCGCTCTGCTGTTCCGGTACGGCTACCTCTGAAGGCAGCGGGAGTGCAAGAGCTGCATTTACGGCATCCCTTAGCGGGAAGTCCATGATTGAAGGAAGATTGGAATTGAATCCGTCAGGATTAGGATTGTCTTTCTGCCAGTAGGCCACCATGTCAGGATTGCTGTTCCAGTTTTCTCCCACTATGTTGAACCATGGATATTCGTCCGTAACGGCCTTGCACCAATATGACATGGGAATTTTCTCGTTGTAAAAATATGTGTCCACGCGGAAACCGTCAAGTCCTGAATATTCAATCCACCAAATGGCCCACTGCTGGAAATATTTGAGCAGATAGGGATTATCAAGATTCATGTCCGGCATGCCGCGCGAAAACCATCCCTCTTCCATCAGTTTACAGTCAGCTTCAGAAGCATTCGGATCCAAGGCGAGAGAATACATATGGTTGGAATTGAAATAAGGCTCATTCATGTGGACCCAGTCCTTGAAAGGCATGTCCTTCATCCACCAATGTTCAGTGCCGCAATGGTTGGTGACAATATCCATAATCACTTTCAAGCCATGCTCATGTGCCATGTCCACCATCTCCCTATAAAGGGCATTGTCACCGAAGCGCGGGTCGATGTTGTAATAATCCGAGCACGCATATCCATGGTAAGAGCCACGGCGGGCATTGTCCTCAAGGAGAGGAGTCATCCATATTGCAGTGGCACCGAGATCGGCAATATAGTCCATGTGATCCATAATGCCTCTGATGTCGCCACCATGCCGTCCCATAGGCGCATCCCTTCTGGCCTCTTCAGCCGTATTGCAGGAAGAATCGTTTGACGGGTCTCCGTTTGCAAAACGGTCAGGGACGATAAGGTATATCACATCCCTGGACGTAAAACTTTCACGTGGCCCGCCCGCTTTCTTCCCTATGGAGTATGCGTAGCTGAATTTATCCCTTCCCTTAGTGAATACAAGGTCATAGACACCTTCCTTCACAGAGTCTGGAATTGCCACATCAAGGAAAAGAAAATCGGGGTTGTCCGCCTTATGCACTTCGGTTATGACAAGTCCTTTTTCAAACCTCACGTCATACCCACTGATTCCGGGCCCCTGTACCATGAGCTGGAGTCCGGTATTCATGCCAGTCCACCAACATGGAGGCTCGACACGTGTCACCTGACCGTCATTAGCCGGCCTTACCTTTGCATTAAGCGACAGCACAATCAGAGCAGACGCAATAGCGGTCACTACATATTTTCTCATAATCTAATTTTTTGAACGGTCTTCGATTACATATTCAAATGGACGGAGATACCATGTATTGCCACTCATATCAGACACCTTGACATCCCTGTCCCTAAGGTTCACGGCAACAAACACATGGTCATTTTCAAAAACACGCTCGAACATGAGTACATCGTCGTGCGGATAAGTGACAAGCCGTCCTTTCCTGACAGCGGGATGCCCGTTATAGAATTTGACAAGAGATTTGTATTCTTCCCTATATTCCGGATTTGAAGTCCAGTCAACAGGAACGTGCCTGAAGAAATCAATTCCGCCCCTGAACCCGACTTCCTGGGAATCATATATAAGCATTCCGCCACGAATAAACACAGTTGCGACAAAGGCCGCCATTGCCTGCCTTTCACCACCGAATTCATCAACTGCAGACCTGCGCACAGCCTCATCATGATTGGTAGTGAACCTAAGCTTAACCTTCTCCGGCTCCACGCCTTCATACTCACGAAGATCAGCCTCAATGAGCGCAGTAACCGGAGCATTGCGGCGGAACACCTTTCGCATGGCGGCGAGAAAGCCCCATGCATAATTCATGTCAAAACCGGCATCAAAATGATCTTTTCTCTGCCCCTCCGCAAGAAGCAGAAGAGTGCGGTCCGGAATAGCCCTAAGTTCGGACACGGCCTGCTTCCAGAAATCGAAAGGGACATAATCGGCTGCATCACAGCGGAAGCCATCAACATTATGCTCTATAATCCAGTACTTCATGTCCTCTATCATCGCATTACGCATATCCTGATTGCTGAAATCCAGGTCTGCGACATCTTTCCATCCCGTTCCGGCAGGATGCGTGACATTCCCAAGCGAATCCCTTGTGTACCATTCCGGATTCTCGTCAAGCCAGGCACAATCCCACGACGTATGGTTGGCGACCCAGTCCAGGATTACGCTTAACCCTCTTTTATGAGCTTCATTTACAAGAACATCAAAATCTTCAATTGTTCCGAACTCCGGATTTACCGAAGTATAATCCTTTATGCAATATGGAGAATTTACCGAATTTTCCTGACCTATTTCATATATAGGCATGAACCAAAGCACATTCACGCCCAACTCCTGAATCAAATCAAGCTGTCCGGTAATTGCTTTGAATGAATGCTCAGCAGCAAATACACGCGGATTTATCTGATACATTGCCACATCTCGAGCCTCAGGCACATGATGTTGTACATTGACGCTACAGCCGGCAAAGGCAAGCAGCATCAGAATAATTGTCAAAAGAGATTTTCTAATCATTGCATTTAATATTTAACACTGACAGTAACTGCATCAGACGCAGACATTAAAGGCAGGCATACACAAGCCTCCGAGGTTTCGGAATCAAATTCACATGCAGTATCCGTTCCGTTGACTCTGACAGATGACGGCTTTCGGGAAAGTCCTCCGAAAAGCAAAGTGAGCTTCCTGTCCTCAGACATCCCTCCGTAAATTCCCTCACGTGCAGCGACCTCGACAGTGCAGGACGCAGATGTTGATTTCTTCGTAATCTTTGTGAAAGCATATTCCACTTCATATGCCCGGCTCTCCCCGTCATCCTCATAATGTTCATATACACTCGTGCCCGTGCCCGGAGCAACATAAAGACGAAGTCCATTGTTCTTCTCCTGAAGATTCTGTATACCTTCCGCAGCCATAGGGATTATCGCACCGGCCTTGACAAACCATGCGTTCTCGGCTATGGTATAATGGAGTGTCCGGACGGCACCTCCCCTGATCATTTTGCGGTGAGCCATATCATACCAGTCATTTCCGGCAGGGAACCACACTGTTCTCTCAGCAAGGCCGGTTTCCTTGTCCGCAGGACGGCATACAGTAGCGGCAAGGATATTGTCACCGAACATATACTGCTCCTTCCATGTGTAGGCATTGTCATCCTCCGGATAATCATAATACATAGGACGGCACACGGAAACTCCTGTATCATATGCCTGACGGGCAGCATCGTAGATGTACGGAGAAAGGGCATAACGGAGTTCAAGGGCATCCTTCATATATCCATAGTGCTCCGGGAACATCCAGAATCTTCTCTCAATGACGTCGGAGCTTGTGCAATGAGTCTTGAACAATGGCGAGAACACTCCGTATTGAAGCCATCTTGTATAAAGCTCTGGATCCGTAAGGTCCTTCGACCTCTGCATATGGCCTCCCAGGTCATGGCCCCAGTATCCATAGCAGACATTTGATGCCGTAGCCGTAAAATACGGCAGATAGCCCAGGACTTCCCACCTGATGTGCGTATCACCGGAGAAGCCTATCTGGTAGCGATGGCTTCCGAGACCTCCCCAACGGTGGTATGTCATCGGACGCGGAGCATCAGCGGCAGGCATGTCCCTGTTTCTGCGCACTTTATCATTAAAGAATGTATAGTTCAGCCAAAACGTGTTGTTCAACCCGTCCAAATACTTACTTTCCTTCCATTGCTGCCAGTCAAGCCACCAGAA
>DBLW01000119.1:0-12714 GCA_002298075.1 Bacteroidales bacterium UBA714 | reverse complement strand
GCTGCCAGTCAAGCCACCAGAAATCTATGCCCTGCTCCTCAAGAGGATGAATCACAGAATTGAAGAAAGCATCAGCCCAAGCCCTCTGGCTCATACGGAAAGGAACAGGAGCATGGTAGCCTTTTTTAGCGGCCATACCGTTTCCCAGTTGCTCTCCTCCTTTATACACATACCCTTCCGGACCGTCATAATCATCAGTCCTTGACATGTAATCCTCTACAAATTCTTCATAGCAGTCCTCTCTCGGAACTATTCCCGAAGCGGGGTGAAGGTTAAGGGAAGTCTTCAGGTTCATGCCGTGCAACTCGGCAAGAAACCCCTCCGGGTCAGCAAACAGATCTCTGTTCCAACTATAGCCGGTCCACCCTATTCTCTGGCCGAACTCATCCCTCCCGTACTTGCGGCTGCTTCTCTGCCATGTCTCATGCCAGTCCATGTCAATCACCATTACATCAATAGGCAGTTTCCTTGCCCTGAACTCACCGGCCAGTTCAAGAAATTCGTCGTCCGAATACGCCCAATAACGGCTCCACCAGTAGCCGAACACATACTTCGGAGGCATAGGTATCTTTCCTGCTATTTTTGTAAAGTCCGCCAAGGCTGCCTTGTAGTCATGCCCGTAAGCGAAAATATACAGGTCCTGCACATCTTCCAAAGTTCTGGCTGCGACCCATTCTCCCCAGTCAGAATTGTCCGCCACAAGCATATGCCTTCTGCTCTCATCCACTATGGCCCATCCGTCACGTGAAACGATGCCGGCCTCCATCGGGTCATTATTATTAATCTTGTCAGGTCCCATACATCCGTCAAGGGTACGTGCCGTTCCCATAAGATTGCCGGAGGCATCCGCTCCCGGCTTCCAGATCACAACCTTGCCGTTGAGACGGAATGAAACAGACAGATTGCTTTCGTCAAAGCGTCCGCTCCCGTCATAGGCAAGAACAATGGCACCAGTCTTTATCTTTACACCGTTTCCGTCCCTTATGGCCTTAAATGCAGGCACGGGCAGTTTTCTGTTGACAATCGCCAGAGTGGCATTGTCCTCAAATTTCCCGTCCGCAGCCCACTCCATACGGACAAGCCGGTCTGTAAGAACAGTAAATCTCGCATTGCCTGCCGTCACACAGGCAGCATTGTCAGCGACAGGGTCATTTACGGCACCTGCAACCTGAGCCGCCCCCAAAAACGGCAGAACCGCAAGGGCAATAATCTTAAATACATTCATAATTCCGTCATTCTATTGAAGCAGCAATGCCGCAAATCTATTTTTCAAGTTCAAGTATATATACGCCGCGGGCAGGAACCACGACAGGCTCCGTAAGGTCAACCACATCATCAGTAATCACATCAACGCCCCTTGTATTTACCCCGACAACTTCCGAGAACCTCGCCATGTCCAGAATCCTGACCGTGTCGCTGCCGTTCAAGATTACAAGCACGGTATCCTTGCCGTCTGTACGTGCATAGACATAACATTTGGTCTTGTTGTCCGGAGTATAGTGGACAAGTTTCCCTTCCGTCACGGGAGCAGATGTCTTCCTCCAGTTAAGGAGCTTTCTCACATATGTCCAGCACTCGTTCTGCATTTCCGTGCGTCCTTCGGGAGTAAAGGCATCGGAGACATCCTCTTTCCATCCTCCGGGAAAATCGGCCCTGAGCGCATCCGGTCCTGCCATCATAATCTCAGTGCCATAATACATTTGCGGAATGCCTCTTGTCGTAAGCAGGAATGCAATGCCTTGTCTGAATTTCCATATCGGATCGCCTTCATCCATGAAACGGGCAATATCGTGGTTGTCAAGAAATACAAGCACATTGTCAGGATCCGGGATAAGGAAGTCCTGTGTCAGGCATTCATATATTTTGAACAGACCGGCTTCCGAACCTTCCGAGGCATTGCTTTCCTTAAGAAATTCCCTCTTTGCAGTGAATGTGATGTCAAAGTCCATTGTTGTCTTCAATTTTGAGTCCGCGGCATTCATCGCCGCTCCGCGCTGCCACCACCCGGCAGCAGAATTACGCGGATACCAGCCCTCGCCCACTATGTTGAAATCGGGATATTCATCTTCTATTTCTTCACACCACCGTGCCATGAAATCGTAGTCGGCATAAGGGTAGGTATCCATCCTTATTCCATCGATGCGTGCGTATTCAATCCACCATATGCTGTTTTGAATCAGATACCTTCCAAGATGCCTGTTTTTCTGATTCAAGTCAGGCATTCCTCCTGAGAACCACCCCTCAACAAGCATATCCTTTTCTGTCTGAGGGGCATGAGGGTCCATAAGCACCCATTTATAATGGGTAGTGGTTGCCAGGGCGTCCGGATTGATTCTGTAATGGGCAATCAGCTTTTCCCGCTCCTGCTCCGGAAGCGCATTGAATTCTCCGGCAGTTGCAGGCAGCTTCGGCTGTTCCCTTCTGCCATATCCCATGCCGGGCTTAGCCGTCTTAGTCTGCTGAGAACTGCGCATTCTTTCACTTATCTGCTCCGCATACCAATTCTGGTTGAACCAGTCTGAAGACGGAATGTCCCAGACCCACCAGTGCGCACTGCCGGAATGGTTGAATATCATGTCCATGACAACTTTGATATTCCGGTCATGTGCCGCATCTATCATTGCGCAATACTCCTCGTTTGTTCCGAGTCTCGGGTCTACAAGGTAATAGTCCGAAATCGAGTATCCATGCGATTGTCCACCTTTGTTGAACTGTACGGGATTGAGCCATATAGCCGTAACCCCCAAATCATCAATATAATCAAGATGGTCAACGATTCCCCGGATGTCACCTCCGTGGCGTCCGCCGCCCTGCCTGTTGACCGCATAGCCGTCAAGCACGTCATTGTCAGGATTTCCGTTGGCAAAGCGGTCAGGCATTATCAGATAAAGGACATCCCTGGAGGTAAAGCCCATCGCACCTGGCCTGGCATTCCTTTCCTTAAGTTCAAAGTCTTTTACAATAGCCTTTCTGCCCTGCCTGAATTCAAAATGCATCACTCCGGGCCTTGCCGATGAAGACACGTCAAGATAAACAATCAGGTAATTGGGATTTTCAAGTTTGCATACCTCCTTGATGCGCACGCCTTCATATGACTTGAGCGAGAAGTCTGAGCCGGATATGTTTTCGCCATAGAACATGATCTGAAGTTCGGTGTTCTTCATGCCCGTATACCAGAAAGGAGGATCCATCCTCTCAAGCTCAACGGCTTTTGCACTCAACCCCAAGGAAAGTGCGACTAATACAAATAAGACAATTCTTTTCATAAGGCAATCTTTTTAATGAGGGGACGCGGCAGGCATCCCCTCCCGCAAATCAAAGGTAATACGGATTCTGAACAAGCCCCGCATTGGCCGTAAGGGCGCGCTCCGGAACAGGATACCACTCATATTTGCGGTCACGCTTTGCAGGGAGGTCATACCCTACCTCGGTTGCACGTCCGAAGAACCACCATTGTCCCTGCGTGAACTTGTCAAAACGGCGGAGATCGGTACGACGCCTGTGTCCTTCATCATAGAACTCCAGTCCCCATTCGCTGAGCATCCTGTCCATATCAAAGGCCTCTGAGAAACCGCGCGGAGCCTGGTCTCTTGCCCCAATCAGGGTTCTCCCTCCGACGATAGAGCCATTCTCCCAGTCAGAAGCCTTGAAATAACGCTTGCGTACAGAATTGACAAACTCTTTGGCCTGGGCATTGTCTCCTTCACGCAGGAGACATTCCGCATACGTATATACTACCTCGGCGAGGCGGAATTCGACCACGTCAGGATCCGCCATGTTGAATGAAGAAGTGAGAGGATAATAAGGATACTTCGCAGTACGAAGACCCGAGTTTGTCTCGCCCCAGCGAGGATTCTCCACTACTTGAAGAGGATGGTTGCCTTTATTTTGGAAATTGCCTATCTGGTCAACATACACAAGCCCCATACCGGTACGGTCCGCATCTGCTACCTGTACGGCTCCTGTCCCGTAATGGTCACGGAGAGCCCCCTCAAGGAACATGCCTCCCCAATCTGTAGGATCTCCGTTTGCCGCATTGTTGTAAGGCTCCGCCAACCTGATGTCACGAGGGTCGAAACGTTCGTGAACGGCACCAAGCCTGTCATTGTAAGGAGCGTCAAGAAAACATTTTGCAAGTTCTTTGTCATATTTGTCCTTGATTATGACCGGTTCGTATTTTTCCGTAATCTTCTTGATTGTACCGTCATCCCTGAAAGTCGTATCATAACCTACGATCCTATTCTCCACGCACTGCGAATAAAAGTCGTTCGAATTGTCGAATGACGGCACAAGAGCGCAGCAGTTCCAGCCTGAATGGGTATTCTCGCAATCGTAATAGTTCATGTATGTATAATTCATGAACGGCCCGTTGCGCATATTCGTAGACTTCTTGTTATAGACTTTATCGGAAGAGAATGCAAAAATAATCTCTTTGCAGTCCGTATCATTATGGGCCGAATATATCGACTGGTACTTGTCGGCTATCATATAAGTTCCGAATTTACCGTCAAGGATATCCTTTGCAAGGAGTTTGCATTCGCTGAAGCGCTCTTCCCCCGTAAAAACTTCAGAATTTAGAAGAATTCTCATCTTTATCATCCTGTTCATTGCCTGGCCGCAACGGTTCACGGAACCGTTTACAGGAAGCGCATCAACTGTTTCATCAAGTTCACTGAGCATCCATCCGCAAATCTTGCGGCACCCTTCTTCGAAAGTTGTTCCATACATCGCAGATACCGGAAGGACGGAAGTGTCAGTGCTGGTCGTCAAAGGAATGGTCCCGCCGAAAACCTCGAATACATTGTAATAGCAAAAAACACGGAAAGTCCTCATTTCGGCGATATAAGAGTCATACTTTTCCTGGGTTATGCCCAATCCTCCCGGCCCCACCGTCTCCATGTCCGCAAGGAAGTTGTTGCAAAGTCCGATAGCCGTCCATGCACCGTTCCATATTTTGTTTACATAGTTTGACATAGGAGTCCATGTATGAGTAGAAAGTACGAACTTGTCTCCACCGTCCCAGCCCCAGCTGCCTCCGTTCCATGAACGCCAGGCGATCTGATCAGCGGAAAGTTCCTGGGCATACCAATAATATTCTGACAGGTCTCCCTGCTCCTGCGCATAGATATTTGATATTACCTGCTTGACAGCTGTCTCATTGGTAAGATAGGTCGATGCGGAAAGCAGAGTATGAGGACGCTCCAACATATCGAAGCAGCCCGTTACTGCACATATCGCTGCCGATATCAAGAGAACTCTTTTTAATATATTCTTGCACATATTGATAATCATTGTTTAATAGTTAGAATCTTGCGGACAGGCCGAGTGTAATTGCAGAAGTATAAAGGTTGGCGGAACTTGATATGCCCGGAGTCAACCCCACTGAAGATACCGTAGAAGGATCAACGCCAGTAAATCCTGTTATTGTGAAGATGTTTGTCGCGGCAAGATAGATATTCATGCTCTCAAAGCCGGCCTTGTTCTTCTTAAACTTGAAGTCCCTTCCGACAGATATCTTTTCCAATTTGAACCAGTCTCCCTTCTCCAGATAAAATGAATTCAGGTAATCGTTATCAGCCGTAAGGTGAGGATACTTCTCATATGCACTCTTCAGAAGGTTGTCCGATGTCACCCCGGGAAGACCGTATGACTGGAGCTGTGAATTCCATATATCCATTCCCGCAAGCCCCCGTCCGTTGATCGTAAGATTCCACTGCTTATATCGCAAAGTGAAATATACGGAAAAACTGTGCTTTGGGAGGGTATTGCCGATAATCTTTTTGTCATCATCAACCACTCCTGTCTTGGAAGCGGTCCCACCGTCCGCCGTATAGTGCAGAAGCTGTCCTTCATCATTATAACCGGCATACTCATAGCCACGTATGTCTCCGATTCTTGATCCTTCTTCGAGACGAAAGCGATATTCGCTTGAACCAACTGTTCCGAGTGACCCAAGATCTATATAAGAAGCGGCATACACATCGTTTCCTATGCTTCTGAGAAATGCATCAGTATAAGAATAGGTTCCTCCTACACTATAATTCCAGTTTTTGCCGATTTTATCACTCCAATTCAGCGCAATCTCCACACCACGGTTCTGAGTAGAGCCGAGATTTAGTGTAATTCTGTCATACACATAAGGAGGCTGCGGAGCCGTATATGTATAAAGAAGATTCTCTGAACGCCTGTCAAAATACTCTATCGTTCCTGAAAGCCTGCTGTCAAACAATTGAAAGTCAATACCGTAGTCATATACGACTGCCGTTTCCCAACCGAGGTTCGGATTGGCATTCCTGGTTATGCCGTAACCTCCTACCCACTCCCCATCCATATAATAATTCGAGCCCTTTGAACTATATGTCGCAAGAGAGGCGTAGTCGTCGCCTGCGTTTCGGCCGGTAACGCCATAAGAGGCTCTTATGCGCAAATCATCAAGCCATGACTTTGTTCCGTCCATAAAGCCCATGTTAGAAATCGTCCAAGCGGCAGAAACTGCAGGGAAATAACCGTATTTTCTGTTATAACCGAACTTGGAGCTGCCTTCATAACGCAGTGAAGCTGTGGCAGTAAGGAGTCCATTCCAAGAATATGTCACCCGCCCGAACAGACCTGCAAGCTTATTGAACACCTTGCCTGATCCCATTGAAGCAAGTCCCGATTTAAGATATGTGCCTGATCCCATATCATACCACAGGAACTGGTCATATTGGAAGTCACTATTGCTCATATTATGGTATTCTTCGTCATACTGGGTGTACGAGTAACCTGCAACCGCCTTCAGATTGTGCTTCCGGATGCTGAGACTGTAATTCACCAGCCATTCGAAATTCAGATTGAGACTATGATTTGCATTGATTGACGCGCTTCCGGCATAAGCATTCCACATTTGGCATGTCTGCATGACAGATGGAGTATAGCTGTATTCATTATAGGAACGGTAACCAGCAGAAATCATTGCATTTGTCGTCAACATGTGACGGTCGTTCCTGAGAATATGCACTTTTATATCTTCCTGAAGGTTAACAGAAATGCGGTGATTCTTGTTTGTCGGAAGCTGGTTATTTTCGACGGAGTTTGTCGCTCCCGTCGAATGAGTCGGCCAAAAGTATCCTGTCGGAGTTGTCTCATCATAAACCGGACGCGTAGGATTCATGAATATGGTCCCTGTCAAGTTGCCATTGTTTCCGTTGTTGAGATTAGCCCTGACATTGGCGTTTGTGGACAATTCCAGACGCTCTCCAAGAAACTTCTGATTCATGACGAAACGTGCCCTGTAAGTCTCGCTTTTCTGGTTTTTCCATAAACGGTTGCGATTTGTATAATTGAGGGACAGATTATAATTGCTCTTTCCTGTGGAACCGGCAAGAGTGATGTGCTGGTTGATGTCATAAGTCGGCTTATCATTTCTAAGCGCCTTCCAATATGCATTCTCCTCGCGTGAGCCGTAATCGGTCTTGTCACGCCCCGTCTCCTTGTTCATCACGAGCCACTCTTCGAGACCATATGCCTCCGGCATTGAATGCAAAGCCTGGAGTGAAACATAGCTATCGTAAGTTACCCTTACCCTGCCTGCCTCACCAGCCCCCTTTCGTGTGGTGACCAAGACAACACCATTAGCTCCACGTGTACCGTAAATAGCAGCAGAGGCACCATCTTTAAGGACAGATATCGATTCAATATCCTGAGTGGAGACATCGCTGAGAGATGCGCCTGCGACACCGTCTATTACAATTAGCGGCGAATTGCTTCCGTTGATTGAAGTCGCCCCCCGGATCTGGAAAGAAGAACTTGAGCCATCGGCGGAAACATCAATGTTAAGCCCCGCCACCTTGCCGACAAGAAGCTGCATCGGGTCTCCGGCAGCAGCCTTATTGAAGTTATCCGCGTTTACAGAAACCACGGAAGATGAAATTTCCTTCTTGCTGAGCGAGCCGTATCCCACGACGACCGTCTCCTCCAACATTTCGGAATCAGGCTTCAGAATAACCTTGGCAGGAAGTTGATTCGCTGCAAAAACAATGGTTTCATAGCCTATTGAACTGATTTCGACAAGAGCAGCCGGGCTGGAAACCTTAAGCAAGAAATCACCCTCGGTTCCGGTTGACGTACCATTTTGGGTACCTTTTTCAAGCACTGTGACTCCTACCATAGGACCTGCTTCGTCAAGAACCAGACCTTTCACTTCGTATGCATTTTGAGCAGACGAAATCAACGGCATTGCCATAATCATTGCAACGCCAATCAGAAAAGCTGATAATTTATTCATAGAAAAGAACTGTTTGGTTATTTAGTTTGAGTCAAATATATGAACATCCCCCCCCACGCGCACATTCAGTTTCAATTTGAAACGACGAATGGTTGAGATTTCAGGATAAATGATTTTTATTTTGACATTTGACTGAAAAACGTTAGGTTTGCTTGACTTACCGCCTAAAACTATGGGAAGATTAAAGTACGCCACCGTCATTCACGGGTTCACTGCCCTTCATATCGCTGCCACATATTTCAGTTTCACTTCGGCAATACCGGACAGCAGGCTCGTCACACCGCTTACCTTGCTGATGACGATTTTCCTCTGTATAGCCGGCAACATTAACTTCAGGATGTCTTCCGCCTTACTCATATTCAGTAATCTCATAGGATATATGACAGGCATGAAACTGATGAGAGACATATCACATCTGCTTAACACACAAGAGCTGGTAACCCAGATGATTGCCAGCGGGCTTACGACCGAACTCATCGGATGGTGTACCGTGCTATTCATCAGGGCTACAGGAGACCGTTTCAAGCGTGACAGGAGTGAGAAGAGTCCCGGAAGATATCTTTTGTCAATGTTAATAGTCATGGCAGGAATATATGTCTTCCGCTTTCTCATAAACTGTCTGACAACCACTGAAATCTTAGGCAGATACACTATATATGGATATACTACAAGATATTTCAACAACAGCATACTTATCGTCACAATATTGATTGCAAATGTCACACTGGTCAGGATACTTAATTCAAAGCATCTGGTCAAGACATGGCTACAAGTCATAGCCGGAACAGGGGCCGTTATCACCGTAGCACTCATTGCCGCTCTGGTATGCCAATACTCGTATGCGGCTGATCACAATCTGGTTTTTCCCAACAGACTTGAATATATGAGATATTTCATCGTCGGCCTGCTGCTGGAGACCGGACTGGTTTTTCTGATAATCCTCCTGACTACCTCTTTTGAATCGAAACACAATGCAAGGCAGGCCGAGTACCATTACATGAATCTCAGAAATCAGCTGAGTCCGCATTTCCTGATAAATTCATTGAATGTATTGAACGGCCTGATACAATGCGGAAGAAAGGATGATGCGGAAGAATATATTTACAAACTCACCGACATATACCAATATTATCTGATGATAGGAAATACCGAACTGATTCCGCTCAAAAAAGAAATGGAGAATCTCGGCAATTATATAGACCTGCTGAATGTCCGCTTCAACCGGAGCCTAATAGTAAACAACGGAATAATGGAGTCTGACATTTGCAAGGGAATAGTGCCATGTGCAATCCAATTGCTTGTGGAAAATGCGGTAAAACACAACTCTCTCATGGAAGACAAGCCTCTCATTGTGGATATTTTCTCTGATGGCAGCATGATAACCGTACGGAACAATCTGCGTCCACGATACAGCACGGGGAAATCAAACGGAATAGGTCTGCATTACATTCGGGAACAATACAAAAGACATTGTGGCATGGACATATTGATTTGCCGCAATGACGTACATTTTTCAGTAAGCCTTCCTCTGATATGAAAGTCTTCATAATAGAAAACGAGCCCATAGCTGCCAGGCAGCTCGAATGCCAACTGCAAATCATTATTCCTGACATTCATATAGTCGGGAAAGCCGGTTCTGTGGAAGAGTGCGTCAAATGGTTTTCAGACCCATCCAACCACACTGACATTGTATTCATGGATGTGGAACTTTCTGACGGGAACTGCTTTGACATTCTCGATGAAACAGAGGTAAATGCAAGCATCATCATCACAACAGTTTATGATCGATATGCCATAAAAGCATTTGAAATCAATTCTGTCGACTACCTCCTGAAACCCATAAAACAGGAAGCACTGAAAAGAGCATTATCAAAAAGCCTTAAAAGCTATACCGGAAATGATGCGGAAAAAATAATCAGAGCCATGGCATACACCTGCACAGATATGGACAAGATATATAAGAAGCGGTTTCTAATAAGAACCAACGCCCAAATATATCCCATAAAATATTCCGACATTTCCTATTTCATATCAGAAAACAAAAGCAGCGTCCTCATTGACAAAGACGGCAGGCGATACGTAATGGAAAAATCCATGAATGACATTGAAGCGATCTTGAACTCAGATGCATTCTTCCGCATATCACGCAACTGCATAGTATCCAGAGGCTCGATTCTGGACTATTACAGGATACACGGGACAAAATATTCAGTCATTCTCACTCCCCGTCCGGACCGCGAAGTTAAAGTCAGCCTTTCCAGAAGCGCAGACTTCGAAAAATGGCTAAACAGAAAGTGACAACTATATATGTTCAACTTCCGGATGGAGAACGGTGCCGAACTTCTCGCGGACTGAGGCGATTATGCGCTTCTCAAGTCCTACGATCTCTTCAGGATAAGCCTCTCCGGTATAATTGACGATGACCAGAGGCTGCTTGTCATAAACAGCCGCCCCTCCGCTCCGGCGTCCTTTCCATCCGCACTGCTCAATCATCCATGCGGCAGGGACCTTTATCATCCCATCCGGCAGCACATAATGCGGCACTTCGTAGGAGTCACCATGCTCTGCCCGGGCTGCGGCCACAATGCGTTCAAATTCCCCGGCAGCAATTATAGGATTCTTGAAAAAGCTGCCGGCACTTCCCATTACGGACGGCTCAGGAAGCTTCTCCCGGCGGATTCCCATTATGGTCTTGCGTATGGACAGAGGAGTAAGCGACGATTCATCCTGACCGGCAAAGGCCGCCCTCAGATGCCCGTAGTCCAGTTTCGGTTCAGGCCTGCGGGAAAGGGCAAACACCACATGAGTGACAATATGCCTTCCCTTGATGTCTGGCTGCTTGAAAACGGAATCCCTGTACCCGTAGCGGCATTCAGCCACATCAAAATTGACAAATTCCTCCTCGGCAGTGTCATAGCAATAGACAGTGCGTATCACGTCCTTTGCCTCCACACCGTATGCGCCGATGTTCTGTACGGCAGATGCTCCGGCCTCACCGGGTATTCCCGAGAGATTCTCCACTCCCCACAGGCCCTCTTTCGCCGCCCATGCGCAAAAATCGTCGAACACGACACCCGCACCGACCGAAACCAGCACCTCATCAGGCAGCACTCCAGGATTTTCCCCCGACGCTCCATCCGAAATGATTTCGATGAAATTCACCTTAGAATGCAGGACAGTGCCCTTGAAATCATCCGTAAAGAGGAGATTGCTGCCTCCTCCGATATGAAGCACCGGCCTTGGAAGTTCCTCAAAGTCAATCTCCACCAAATCCGCGACACTGTCATACTCTATGAAATTCCTTGCGGTCACCTTCATTCTGAAGGTGTTCATCTTCGTCAGATCCCGGTAATAAGACTTGTCTATCATTTTTATCTTACTTTTTTGCCGTAATAATAAGTGTTGAAACCGTCCTCCGCATAACCGTCACCAAGGACACGGAAACTGCCGGATACGGCATCCTTAATCTCCTGGCCGCAATACCAGACACTGAAGGCATCAATGGCATAGCCGTCCCCAAGGACAGAAAATGAATATACAGTGGCATCCGGCATTTTCCGGCCGCACCACCACACATCAAAAGCATCTTTTCCGTACCCCCATCCGAGATCTTTGAAAGTGCTTGCGGAAACTCCAGGCAAAGCCTTCCCGTCCCACAGGACCTCAAAGCGCGTCACGACATAGGAACGCCCCTCCGGCTTATGTACAAGCGGCGGACGCGTACCGGGGCCGGGCCTGTTTCCCGGACGCTGGGGCCCGCTTCCGGGATGCTGGGAATCATGCCACGGATTCCGGTCCCCCGGCTGCCAGCCATCCGCTTCGAAACGTTTGTCAACACGGAATCCCGCAGGATCCACATAAGGCAGGACATACCCGTTCATGAAAACATGCGAGCGGTCCTTTCCGTAGCCGTAGCCCAATTCCCTGAAGGAGAGCGGGTCAGCCTCACGTACAGCTGTACCGTTGTACATCACAACGCCACGCCTTATCTCATAATATCCACGTTCCCTTCCGGAAGCAGTAAAAACAGTCCCGGCAAACACGACGGACATCAAAAACACCAATAAAACCTTTCTCATGAGCATCTCATTTTAACGGCACACAAGCGCGCGGGCCTTTTTGACAGCATCACCTGCACAACCCTCTTCAAGGGCAAATGCCTTGAACTCTTCCAGAACTGCCGCCATATTCCCCAAAGACACGGTATCACCGCACTGCCTCCATTCATCCATAAGAATGACGGCTTTCTCATAGTCACGGATTCCCTCCGCAAGCTTTTCCATCCTCACGCTGCTGCGTCCTCCCGGATATACCACAAAACAGTCCCCGGCAGGCCATGCCCGGAATCTCGCATCTGAAAGCGGGTCAACAGTCCAGCTGTTGTAAGCCCAGCGCAGATAGCCGTCATATCCGCCAGAAAGCGCATGCCACGGCAACCATGAAGCCTC
>DBLW01000202.1 GCA_002298075.1 Bacteroidales bacterium UBA714 | reverse complement strand
AATTTTCTTTGCATGGCATTTATAATTGCCTGCTTGACCTGTTTAAGCAAACGGACCGCAAGTCCCGCGGAAAACCCGAGGCCGCATGCAAGGTTCTTGTCATAACACCGGGCAAGATACAGAAAGCCGCGACAAGAGTCCCAACTCCCCTCACCCGCCTGGACGAAATGGCCGGAGCCATAATAAGCATTTCAAGTAGCTTGTTTCACAGAAGCCGCTGCACGCAACATAAATGCCACAGAAGAAATAAAGACCAAAAATCGACAACAACGCACAAATAACTGATTATCACAATTTTAAAAGATTATGGGATGCAAAACAACATACCCATAAAGACACAAAACAATAATTATCATCATATTACACATCTCCATTATTCCCCGACCGCAGAACCTTTTCGTTAAGCCAGGCGCGATTAAGCTGAATATGCAGTTGGCATTTGTTGATGCTATTTCGTATTTTTGCAGACTATATAAACCAAAGAAATATGGCGGAAGAAACATTCTCAGACCTCGGCAGAGTAGAGGCAATAGCAAAACTTTACGAAGGAACACCTTACAGCCCTTTCAGCAGCTCTTATTTCGAGACTGAAGGGAAATGTCACATAACATCACATTCACGTACCTTCCTTGAAGGAATGGATTTCGACCTGACATACTTCCCGCTCAAGCACCTGGGATACAAATGCGTCATTGCTGTAACCGGAGAACTGTATGCGGAATTTTCGCATCCCCGCACAATGGACGTAAGGCTCGGAATATCCGCAAAACTTGATTTCAAGCATATAAAGGAAATATGGGAAGGAATAGTCGCGGCAGCCAGGGAACATGGCTACAGCCAGGTGACGCTGGACATGCTGCCATCCCCTAACGGATTGACAATAAGCATTTCCTCAACAGGAGAGACTTCCCTGCTCATGTCAAAGCGCCGTCCTGCGGCAAAAAGCATGGACCTGATTTGCGTATCCGGCAATCTCGGAGCGGCATTCATGGGATTCAGGGTACTGGAAAAAGAAAAGGAATCGTTCGTAAAAAGCGGCGACATACAGAAGCAGCCTGACCTGGAAGAATACAAGCACCTGGTAGGAGCATATCTCAAGCCTGAGATAAGCCCACGCATAATCAGCACAATGGAAGAAGAGGAAATCATGCCTTCATACGGCTATCTCGTCACACGCGGACTTGCCGATTCGGTAAGAAGACTTGTGCGCGACAGCGGTCTCGGAGCCAAGATATATGTGGACAAGCTGCCTTTTGCCGGAAAGACTTTCGATTTGGGAAAACAGCTCAACATTGACCCTATGTCGGCATCACTCAACGGAGGAGAAGACTACAGACTCCTGTTCACCATTCCGATAGGCAAACATGACAAGTTCAGGCACGATTTCCAGACATTCGACATCATAGGACATCTCGCAAAACCGGAAGTCGGTGCCGTAATAGTCACACCAGACGGAGCAGAGCTTCCGATAAGGGCGCAAGGATGGAAAGAAAACGAAGCTTTCGATTAAGCCGAACGCAATCAAACTTGTTTGAATTGCTGAGACGGGAGAAAGCTGCGCGAAGCGAATGATTTTTTTGCAGTTCTGATGCAAGATTACGGAAATTCCGGATTTATATTATGGAATTTCCTCAAAAAGATGGAACACAAAGTAAAATCCAATACGCTACAGAACATGAAAACAGCAAAAACTTTCGTCATTGCGACGGCTGCAATGCTTTCATTGCCCTTTTTCCAGTCATGCGACAGGCATGACACGCCTGACTACAGCATTTTATACCCGAATGCCATCGTAACGGTTAAGCCTATTGACGACAAGGCATTCTACCTTCAGCTTGACGACAAGACAGCTCTTCTTCCTGTAGGAACCAGCAAACTCCCGTACGGCGACAAGGAAGTAAGGGCATTCGTAAACTTCAATTACACCGACATGCCGCAAGATGCTGACAAGGACAAATATGAAGGAGCCGTAAAGATAAACTGGCTTGACAGCTTGCTCACAAAGCAGCCAAAGGCTGACATGGGAGCGGAAAATGACAAGCTCTACGGCAAGGACCCTGTTGAAATAATGAACAACTGGATGACAGTTGTGGAAGACGGCTACATAACACTAAACTTCATGACCGTCTGGGGCAACAGAAACACAAGCCACGAGGTGAATCTCCTGACGGGAGGAAACCCGGACGATCCTTACGAAGTTGAATTCAGGCACAACGCATTCGGAGACGTAAACGGACAGCGCGGAAACGGCATAGTGGCATTCAGCCTGAAAGACCTCCCGGATACCGGTGGAGAAACCGTCAAGCTTACTCTCAAATGGATGTCATTCAGCGGAATGAAAAGCACAAAATTCGACTACTGCACGCGCAAAGACATGTAAATGACAGCCAAAGCGGAACAGAAACTGGCAAAACAAGTCAGCGAACGCGACCCTGCCGCAATGAAAGCCCTGTATGACCAATACGCCGGGTATCTTACGGCAGTCTGTTCCCGTTATATTGACTCGGAAGAAGACATCAAGGATCTTATGCAGGAGAGTTTCATCAGGATATTCTCAGGCATAAGGTCTTTTGAATTCCGGGGAGAAGGCTCACTGAAGGCATGGATGGGCAGGATAGTGACCAATGCGGCACTGAAACACCTGAAAGAAGCGGCAAATAAAGGCACTGTCACCCTCGATGACAATACTCCTGTCCCGGACCATACCCAAGAACCGGATTTTCCCGACATGTCAGACATACCTCCTTACGTCATCCAAGACATGATAAAAAAACTTCCTCCGGGCTACAGGACAGTCTTCAACCTCTTTGTATTTGAAGAGAAGAGCCATCAGGAAATATCACGGATACTCGGCATAAAAGAAAACTCTTCCGCATCACAGCTACACAGGGCAAAGTCTCTTCTGGCCAGACAGATAACAGAATACAGAAAAAATCATTAAGGCATGAAAAACGACTGGACAAAACAATTCAAGGACAAGATGGACTCATTCCAGGAGACTGTCCCGGAAAACCTGTGGGCATACCTCTGCGGCCAGGACGGAATCATACCTTCTCACTTCGTGAAAAAGACACGTTTCCCCTATTTCAGATATGCGGGAATTGCTGCTGCCGTAATCGCCATATCCGCGACCGGAATAATGCTCCTTACCGACCCGGAGAAAGCTCTACAGCCCCAAAACCTTATGGCCGTAACGGACATTCCCGAAGCTATTGAAGAAAACGGGCCAGAAACAAGCCATGGAGCAATCAGTGAGCCGTATCCTTCTGTCACAAACATCAACGCAATTATGCATGCAATTACAGACAGTCCGAAAGAACACACCAATCCGGAGCCGTGCACAAATACGCATCCGTGTGCAAATGCGCCGGAAAACGATGAAATAAAAGAAAACAGGAACAACTACAAAGTGGAAAGCATGCCGGAAGACAGTGAATGTGACCTCACTCTTGTCCCGGATTACAGCAGCCTTCCTTTGGAAAAAGCCGAAAAATCACGTTTCAGTCTCAGCATATCGGTATCGGGGACACCTGGAAGCAATGAGACCGCATCCGGCTACGGAAACGCCATTTCAGCTGGCTCTGATTATGCTGAAATAACATCATTCGGCACCAATCCTGCCGCAGACATAAGGATGTTCAACAGAACGAGGGAAGTAAATACTGACACCAAGTATTTTCAGCCGGTCAAGGCCGGAGTAACATTCAGGTGGTATTTTTCGGACAGATGGAGCATAGGAAGCGGAATCGTATGGTCATGGCTGCACTCAAGGCAGACAAGCGGAAGCGACGAATACTACTGCCGCACCACACAGAACCTCCATTATATCGGAATCCCCGTCAACATAAATTATGACTTCTGGACAGGCAAACATATGCGTGCCTATGCGTCATTGGAAGCCATGGCAGAAAAATGCATAGCAGGTAAATCAAATTCCGAATACATATACAACGGAAACGCAGGTCCGCATCAAACTGCCTGCATAAAGGAAAAGCAGCTCCAATGGTCAGCATCGGCCAAGGCCGGCTTCCAATATGACATCACAAGGACAGCCGGCATTTACATTGAGCCCGGTGCAAGCTGGCATTTCAAAAACGGAAGCGATGTGGAGAACGTCTATAAAGCAAGACCGGTCAATTTCAGCCTCGGAATCGGAGCCAGGTTTTCTTTTTGACATAATTTCGATAAAATTATATCGTTTTTAATATTAAATTTATTGTTTATCATTAAATAAACCTTATATTTGCAGAAGTAACATTAAAACTTATGCAAATATGGCAGAATGGTGGACCTCACTTGACCTGTTCATGAAGATACTATGGTGCATCGCCATAGCTACATCTTTGATTTTCATTATCGAGACTGTCCTTACCTTCATAGGAATTGACAGCGACGTTGACACCGACTTCGAAATATCAGACGGTTCTTTCGAAACGGACGTGTCAATGAATCTCTACACCTTCCGCAATCTTGTGAATTTCCTTCTCGGAATGAGCTGGACTGCTATTCTTCTCAAAGAGAACATTGCTTCAAAAGCGCTCCTGATGGTTATTGCATTCGCAGTAGGGGCATTGCTCGTTGCTGCTGTGATGTACATGTTCAAATGGCTGGCCAAGATGCAGCAAAGCGGCAACATAGACATTTACAAAAGTGCTCCCGGATGTCAGGGGAAAGTATATCTGACGATTCCTTCGGAAAGGAAAGGCACCGGCAAAGTACAGATAACGATAAACGGCTCTGTAAGGGAATACGATGCCGTGACCGATTCGGACGCCGACCTTAAGACAGGAGCATCCATAAAAGTTTCTGAAGTGCTGGATGCCTCAACCCTGCTCGTGGAAGAAATAAACTCATTTATAATCTAACAGGCTTATGCAACCACTTTACATCATCGTCATTGCCGTATTCGTGCTTATAGTCACACTGGCGGCAATCCTAAGGCGCTACAAGCGCTGTCCTTCTGACAAGATACTGGTAATCTACGGAAAGACCGGAAAGAACAAGCAGGGAGGAGTATCTTCCGCAAGATGCATCCACGGAGGCGCCGCATTCATATGGCCTGTATTCCAGAGCTATGCGTTCCTTGACCTCAAGCCGATATCAATCGAATGCAACCTGACAAATGCCCTCAGCAAACAGAACATCCGTGTAGATGTGCCTTGCCGGTTCACAGTCGGAATATCCACGGAACCGGACAATATGACAAACGCGGCGGAACGTCTCCTCGGGCTGACGATTGAAAACATACAGAACATCGCCACAGATATCCTCTTCGGACAGCTCAGGCTCGTAATCGCGACAATGGACATCGAGGAAATAAATTCCGACAGGGACAAGTTCCTCGCAAATGTGAGCATGAATGTCGAGGCAGAACTGCGCAAGATAGGCCTTAAGCTTATCAATGTCAATGTGACGGACATCAGGGACGAGTCCGGATATATCGAGGCTCTCGGAAAGGAAGCGGCAGCCAAGGCCATAAACGACGCCAAGAAGAGCGTTGCTGAACAGAACCGTTTCGGTGAGATAGGAAAGGCTGAAGCAGACAGGGACAAGGATATCCGTATAGCCGAGACCCTCCGTGACACCCGTATCAGCACTGCAGACGCCAATGCAAAGGCCGTAGAAGGCGAGAACAACTCAAAGATAGCCATTGCCGCGTCCGATGCGAAAAGACGCGAAAAAGAGGCCGAATCCGCAAGAGTAGCCATTGCCGCCGAGAAAGTCCAGGCAGCCAAGGCTCTCGAAGAGGCCTACAAGTCCGAGCGTGACGCTGAAATTGCACGTGCGGAACGTGAAAAGGCTACCCAGCAGGCAAATGTGGTGGTACCCGCACAGATAGAAAAAGAGAAGGCTATCATAGATGCCGAGGCAGAAGCGGAGAAAGTCCGCAGGCTCGCACAGGGAGAAGCAGACGCCATATTCGCCAAGATGGACGCACAGGCCAAAGGTATCCTTGAAATCCTGTCCAAGCAGGCGGAAGGCTTCAACAAGCTCGTGGATGCCGCAGCCGGTGATCCTCAGAAAGCCGTACTTATGCTCATCGCGGACAAGCTCCCGGAACTTGTCAAGACACAGGTTGAAGCTGTGAAAGGAATAAAGATAGACAAGGTGACAGTCTGGGACGGGAATGCCCAGGCAGACGGAAAGACCGCAACATCCAATTTCATTTCCGGAATGATGAAATCGGTTCCTCCTCTCGAAGAGCTTTTCAATATGGCAGGAATGAGCCTTCCAGGCTATCTGAAAGGAAAAGACGTCAAGCCGGATGACCAGACTGCAAGTGAAACCGAAAAACAGGACTGATGGCAATCATCGTAAATGTTGACGTAATGCTTGCCCGCAGAAAAATGTCTCTGGGGGAACTGGCGGAAAAAGTCGGTATTTCAGCTGTGAATCTCTCGATACTGAAAACCGGCAAGGCCCGGGCAGTGCGCTTTTCCACCTTGGATGCCCTGTGCAGAGCTTTGGAATGCCAGCCGGGGGACATACTTGAATATTCACCGGACATTGTCTCCGAAGACTGAAACAGGCATTGACTCATTGAGATCCCAAAAAGCACCATATCCGGAAACGGATACGGTGCCTTTTTGATTTCGGCCAAACAGCCTGAGGCAGGACAGCCTATTTCTTGAACATGTTCAGGATTCCGCTGACAGAACTTGCAATCTCTGAAGCATTCTTTATTTCACCTGCTCCATTGCCCTGATCGCCTGAAATGGCGTCTTGTATACCGGAAAGGTCAACATTGTTCACAAGACCGGCAAGGCCGCCCATTACAGCTCCTGAATTAGAGTCGTTCACCAGATTGCCTGAACCGGTGACAAGACCAGAAGCGAAATCCTTGTAGAATGCAGACTTGTCACTCTGGCCCTTAAGATCCTTGAGGTTATTGGCAAGTGTCGCAAGATTGACAATGTTGCCGACATTCTGCATATTGAGCTTGCCGTCTGCCTTATACTGGGTATAAAGAGACTTCAATGCCACACCGGCAGCCTTACCGTTGCTTGTGGCAGTTGAGGTCTTTTTAGAGAAAATTCCCTGTGCAGGAATTTCGGCCATAGCCACACTCGGCGACAGCAGTGACGCAGCCATCATTGAAGCTGCTACGATTGACATCAGTCTCATAATTCTGAATTTTACTTGAGTTTCTTGAGTATATTGCTGAGATTTACCTCCCTGCCTATGATAGCATGCAGTTCCTCTATCTTGACACGCTCCTGCTGCATCGAGTCACGATGACGTACAGTCACGCAATGGTCATTGAGAGAATCATGGTCAACGGTAACGCAGAAAGGCGTTCCTATGGCATCCTGACGGCGGTATCTCTTTCCTATCGAATCCTTCTCGTCATACTGGCAGTTATAGTCATACTTGAGGTCATCCATAATCTGCTGGGCAAGCTCAGGAAGACCGTCTTTCTTTATAAGAGGGAGCACGGCAACCTTCACAGGAGCAAGCGGTGCCGGAATTCCAAGCACAACGCGTGTCTCGCCATTCTCCAGCTGCTCCTCCCTGT
>DBLW01000122.1 GCA_002298075.1 Bacteroidales bacterium UBA714 | reverse complement strand
TTTATCGGACAGCAATAATATCTTTTAAAAGACCATGGCATAAACTGGTAGGCAGCCCCATTTTGCATCGGGCCATTGCACCTTAATGTGAACGGATGTAGTCCTTGAGGGCGAGGCGGAGGACTTTCAGGGCATATTGCATATGGGAGGTTACCTGGCGCACTGAGAGCCCGTAGTCCGAGGCAATTTCTCCGTAGGTCTTGCCATGGAAGCGGCTTGCCGTGAAAACTTCCCTCGTCATGTCGGGAAGCCTGTCGACTGTCTCCATGAAAATCTCCTCGATTTCACTTTCGAATATCCTGTCCGGATTGCATCCCCTGAGCGACGCTATCTCATATACCTGCATCCTCTGCATGATTTCACCCATGTCCTGCCTTGCATTGCTGCGGACCTGCTGTGACTTCAGATAGTCGAGACACTTGTTTATGATGATTTTGAAGGCATACGACTGGTAATTGTCAGTCCTGACATCCTCACGTTTCTCCCAGAGGCGTATGAAACTGTCGTTCGTGATGTCTTCTGCAACCGAATAGTCATGCACATAGGAATTGGCAATCTTTATGAAGAGCTCGCGGCTGCTTCTGAACAGCTCCCCGAACTCCTCTTCGGTTATTGTATGCCTGTCATTCGACTCAGTTCCTGCCATAACAAATTAAGGTTGTCAGCCGACAAAGTTAGGCAAAAAATAAAAAAGTGAATATTTTTATGTAGAACACTTCGCGTCGCTCGTCTATTATATGTTGAATAAAGAAAAACGGCCACATAACCGACCCTGATGAAAGACGAACAACTATATAACTATTTCAATAACTCGGCAGACATCGAAGACATAAGGCAGATTGAAGAATGGCTCAAGGCCGATTCTGCCCACCAGAGGGACTTTGACAATGCTCATGCGGTATTCAATGCAATGGCTTTCCAGGAAGCCAATTATGTTCCGAGGGCTTCCGGCGGCGTCAGGACAAGCCTGGTGCGCATATGGAAATTCATGGCCGGAGCTGCTGCGGCTGTCGCGCTTTTGGCCGGTGTTGCCTATGCCGGAAAATATGTCGGAGAAGAAAGGATGCGCGACAGTATCGCGTCAGTCCACAATGTGATTGAAGTTCCGGCCGGACAGAGCATGTCGATTGTGCTTTCTGACGGGACTAAGGTCTTTCTGAACGGAGGAGCGAGGCTTGAATATCCTCCTGTGTTTCCGAAGGATGTGCGTCAGATAAGGCTGGACGGTGAGGCGTTCCTCAATGTGGAGCATGACGAAGAACACCCGTTCCGGGTTGAGACATATGCCTCCATTATAGAAGTGCTCGGAACAGAGTTCAATGTATATGCCGATGAGGAGAACGGACATTTCTCCACGACCCTGCTCAAGGGAAAGGTGAAGGTGTCCACTGTCGGAGACGAAGAATATGAGCAGGTCATCCTCCGGCCTGACGAGAAAGCCACAAGGATAGGCGGCCATTTTGTCGTTACGAAGGTGCCTGCCGATGATGCGGTGAGCTGGATAGACGGATACATAAATATCGGAGGGGTCGGCTTTGAGGAGCTGATGCACCGCTTCGAGGACGCATATGATGTCAGGATTGTGCTGGAGAGGAAGGACATCGGCGGCTACATGAGCGGAAAGATACGCGTCTCTGAGGGTGTGGAGTTCGCATTGCGCTTGCTTCAGCAGTCTTGCGACTTCACCTTCGAGAGGGACAGGACCACGGGAACGATAACTATAAGGTAGAATCCTTAAACATTAATAACCAACCACACACATTTGATTTATGCATAACATATTATCAAGACTCACGGGAATATGTCTCGCCGTGCTGGTGTCCGTGGCCTCGCTCCCCGCTTTCGGGCAGGACAGGGGGACGGTCACCATCAAGATGACGGACGTGCCGATGTCGCAGGTGATGCGCGAGATCGAGCAGAAGACTGACTTCGTTTTTCTGAACAAGGACGTGGACGTGACAAGGCGCGTAAGCATCAACGTGGCTGACAGGCCGGTCTCGGATGTCCTTGAGCTTCTATTCAAAGGACAGGGCGTGGACTATCGCATAGATGCCATGCACATCGTGATCTCGAGCGCCGCCAGGAAAAACCCTCAGGGGGGGGCAGCCGACAGCGATGTAATAAAGGGAACCGTAATTGACTCGTACGGGTTTCCGGTCATAGGGGTCGGCGTCATCATCAAGGGCACGACAACCGGAACCAGCACGGACCTTGACGGGAACTTCTCGTTCGAGCTACCTGCCGGGATGGAGGGCTCCGTGCTCGAGTTCTCATGCCTGGGATACGGCACCCAGGAGTTTCAGATAGGGAGCAGGAGGGTGTTCGACGTAACAATGCAGGACGACGCGATTCTCATGGAGGGAACCGTCGTCACGGCGCTCGGTATCAAGAGGTCCGAGAAGGCCCTGTCATACAACGTGCAGCAGGTCAACGCAGACGCAATCACTGCAAACAAGGACGCGAACTTCATCAACTCCCTCAACGGTAAGGTCGCAGGACTCAACATCAACGCTTCATCAGCAGGAGTCGGAGGGGCAACTAAAGTCGTAATGAGGGGTACCAAGTCCATCTCGCAGTCTTCAAATGCGCTCTACGTCATCGACGGTGTGCCGATGTACACTTCCGCAAAGGACGGCTCGACAGAGTTCGGTTCCCAAGGCTCCACTGACCCTATCGCCGACATCAATCCTGACGACATCGAGTCAATGTCAGTTCTGACAGGTGCTGCAGCCGCCGCACTTTACGGTTCGGATGCCGCCAATGGAGCCATTGTCATAACCACGAAGAAAGGTAAGGCCGGAAAGGTCACTGCGACTGTCGCAGCTGGGGTTGAGATGATGAATCCGTTCGTGCTGCCTCGTTTTCAGAACACCTATG
Organism: Bacteroidales bacterium UBA714; assembly: GCA_002298075.1. GTDB lineage: Bacteria > Bacteroidota > Bacteroidia > Bacteroidales > UBA932 > Cryptobacteroides. Next base: position 408 of record DBLW01000122.1, on the reverse strand, counting down.
GTACAGGCGACCTCAGTTCTTCTGTAGGTTCGATTGACCGCAGCTGGGGAGCTAAGCTTAATTCTGCAAACAATCCTGGCTATAACCCGGCAAAGGATTATTTCAACACAGGCTTTGTGCATAATGAGAGTGTCTCAGTGTCAATGGGTAATGACAAGAACCAGACTTATCTGTCCGCTTCTTCCATTAACTCTTACGGTATTGTGCCTAATAATGGCTACAGCCGTTATAACTTCACTTTCCGAAACAACACAGCGTTCCTGAACGACAAGATGCATCTTGACGTAGGAGCAAGCTATATCCTCCAGAAAGACCGCAACATGATCAATCAGGGTACATATAACAACCCTTTGGTCGGTGCGTATCTGTTCCCGAGAGGTAACTACTGGGAAGAGTACAGTATGTTCG
>DBLW01000066.1 GCA_002298075.1 Bacteroidales bacterium UBA714 | reverse complement strand
CAAATGTTTTCAAGCGCGGTAACATATTCGGCCTGCGAGCCGGCTTTCCTGACATCCTTCTTGAAAGACCAGCAGTCCTCGCCGATATATTTTACATTCATCTCACCTGTCATCACGCCTGATTCGTCCAGCCTGGCGTTAATGATGTAGCCTGCCATGTTCTTGCCGATGCCTGTCAGGTCTATCCACTGGCACCGTCCCGGTTCGCGCAGAAGCCTTGCGCTTGAAACGAGAAATTCGGGTGGCAATATGTTCAGGTACTGGTCTGCCGAACCTCCGTCAATGTAATGCGGATTGCCAGAGGCGTTATCTATCCTGAGTATGTATGTGTCATACGGATTTAGCTCCGGAAGTCCAGGAATCAATACTCCGGAGCTTCTCATTTTTATGAGGACAGGCTCTGCCTTATAGCCTGCGGCACGGAGACATGAGGCGATGATTGCGTTCAGGTCGGCATTGCTGCCGGTCTTCTCCTTGTATGTCTGGCTGCCGCGCTTCGGGAAAAGCCTGTATTTGCCGTCCCAGCTTATCTTGGAGCGGACAAGATTGCGTATCTCCATTATCTTGTCCTGGTCCGTGCCCGCCGTGCCGGCTATCGCCTTGACTTCCTCCGGAAACAGGCATTTCTCATTCATCCTGCTTATTATGGACGACTCGTAGTAGCCCTTGTCTACGTCTTCCCAGTTTACGCTGAAATGCTGCGGAAGCCTTCCCGGGATGTCGAGGTTGCTCACCTCGTAGTCAACTGCCGAGAGGTACTGCTGGAAACTGTATGAATACGGTTCCTTTTTCATCGCAGGCAGCGCATGTCCGCTGTAACGTTCAACTGTCGTTGTGAAATCAATATATCCGCCTCCTAACGTATAGCGCTCATTTACCTTTTCTGAAGTATGGTTTATCCTGTTGTATCCGGACACCCTTTTGTTCACTCCAGCAAACTCCGGTATGCGGACTTCGTACTCAAAAAGGTTCACCGGAATGGACCTTTGGAAATACACCTTGTCGAAGTCCCAAAACGTGTATGAGGTGATGCTGTATTCGACCTCTATCACAGAGCCGGCCCTGACGTCCTGGGCAGAGAAAGAGAGCTTGCGGTAATTATCGGCAAACTCTTCGTCGAAGATGTAATTCTTCGACATCCTGGTGCGCACTATTTCTCCGTCGTTGAGGTTGTATGTAATCACCTTCACTCCTGATATCTTGTCATTCAGGCCGAGCTTGGTATAATACACAAGCTCATAGTCGCCATGGGAAACGCCCTCCTCCTTGAGTATCTTTATGCGCTCGTGATGATAGGTCTGCAGGCAGATTATGCCCTCGGCATCGAAAGTTATGGCAGTCTTTCCCGCATCGAGCAGGACTACAGCCGCGGCAGTCGTGTCCGGCTCATATGCCTGCATTTCCACTTCCGCGCGGGAAACTTTGTCAAACTTCATGTTGACTTTTACAGGCTGGGCAGACAGGGCTGCACTTGCCGCTGCCAGAAATGTCATGGCTGCGGAGATGAATGGTATGGCTCTCATGGAACTTGTATTATGTCGGTCATCAAATATTGCGAATATCCGGAAGCGGGACTCCTGTTTGTCCCGGGGCTTTGGCGCAGATTGTCCAAATGTATGAAGTTTATATTATAAATGCAATGCAAGGAGCAATATATTTGCTTGAAAATAGACGAATTACGGGAATCTTGCCCGGAATTTCCATTATGGCCGGTGGGCCGGAAAAAGGAAAATGATTATATTTGTCCGGAATAACGCTAAAACGTTTTTGCAGAAACCCGCATGAACGTCAATAAATCAAATGTTATGATGAATTTTTCAGAAATCTACAAATCAAAGTCCGGTGGTCTCTCGGCTTTTGCCTGGGCAGCCCTCTTTGCTGCCGTTTCATGTGCTCCCGGCGCTCCGGAGCCTTATGGGGCCTTGCCGAGCGAAGCACAAGTCGAATGGCAGAAAATGGAGACCAACATGTTCGTGCATTTCGGCCCGAACACTTTCACCAGCGCGGAATGGGGAGACGGTACAGAAAGCGCTGACGTGTTCGCTCCGTCCGACCTTGACTGCCGCCAGTGGGCCGCTACTGCCAAGGCTGCCGGCATGAAAGGAATAATAATAACGGCAAAACATCATGACGGGTTCTGCCTGTGGCCTAATCCCGTATGTGCACATACTGTTGCACAGAGCAGCTGGATGGACGGAAAAGGGGATGTCCTGAGGGAACTTTCCCTGGCATGCCGTGAATATGGGCTGAAATTCGGCGTATATATTTCCCCTTGGGACAGGAATGACCCTCATTACGGTACGGATGAATATAACGATGTCTTCAGGCAGACACTCGAGAGCGCACTCGGAAATTACGGTGAGGTGTTCGAACAGTGGTTTGACGGGGCATGCGGGGAAGGCCCGAACGGGAAGAGGCAGGTTTATGACTGGGACCTGTTCAATTCCACCGTGTTCAAAATGCAGCCTCATGCCGTGATTTTCAGTGATGTGGGTCCTGGATGCCGCTGGGTCGGAAATGAATATGGAAGCGCTGGGCGTACATGCTGGGGCACTATGAATATAGGTGACGGCACTCCGGGTTCGCATATCAGCCAGGAGCAGCTTAATTCCGGAGAAATGGACGCTACTCACTGGGTCGCCGCTGAGACGGACGTTTCAATACGTCCGGGCTGGTTTTGGCGTGAGTCGGAGAACTCCAGGGTGAAGTCCTTGCAGCATCTCATGAAGATTTATTATGAAAGCGTAGGCCGCAATTCCCTGCTTTTGCTGAATGTGCCTGCCGACACGCGCGGACATATACATGAGATTGATTCCGTCAGGCTCATGGAGATGCGTGCAGCTTTGGATGAGGTGTTCTCCGTTGACCTTGCAGACGGAGCTTCCGTTGAGGCTTCCCATGTACGTGGCCGAGGCCGCAGGTTTGCCGCGGAAAACCTGCTTGATGCGGACTATGACAGCTATTGGACAGTGGATGACGATGTGCTGACTCCTTCATTCACCCTGTCCTTTGATGCTCCGCGCGTATTCAACAGGATAATGCTCCAGGAGTATATCCCGCTCGGACAGAGGGTAACGGGCTTCTCTGCCGAAGCTTTGGGAACAGACGGGAAGTGGCGTGAAATCGCTCGCGAGACTACAATCGGATACAAGAGAATCGTTCTGATTCCGGAGACGGAGGCCGTGGCTCTCCGCATCAGCATCACAGGCGCGCTTGCCTGTCCTGTCCTGAACAGGGCCGCGTTGTATCTTGACCGTGTAAGCGGAGTCGCTCCTGACGAGCCTCTTTTCCACGCAGGCTCATCATGTTCTGGCAGTTCCAGCGATAACGGAGGCGTGGTGACGGAGGATGAAGTGCTTGAAATCGGCTGCCCAACAGCAGAAATCATTGCTTCTTCAAAGGCCAAGGTGCTTGATTTAGGCGGCATCAGGACTGCATCAGGGTTTTTCTATGCTCCTGCCGATAAGGGAAAAGACGGATGTGTCATCACATATGACCTTGATATAAGTACGGACGGAAACACCTGGACTCCGGTTTTCCGCGACAAGATGTTCGACAATATCGTTAACAACCCCATCCTTCAGGAAGTCCGCTTCCCCTCGCCGGTGGAGCTGCGCTATATTCGCATGACCCCTCTGCGCACAAGCAATCCGGACACCTATGCCGTTTCCGCCTTCGGCATTCAGGCTGAATAGGCGCAGCACAATTTGAAAGCTTGTATTATAAGGGGCTGGCTGAAGTTCATCAGTCTGCCCCCTTTTTTGTTGCAATTCCGGAATATGATTACTCAATGTTATACCT
>DBLW01000125.1 GCA_002298075.1 Bacteroidales bacterium UBA714 | reverse complement strand
CCATCCTCAACACCGATTTCCGTAAGGGCAAAAACATCGGACAAATCTGTGAAGAATCCTTCAACGAGCAGATTTCCCTGCCAGTCTCCCCAGGTATGATACATATCAGCCGAAAGGCTCACGCTTTGGGATTTTTCAACACGAAGCCCATCTGCCAAACGTATCATGGACACGATACCTCCAACATTGTCAATATGCAAGTCCTCATCAAAAGCCTGCGGAGCACGGAAGCCATATGAATAGCTGGCGCGCAGATTCACATTTCTGAGCGGATTATAGCGCAGATTCACACGCGGGCTGAATATTATCCCGTCTATGAGATTATGCTTGTCCAAGCGGCCTCCAAGAAGAAAACTCCACTTGTCATTTTTCCACTCATTCTGGAAGTAGGCGCTCCCTATGCGCACCGTCTGGTCCGTAAAACGTCCATATCCCCACATATTGTCTTCCAGATGGTCCTGGCTATATTCCATCCCGGCAGTAAAATCAGCCGGCATAAAGAGACACCTTTTGAATCTGAACACATATTGCGTACCCGCCACCCATGTCAGGTCTTTGGTGTTCCCATACGCATCAGGATCCATTCCGGCCCCATAATAACTGTCCCTTGCGATATGCTGGAGAGAAGCGAACACATTGACGCGATGCCTCTCGTCTGGGGAAAACCAGTCATATTTAAGTCCTCCTGCATTGATTGAGTGCCTGACCTGCTCAGCAATCATGGCTTCATGAGGAGGCAAGTCAAGCCTGTCGCCTCCCCTCCGATATTCCTGAAGATGGTGATACTCCGCTGTAAGTTTGCTGTAAAGTCCGGTCTTGACATATCCACGCATACCGAATGTCTGCCCGCTCAATTCCGTAAGTTCAGTAAACCCGTCACCATCATGGTCATATCCGTCTTTCTGCCTGTTCTGGCCGAAAACCGCCATCCCCATCTTATTGTCATCCGTCACAAGAGAAGCATTGATTGAGGTCACGTTGTCAAAGGCCGAAGTCCCGTTTATGTTGCTCACCGTATGGGACGCGGAAGCAGAATTCCTTACAGGTTCCTTAGTTATTATGTTTATCGTGCCGGCGATGGCGGAAGAACCGAACAGCGCGGAGCCTCCACCCCTCATCACCTCAACCCGGTCCACCATATTCGCAGGAATCTGCTCTATTCCATAGACTCCAGCCAATGCACTGAATACCGGCCTGGAATCAATGAGAATCTGCGTGTATGGACCGTCCAGGCCGTTTATCCTCACCTGCTGATAACTGCAGTTCTGACAATTGTTCTCAACCCGTACGCCAGGCTGGAACACAAGTCCCTGGGAAAGCGACACGGCATTCACCCTATCATATGTATCCATTCCCACCACATTCACAAGGGTCGGGGCAAGCATCCTGGCCGTCTCGCTCCTGTTGGCCGAAACAACGACACCTTCCAGAAGAACCCTGTCCTCCTCAACCATGAAATTCACCTCCAGAGCGACACCGTCACTTAGTTCAACCTCTTTTTCAACAGTCTTATACCCCACTCCTGAAACCTGCAGGATGAACTTTCCCTCAGGAAGATGCTCCAAATAATAATGTCCCGAACCAGCTGTAGCCGTACCGATTACCGTTCCCTTGAGCGACACCATCACATAAGGCACATGCTCCCCGGTCCCCTTGTCTATCACATGCCCGTAAATACTTGCCTCACTTCTTCCACGTTCCTCTCCGATTGCCGCAAACGGCATTGAGAACGCCCATAAAAACAGAATAACAAATCTTTTCATCACTTATAATTTTCAGGGCGCAAAGGTAAGGCCTGCTTAAACGGAGGTCAATCACAACATATTGGTAGCAACTCTACGGCCGCTCGTATTCATCTGTATTCTTAAGCCCTGGTATGCCATAATAGGCCGCAACAATATCACCTTTGACAAAGATTTTCTTCCCCAAAAGCCCAGGATTGTCCACCAGATTCAAGGCTTCCCTCACTTCACCGTCAGGAAGTTGCACAGACAGACAGGACGCCTTGGCTGAAGTTCCGGAGCGCGGACCGAGAAGCAGATTGGTCTTTGAGGCAAAAGGAGCATCAAAAGAAGCCGAGGCAGAAGTAAGGTCCCCGCCCACGACATAACCGCAGACCCAAACGTCCTCATCGCCTACCGAAGCCAAGGCCTGCTGCACCGTAAGCGCATTAGAAGGACCGCTGCCTCCTCCAGGCTTTCCTCCGATGACATAATTATCGGAAATCCAGTTTCTCGAAGTATCCACGGACACGGAAATCCCGCTTCCCGCCCCTTGACCAGGAGAATCAGCGGAAGCGGCACCTACTCCGAGCGTAAGTATCTCCTGAGCCACAAGAGTCCTGCTCATCAAAACCTTGTCAACACCTCCGTCACTCAACATCAGTGACACATTGCCGGGATTGAAATAGGCAATTCTCTTTTCCTTATACCCGTACATCAGCTTGCCGTCATCTGACTTAAGGAACAGCACTCCCTGAGGATAGACATCAAGAAATTCAGGAGCTATCCTGAGACGCACTCCGGAATTTACCTGTCTGCAGACAAGCCTGACATCAGCCACGCCACCGCGCGGAACGACGACACACTGCTCATCGCCATACTGCGGAGCAGAGAATGCAGGCTTTGAAAACTCTCCGGACACGGCACTCACGACATAGCTGCCTTCCGGAACCAGCAGGGATTCGGGACAAGCCCCGAACGGGCCGCCATAGAGGACCTTTCCTTTGGAATCTGTCACAGTAAGAATAAAATCACATGTATCCGGCATACCGGAATCTGTTCTTGTGATTTCCCTCTGATCCGCAGAAAACGCGATACGCAATTCACCTGTTTTTTCCGAATTGGTGCCAAGCAGATCACAAGACACCCAAAGATGCGGCATTAAAAAACATCCTGCCACAAATGCCGCCACTGAAGGCAGACGGACGATTTTCCGTTTCATATTCTTTCTCCTCATATCATTTATGCCCGCAACATCGCGGACAAAGGCAAATGTATAGGCAATAAATGAAACGGGATTAAAGAAAAAGAAAAAAGATAAATTTCTGTTTCTTTATGCGTTTTTTCTGTTTCTTGCATCCGGTCTGCAAAAAAATGCTATAACGGAAACCGGTAAATCAGCATCTGCCAAACGGAACAAAAACGGAGCTGAAATGAAACAAAAATTCACGGGGCAGTCATGATAACATGAACTGCCCCGCTACTTAACCTAAACTTAAACTATGAAAAACTTCAATGCAAAGATAACAGATATTTCATCATTCTGCAATATCCACCACG
>DBLW01000181.1 GCA_002298075.1 Bacteroidales bacterium UBA714 | reverse complement strand
ATTTTCCTTGCGTCACCCAAATCAACATCAAAATCACCTCTACAGATATCTGTAGGGCAGATTCGAGGAAAAGTTACGAAAAAGTGATAAAGTCAGGAAATCGTACCCGTTATTTGAAATGAAATCCAATTGCTCCTCAAGCTTTGACGGAAGCCAGATGTCATCGCTGTCAAGCATTGCGATATATTCTCCTTTTGCATGTTTAAGTCCTATGTTCCGTGGACGTGACGGAGAGCCGGAGGGGGAGTCTGTTTTCAGATAATGTATCCTGCCGTCCTTTTCTGCATAACTAAGGATGATTTCAGAAGACTTGTCCGAAGAGCAGTCATCTATGATTATCATTTCCCAATTCCGGTATGTTTGGGCAAGCACGGATTCAATAGTGTCCGCAATATAATCCGCCGCGTTGTAACACGGCGTAATTACAGAAACCAGATGGTCAGTCATATTTATTGGAGATTTTATTGTAGCCGTGAATTGTAAGGCAATTGATTATTTGTATTATCCTCTGATTGTCAGTTATTTGAGGCAGTATTCTCTGCTTACTTTAATTATGCTCCCATTGACGGAAAGGATTGTCAATGCAGAATCAGACTGTATCTTCAATCTCTTCTACAGTGGCGAAACGTTTTATTATTGAGGTTTTCTGATATATCATGTTTCTTATTTCAAGCGGCATGGCTTTGTCACGGTCAATGTCGTATATGTCTTTGAATCCTTACGCAGTCCACATGCATTGTCTAATCTGATACGTCAGGTTCCAAATATGCGATTCTTATAATGTGCTCTTTTACACCTGGGCATGTGGATGGTATGTCTTCGGTGCGGGGATATACACTTGAAATGAAATTCAATATGGATGATTGTGGATGCTTAACTTATTTATGCGGTTGTTATGTATTCGTGGTTATTTAGCGATTTAATTTTTTGTACAGCTCCAGATATTCTGAGTTCATCCTATCTATTGAGAATTCCATGCAGCGTGAAGCGCAGTAGCGTTTCTTTGATTCCAGATAATCCTGGTCTGAAAGCAACTGAGTTATTTTTTTTGCCAGGCTTTTCGTGTCCCCATAGCTAAAAAGCAGTTCCTTATCACCTACAACTTCGCATAATCCGTCTACATCCGTAGCCAATACTGGCAGTCCTGCGGCCATGTATTCAACAGCAACAAGACCGAATCCGTCCCACAAGGTGGAAAGCACGCCGATGTCGCACCCTTTTATAAGCTCTTCAACATTTGTCCTGTTGCCGAGCATATGTATCCTTGAGCTGATGCCAAGTGATTCAGCTTCCGCTGCCATGGCACATTCCAGCGGGCCAGAGCCGATAAATACTCCGTGTACGGAACTGTCGCAAAGCGCGATTGCCCTGATGAGTGTGACAGGGTCCTTGGGGTGGGCCATACGGGCTACCATGACAATATATTTTGCTCCGGGTTCCAATTGCATGGCCTCAGAAAGCCTGTCAGGTGCGGATGAAAATTTTTCCAGGTCAACTCCGTTGGTGATTGTGACGGTTTTCTCCGACAGGGATTCCGAACACAGCCACTTGTCGATGTTCTCTTTTGTTTGCCTGCTAATGCATACTATCTTGTCGTAGCTCTTATAGAACCATCTGTCAAGGAGTCTCAGCATGCTGTATTTGCGCCTGTTGTTGTAGGTACTGTGTTCTGTTGTGATCAGTACAGGACGCTTTTGGCGCGGTACCAACATTTGTGCGATTTTGGCATACAGCTGATTTGGAAACAGATGTACGTGCACGATGTCATAGGCGCCAAGATATTTCCTGATTACAAGAATATTACGGGGATCATATGTCTTTGGATACCTGCCGCGTATTACTCTGATACCTGCATCTGAGTAATCTTTCTCTTTGAAATACAGGCTGTCTTCGTTTCTTAAAGAAAGGACATCCGCCTGATATCCATGCCTGACCTGGTATTTCCCGAACTCATATACAAGTGACTGTACGCCCCCCTGTCCCTATGTCTGGGGTTATATGAAGAATTTTCATATTGTGTCAAACAATTTCTCCCATAATGACATCACGGCTTCCGGGCTATATCTTTCAATTGCATCTGCCCGTGCTTTTCTTCCTGCTTCTTTCAAGGCTTCGTGATCGCTCAGTCTTGCTGATAGTGTCTCGGCAAGCTTATCCACATTGCCGTTTTCCACCAGCCAGCCGTCCGTCCCGTCATGGATTACCTCCCGCGGACTGTTCGGACAGTCAAAACTGATGCATGGCAGTCCCATCATCTTGGCCTCTATCAACACCAGTACGAGACCTTCATATCTTGATGACAATACGAAACATGAAGACTGTCTGAACTCCTCCGCTATATGTGGGGTCGAATCCTTGAACAGCATCCTGTTGGCGACACCAAGGTCTTCTGCTAGCTTTTCATTGTCCTGTTTGTCTGCTCCCGAGCCTACTATACGCAGTGTCCAACCTGGCGCGTCCGTTTTTGCCCAAGCCTGAATCAACATGTCGAACCCTTTTTGTGGAGCATGGCGTCCCACGGCAAGGATAACTTTATTGTCGCATGACGAGGGACCTTCTGTATTCATTGAAGTGAAATTCGGTATCACCTGTATGCGGGGAGCCTTCATGGCAACGTAATCTTTTGCATCAGCCTCAGTAAGCACGACTGTCTTGTCCACAAACCATGGCGCAAGCATCTTGTATATGCTGCCTATTTTCGAACCTGCCCACAGATTGAAGTGCTCCCAAGCTATGTTTTTGATTTTCAAACCCCTTATGGCTGGAGCGGAAATCCTTACCAATGGAGTTGCAACGGTAATCATGATGTCAGGACGTTCCTTAAGTACGATTTCCCTCAGCTTGCGTATATTTACAATATTAAGTGCACCTTTTGAAAACATTGACTTATGGAACGAAGAGCCGAGAGACAAGGTCTTCACGTTTTCCTTTACTTTATATGGGCACAATTCCGCGTTGAATGTCTCAATGGTCACTATGGATACATTATGAACATCGGAAAGCATATTGGCAAGCTCGACAGTCATCCTCTCAATTCCTGCACGGTTGCGAAGGCTTTCCGCAAACAACATGATACTTTTCATATCCTATGCATTAAGAATCAATTTGATATAATCGACAGTCTCACTCCTGAGATTTTCAAGGCGTGAATTGACGTCATTGTAGTCAATGTGCTCACCGAAAACGTCCGGAATATCCTTCGGAACAGTCAGCAGCCTGCCGGCCAGTCCGTAAGGCTCAAGCATTGACGTGAGTTTGGCTATATTACTCCATCTTGCGAACGTCTCAGACTCCTGCCCCTCCGAACAGTGCCCCTTGTGGTTGTACGCGCAGATGTCAAGACAGACACCGCAACCATAGCTGCCGGAGAGAATGGATATATTTTTCTTTACCATAAATTTCTGATGATTCTGCCTGTTTTTCTCATTGCCCCATGAAAATAGCACAGCGCAATGTCAAGTCTTGGGGTTCTTGTTTCCTTTTTCCATATGGCCAGGCAATGTCTCTTGATATCTGCCGAGGAGAATCGGGTGCTCTTGCTTATCTCCCATAGGCGGAAACCGACTATGACATGTCTATAGTATCCTGTTGCGTATCCCAGTTCCCTGAGCCTGTTATATACGATATGCGCTTCCTCAAAAGCCACTCCTGAGGCATGTAGCCTGAAAGTTACACATGATGAGGACCTTCTGAAATAATCAAGCGGAAGCGGAACTTCCACGACATTTCCGCAATTGGCCAGTTCAATCCAGAAAATATAGTCGCCTGATGCACGCAGTTTCGTATAATTTGACGGAATGTCTTGAATCGCGGACTTTCTTATGATGGCTGAGCTGGCGTTCAGCAGATGGTTGCCCAGCAGCATGTTGGATTTGATGAAGTCTTTCCCTGAATAATATTTTGTCTTTTTGGTCTTGCTTATGCTTCCTTTTCCTGTCACTTTGCCTTGCTCATCTATATAATATAACGTCAGTTCGACGAGATTAAGTTGTTGATTATTAGTAAAATAGCAATATATTTTGTAAATTTGAAACCACTACAAATCAACTTCACAAAATACATTGCTATGATCTCAAGAGACAAAATTACAGAAAATCTCTGGAAAAGGCTAATAAAAAGGAGGAAATGTCTTCGTAATGCTTGTTTATAAGGCGTTTGCGAGGACAAAAGAGGACAGACAAAAAAACGGGGTAATGCAAATGAAAGCGGATTTATGAAGCCGTTAGGTTTTCAAATCATTACCCGCCGAAATGTGATTTTTAACACGTGGCACTGACATTTTCTCCGTATGGCTGTGTTTGGCTTACAAGGTCTAACTCGTTGATACTTAATTTTGCAATCAAAAAAACGAGTATGGCAAGAAGCACATTCAAAGTGCTGTTCTACGTGAACGGCAGCAAGGAGAAGAACGGTATTGTCCCCATCATGGGACGGGTGACAATCAACGGGACTGTGGCGCAGTTCAGTTGCAAGCAGAACATCCCGAAGACACTTTGGGACGTGAAAGGGAACAGGGCGAAAGGCAAGAGCCAGGGGGCACGGGACATCAACCTCGCCCTTGACAACATCAAGGCGCAAATCATCAAGCACTACCA
>DBLW01000098.1 GCA_002298075.1 Bacteroidales bacterium UBA714 | reverse complement strand
TGCTCAAGCATTATGATATAAAAGGACGTCTTGAGTCACATCACAAGTTCAACGAGCACAAGACTGCTGCAATGATAAAGGAACGTATCCTTGCCGGCTTGAATGTCGCTCTTATAAGTGATGCGGGCACGCCGGGCATTTCCGATCCGGGCTTTCTTCTTGTGCGCACTTGTGCCGAGGAAGGAATTGAGGTTCAGACTCTTCCCGGAGCCACTGCATTTGTCCCAGCTCTTGTCTCATCAGGCTATCCGTGTGACAAGTTCTGTTTTGAGGGTTTTCTGCCCCAGAAGAAAGGACGCCAGACACGTCTTGCCGAATTGGCGGACGAGACAAGGACTCTTATTTTCTATGAATCGCCTTACAGGCTTGTGCGAACTCTTGAGCAGTTTGCGGAATTTTTCGGTTCGGGACGCCGCTGTTCTGTCGCAAGGGAGATTTCCAAAAAATTCGAGGAACACAGAAGAGGTGCATTAGAGGATGTGGCCTCGTGGTATCGTGAGCATGAGCCGAAAGGAGAAATCGTGATTATCGTAGAAGGTGCTCCGGAAAAGAAACGTGAGAAAAAGTCCTATGCCAAACTCAGGAAAGAGGAGGCTGACGACAATGTTTAGCTGAAAAGCTTGCTGAATTTTATAAAAAAAAGAAATAATTATAAAAAAAAGAAAAAGATGCCCTTCCCCGGTGTCTTTTTTTTGTTTGTGAGAGATGTATCCCATAGATTTGCAGGCATATGTCAAGCTGCTCAGAGACTGCTTGGCTGATAAATTGGAGCTTTATGGGAAAAGAGGGGAAAGAGAAAAATTCAGGTTTGTCCGGTTCGTTCGTGACAGGGGCTGTGGCAATGGTCTTTCTGGTCATAGGCTATCAGACGGCATTGTTTGTCCATAGCGCGGCAGTGACCAGGATTGCCGCCAACCGTGATTGTCCGGATACGGTCTTTGTGTACAGGGAAGAAAAGGCGGGTGCTGCTGTGGCGGATAAGATTGAATCATCTGTAGTGGAGCGCAGGAATGCGTCACATTCACCACGTGTTACGGCTGTAAGGTCTTCTGTGCCTTTCCGCAGTGTTGAAAATTTCAGATTTGACCCTAATACGGTTTCGGAAGAAGACCTGTGCCGCCTTGGATTCTCCCCGAAGCAGGCACGCTCCATAGCTAATTATCGCGCCAAGGGCGGGCGTTTTCGCCGTAAGGGTGATTTTGCGAAGTCTTTTGTCGTGTCAGACAGCATTTACAGGCGTCTTGAGCCTTATATCGACATTCCTTTGATTGATGTCAATACGGCAGATTCGGCCGCATTTGATTCTCTCCCCGGCATAGGCGGGTGGTTCGCTTCGCGTATTGTGAGTCATCGCAAGGCACTCGGTGGATATTCCAATTTGGAGCAGCTCATGGACATAAAAGGGCTTGACCGTGACAAATTTGAAGGCTTGCGTGACCTGGTGACCATATCTGAGGAAAGCATTACCCCTTATCCGATATGGAATCTGCCGGCTGATTCATTGAAGCAGCATCCTTATGTCGGCAATTATGAGACGGCCTGTGCCATAGTACTGTATAGGCAGAACAATCCTCCTGTTCTATGTACCGTGGAGGCTCTGGAATCCTCCGGCATCATTTCTTGTGAGAATGCCCTGAAGCTTGCCGGATGCAGGCTTGTGCCTCCATAAAGCGGATTGCCTACAATGTGCCGGAAATTGTCTTGCCTGACGGGGAGGCCGGAGCATGTCCGAATCGTGATTTGCGGAAGATGCCCTCAAGAATATTTTCCTCGGTTTCTGATGTAATGCCGGTGTCTCCCGCTGATTTGTACCATTTCCATCTGAATATTACTGGTACATTGTCTTCTGTAAGGATTCCGGTAATCGGAAAACTGATGAATCCGCCCTGGAGCACGAATCTTTCCTGGCCGGTTTCACCGATGGTCTCGCCGGATGCATTGTGACGGATTATGAATGAATACCCTGCGGTGCCGCTGTCCCTGTCATCCAGAACAAGGTTCACGGAATGGACTGTTCCGCTCCCTGGAATTACTGGCAGCATCACGTACATGTTGACATATCCTCCCGAAATCCAGATGTCCGTGACTTTGACCGGATCTTCTCTCTGCATTTCTTCGTTCCCGGATAAGGCACTTGCGTGAAGCGGGTCTTTGATAATGGCCTTGTAAGCTTTCCGTATCCGTATTCCATATGCTTCCCTATGTGGACTCTTGTTCAGTACATCATATATTATGAATGCCCTGTCATTGTCATCAAGATGCTCGGCACATGCGTACTCTTCTATGTCCAATATGGTTCCGGAATCGCTTTTGAAACTGCTGCCGCTTATATTGCCTATTGCAGAGATGCCATATTGCAACGTGTTGTCTTGCGAGCAGGATGCCGCTGCCATGATGGATGCTCCGGCAATTGCCGATATTACTGCTTGGGAAATTTTGTTCATGTATTCTTATTGTTGGCGGCCATATAGATGCTTGCATAGTGCATATTGTTGCATCATGCCTGTGCTTTCTTTTTTGTCTGCCGTCCTATAAGCTGAATGTCAAAACTTTCGATTTTATAGCCTTTGACTCTTTTCCTGCTGAGCATCGAGCCGATTTGCGCCATGAGTTCATCATCTATCACATCTTTGAAGGTGTGGTTCTCGCAGTCGTAAAAATGAAGATGCCTGAATGTGTTTACATCAAAGTACATCTTGTTGTTCGCGCTTAGCCTGTAGTCATATATTCCGAGCAGCGCAAGCTGGGAGAGGATGTTGTATACTGATGCCATTGTGACTTTGGCAGTGCCCTTGTCTTTGATAGCCTCAGTAACCATATCCGCTGAGGCGTGTCCGAGTGACATCATCGCGTCATGAACGGCAAGCCGTTGGGGCGTGGCCTTCAGCGAATGCTTCCTCAGTATCGCCTTGAATTCTTCGATATCCGGACATTTGTGCGTTGTCATAGTCATATGCAATTTGCCGCAAAGTTATGATTTTAGATGCTATGGTCAAAATAAATTTGAAAAATTCTAATCTGGGATAACCTGATAAACTAACGGAATACATACTGGAATACGCAAAAAATGATAAATTTGCATGGATTTTTGAATGACAGCTGTAAATGATGATGGAAGAAAAGGATATTGAGACGGGACATTGCAGACCTTATGCCCTGATTACCGGGGCCGCTTCCGGTATGGGGCGGATATATGCGGAGAAGCTTGCTGCAATGGGATATGGGCTTGTCCTGGTTGACATAAATGCGGCCGGACTTGAGGAGACCCGCTGCATTGTGAATGGCGGGATGTCCCGGGGAACTGCCGTACAGGAAGCCAACGGGCCGAATGCTCCTGATATAATAACTGTTGTACAAGACCTCTCGGCTTCAGATGCAGCGGACAGGGTATATGAAAGGACTTCTGCACTGGGATGTGAGGTTGAGGTGCTGGTCAACAATGCCGGCCTTATGTATTGCCAGGGGATTGTAGAGACTTCCGAGAAAATGCTATGGACAATAATGATGGTGCACATGAACACTCCATTGATGCTTTGCCGCAAATACGTGCCGGCAATGAAAGAAAGGGGATGCGGGTATGTGCTCAACATATCATCTCTTGCGGCATGGATGATATGGCCTGGGATAGGAATGTACGGTGTAACAAAGCGTTTTGTGAGAGGGTATTCCAGGGAACTGAGGATAGAGTGCGCAAAGACGGGCGTAAGCGTTACGAATGCGTATTTCGGCGCAGTTGACACTCCTTTGATTCCGCTGAGTGACAGGCTAAGGTCCCTTGCACGTGCGCTTACAGTGATGATTGACCCTGAAAAGGCTGTGGACAAGGCTTTGAAAGCTACTTTCAGGAGGCGCAGGGGAGTGATGCCGGGACTTCTGAATAAACTTTTCATGCCTGTGGCGGCAATTTTGCCCGATTGGCTGCTCGGCGCCGTTTACCGCAGGACCAGGTCGTATATGATGAAGGTCTGACGGTTTTGCCTGTGATGTATCTTGAACACTTTGGCAACTTTATGCTGTAAATCAAATCTGCTTCTGAAAAAAGCATTATATTTGCAGTTTGCCGAAAAACAAAAGATTATGGAAACAATAAAATGTCTTATAATAGGAGGCGGTCCTGCAGGCTATACTGCTGCCGTCTATGCGGCAAGGGCTGAACTGTCGCCTGTCGTATATGAAGGCGTCCAGCCTGGAGGCCAGCTTACTACAACTACTGATATAGAGAATTATCCGGGTTTTGAAAACGGAGTGTCCGGCTCAGTTCTTATGGAGACAATGAAGGCGCAGGCTGTGCGCCTGGGGGCGGACGTGCGTACAGGTGCCGTAACGTCTGCGGACTTGTCATCAAGGCCTTTCCGCATAACCATTGACGGAACGTCTGAGATTATGGCCCAGACTCTCATAATCGCTACAGGAGCTACTGCCAAATATCTCGGATTGCCTTCCGAGACAAAGTTCAAGGGTATGGGAGTGTCCGCATGCGCGACTTGTGACGGGTTTTTCTATAGGAAAAAGACTGTCGCTGTCGTGGGCGGCGGAGATACAGCATGTGAGGAGGCTACTTATCTTGCAGGACTTTGCAAAAAGGTATATATGATTGTCCGACGTGATGTGCTGCGTGCCTCCAAGGCCATGCAGGAGAGAGTGGCGGCTACTCAGAACATAGAGATTCTTTGGAACTGCAACACGCAGGAAGTGCTTGGTGACGCGTCCGGAGTGACCGGAGTACGCCTTGTGAAGAATGACGGGGAAATCTTTGACATTGCCGTTGACGGATTCTTTCTTGCCATCGGACATCATCCGAACTCGGAGATTTTCAGCAAATGGGTGGATGTTGACAAGGAAGGGTATATCGTTACGGACGGAAAGACATCAAAGACGAATGTGGATGGAGTCTTTGCTGCAGGTGATGTGCAGGACCCGATTTACAGACAGGCCATAACTGCCGCCGCGTCAGGTTGCCGTGCTGCTATGGATGCTGAGAAATTCCTTAAGATGAACTGACGCAGGCATCGGATGATGACGTCATAATATAAATTACAAATTACCTAAAAAGATGAAATTGAGGAACATATGTATTGCTCTTGTCTTCGTGCTTTCAATGGCATCATGCAAGTCACAATATGAGATTCTTTTGAACAGCAATGACTCTGATTTGAAATATGAGGCGGCTTTCGACTACTACAACAGGGGTAAATTCTCCAAGGCTGCCGCTCTGTTCGAATCATTGTCGGTCCTTACCAACGGAACGGAACGTGATGATACTGTAAGATATTACTGGGGACTCAGCAACTACAAGTTCAAGGACTACTATACGGCGGAGACCAATTTCGAGAAGTTCATCGAAAGCTATCCCCGCAGTCCGTTTACCTCAGAGGCCAGATTCCTCCGCCTTGACTGCCTTTATCGCCAGACGCTGAGATATGAGCTGGACCAGACTCCTACATATAAGGCAATTTCATCCATTTCAGAGTATATTCTTGAATATCCTTCTTCTACGCACATGGGAGAGTGCCGCGACATGCTTGTGGAGCTTAACGGCCGTCTCGACAGGAAGGCATATGAAGGGGCAAGGCTTTATTATAAGATGGAGGACTATCTTGCGTCACGTGTGGCGTTCGGAAATGTACTGAAGGAGGACGCGGAGAACATATACAGGGAGGACATTTTATATTATATAGCAATGTCATCATACAAGTACGCGCATCTAAGCGTGCCTGCCAAGCAGAAGGAAAGATATCTGACATTTGTGGATGACTACTATAATTTCATCGGTGAGCTTCCTGATTCCGATTACCGAAAGGAACTTGATGCCGCTTATCACAAGGCCCAGAAGGCCCTTGGAAAACAGGGAATGGATACAGCGGATTCGGAAAAGTCCGAGCGTGATTTCGCAAAGGAAAGGCGCAAGCTTGTGAAAGAGGCAAGAAAGTCCGAAAAAAAATGAAACCCTCTTTGAATCGGGCGGTATAATAAATTGGAGGGACTTTCTTTGTGATGCCCTCATGCGTCAGGAAGCAACGGTTTTGCATCCTGTATGATTAACTGAATTAAAGAAAAACTATAAACGAAATGGCAAAACAGAAAACACCTACGAACACTCTTACAAGAGACCTTTGTGATCTTGCGGCTCCTACCGGAAACATCTATGAGACGGTTGTAATCCTCTCCAAGAGGGCTAACCAGATAGCTATAGCCGAGAAGAAAGAGCTTACGAGGAAGCTTGAGGATTTCAAGAATGACCGTGACACTATGGAGGAGGTCTTCGAGAATAGGGAGCAGATAGAGATTTCCAAATATTATGAGAGACAGCCTAAGCCGAGCCTTGTTGCGATAGAGGAGTTCAAAGACAATGAGGTCTTCTATAGGATGGCAAAGCAGGACGATAACGACTGATTCAGGACATGCTCAGCCGGCTTCATGTAAAGAATTACGTTTTGATAGACTCTTTGGAGATTGAATTTCCGAAGGGTCTGGTCATTATTACAGGGCAGACCGGAGCGGGAAAGTCAATTCTGCTCGGGGCCTTGTCTCTTGTCATGGGGTCAAAGGCTGATGCGTCATGTGTCGGTTCCGGAGCGGACAACTGTGTCGTTGAGGCTGAGTTTGACACTGATGACCTCTCGCTCATGGAACTTGTTGAGGACAATGAGGCGGAGTGGGACGGAGGGCATCTTATAATAAGGCGTATAGTGAACCGTTCTGGACGCTCGAGGGCCTTTATAAATGATTCCCCGGTGCCTGTTGGCTTGCTTCAGTCAATTTCCTCACGTCTGGTTGACATACACTCCCAGCATCAGACTATGCTCCTGTCAGACAGGAGTTTTCAGCTTGCCGTACTTGACCATTATGCCGGCAACACGGTTCTCAGGGAAGAATGTGCCCTTACATGGCGTATGTTCCAGTCCCGTAAGGCTGAACTTGCCGGACTTGAGACCAGGATTTCCTCGCTCAAGAATGAGCAGGACTACAATGAGGCCCAGTTCAAGCAGCTTGATGCTGCTGGAATCAGGGCAGGGGAGCTTGCTGAACTTGAAGAAGAGCAGAGGCAGCTTGCCAATGCTGAAGAAATAAAATCCGGCCTGTGCGCTGCCGAGAATCTTTTCACCGGTCAGTTGGGAGGAGACGGCGGCCTTTCTGTGGACTCGGCCCTTAAGGAAGCTGATAAACTTCTTGCCAAGGTCGGACGCTATGTTCCGGCCGCGGCAGAACTTGCTGAGAGGACTGCATCATGCCGCCGTGAGCTGGATGACATAATTGCGGAAGTTTCCTCGCTCAATTCCGCCACGGACTTGTCCGGCAGCAGGCTTGAAGAGGTGGAGAGCCGCATGTCCTTTCTTTATTCGTTAATGCAGAAGCATTCCTGCACAAGCGAGGAGGAACTGATTGCCCTGCGTGACAGATTGTCCGGACTTCTTTTCGATTCAACACGTCTTGAAGAGGAACGTGACTCCCTTGCCGCTCAGGTAAAGGAATCTGAGGCGGCGTTTTCCGGCAAGGCAGATGAACTGGCCTTGTCAAGGAGAAAGGCCGCAGGCAGTTTCTCAGGAAGCATTACTGAGATGATACGCAACATGGAACTTCCATATGCGGTCTTTGAAGTTGAACTGTCTGATGCACCTGCTTCGGCTACAGGCCATGATGTCGTGTTTTTCCGTTTCTCATCTTCCGGAAAAAATCCTGTCGATGTTGCCAAGTGCGCATCCGGTGGCGAAATGTCAAGGATTATGCTTGCCTTGAAGGCAATGATGGCAAGGTTCGCCAATATGCCTACAATGATTTTTGATGAGATTGATACAGGAGTTTCCGGAAGCGTAGCGGACAAAATGGGGTCCGTCATATGTGATATGGGTGAGAATATGCAGGTATTTGCCATAACTCATCTTCCTCAGGTGGCGGCAAAAGGTTCTGCCCACTATCTTGTATCCAAAGAAATCAATCCGGAGACTTCCACTGCCGTCTCCACAATAAAAAAACTCTCTGAAGACCAGAGAGTTCTTGAAGTTGCGAGGATGCTGAGCGGTTCCGTGCTGACGGATGCTGCAATTGCCAATGCGAAGTCGCTCCTCGGACATTAAGCCTTATTTTACTTTCTCTATTGACCAGTCACGGCCATAGACAATTCTTCTGATGCCTTCATTTGCATATCCTCCGCCAGGGATCTGCCTGCAGCGGAACCGGCATTGCAGCATGTCCATTTCCGAACTTTCCAGCATTTGCGTCCAGCTGTCACCGTATTTCGCGCAAAGCTCAAGAAAATATCTGGTGACATCATAGCCTTGGAATGCGAACTGTGTAGGCTCTGTGCGGAATAGCGCCCTGTATTTCATAAGGAAATCCTTTACCTTGTCGTCATCATAGTCAATGAAGTATGCAAGGCTTGCATGCAGGGAAGTATTGTGGAGGTTTTCAACCTCGATGGTTTCAAATGAACGGATTTTTGCCGGCCCGTACAGCACTACGTCATACTTGTCATGTACTATCAGGTTAAGGTTGCGCACGACGTCGTTTACGAAAGCCTCGCTTTCTGATGCTATTACGACGCGGTTTGTGCCGCTCCTTGTCATTATTCCCTCAAGCGGTACCTGTATTTTACGTCCGTCGAGTATGCTGTAAGAGAACGGGGCATAGGTGATTGACGCTGAGTCCATGGCCGCTTTCATCAGTCTTCCGGCATCATTCATCCTCGCTTCCTTTTCCGATATTACTATGACTTTGTCTCCGGCCCTGCTGCTTTCAGCAATCCAGTTTGCCATGTCGGCATACTGATGCAGATTGGATGCAGGTGCCTGTATCATGTTCCTGTAGCCTTGCACGAGCGAGCCTGCCCTCGGGTCAAGAGGGGAGACCAGAATGCATGATTCCGGCGCCATCGCAAAGAGCTTCGTTATGTCAGCAGAGGATACCGGACCGATTACCATGTCTGTCTGGGAGAGGCTGTATCGTGTGATTCCCATGCTTCCGGAAGAGATGTCATGCACCTGCAGGTCAATGTCCACTCCTTCTGCCGCCATGTCTTTCGCCGCAAGTAGGGCACCGCTGTAGAAGTCCATGTTGCTGCGGCTGCTTGTGCTTCCGGTCGCCTTCAGAGGAAGCAGCATGGCCACCTTGATGCGGTTTTTCGGAATGAACTTCCGGAATATGCCATTGTCGCTTCCGGAATCGTCTCCGAAAGCAGTCTCAAGA
Source organism: Bacteroidales bacterium UBA714 (assembly GCA_002298075.1). Classification (GTDB taxonomy): domain Bacteria; phylum Bacteroidota; class Bacteroidia; order Bacteroidales; family UBA932; genus Cryptobacteroides. Next base: position 2,603 of record DBLW01000098.1, on the reverse strand, counting down.
TTCATGTCCTCTTCAGTGTCAGCCGCATTTGCCGGCAATTCTGTTTTTGCCGTGGCCGCATATTGGCCTTTTTCAGGAATGACAAGCTTCTGCCTGTTCTTGAGCTTTCTTCCTGTCAGTCCGTTCGCCATGATTATCTCTTCAGCAGTTATGCCGTATTTCTGGGCTATGCCTTCTATGTCCTCATACCACTTTACTACATGTGAACGGGTTTTCGGCTTTTTGACGGTTGGCTCGGCAGCTTGCATTGGCTGCATTGCGTCTGAAGAAGTTTCCTTCCTGTATTCCCTTGCCGGGCTTTCCTGCTTCTTTTCCTGCCCTGCATTTCCTATTGCATCCTGTGACGGAATCAGTATTATGGAATTTTTCTTAAGGCCTGTTTCGCGCAGGGAAGGGTTGAACTTGTATATGTCCTCTATGCTTACGCCATATGCCTTGCTTATGGAATAGAGCGTCTGCCGCTCCATGACTATATGCGAGTAACAGACTTTTCCGTCAATCTTGACTTTCTCCTTCGATATCACCACCGGCTCCGCAACATATTCCTGTGCGGCCATGCCGGCGGAAAATGTGACCATAGCCAATGCCGCTGCTATGCTGCGGACAGATCTCATTATGCGTATTTCCATATTATAATTGTCCTATGAAGCCGGTCAGTTCTGCTGCAAAAGCTTTCCATGACAGACGCTCCTTTTCTTTACGTATGTTCGCGATAAACTCCTCTTTTGCCTCAGGTTCGGCAAAGTATCTTTCTATTTCCTCCCTTATCGCGTCAGGGGTGCATTCTTTTGCCACAATTCCCGTGCCCCGGTCACCGATTGTTTCCTTCAGACCGCCTACATCAGTGACAATCATCGGAACTTCAAAATGATAGGATACCGAGCTTATGCCGCTCTGTGTCGCGCTTCTGTATGGAAGCACCGCAATATCTGCCGCAGAAAAATAGTCAGTCACCTCAGAATCCCTGATGTATTTCAGATTCATGAAGATGCGCCCTTTTCCTGGCAGCCTGCTTATTATGTCGCTGTAAGGTGAGAAGCTTCCGTAAGGCTCTCCGGCTATAATCAGCTGATAGTCTTCAGACAATTTACCGAAAGCCTCAAGAAGTATGTCAAGTCCCTTGTAGTGACGTATCAGCCCGAAAAACAGGATGTTCTTCTTTCCCGGAGCAAGGCCGAGCTTCTTTTCAGCCTCTTCTCTCGGTATGCGCTCTCCGAAATGCGAATACAGAGGATGCTGTATGACGGTGTATGGCGCCTTGGGCTTCATCTCCAGCAGGTCTTTGGCAACGGCTTCGCAGAGAGTCACATGTCCGGTGCTGCCTTTCAGGAAGTATTTCGTCAGCGGCGTGTCGAAGAATCTCTGTTCATGCGGGATCACATTGTCAAGGATGGACACTACCTTGCAGTGCTTTTTCATCTTCCTGGTTATATATCCGAGAGATGGTGCGAAGTATGACATCCAATATCTTACGATGAGCACGTCCGGGCCCCATTCCCGGATTTTCCTGTATGTTGTCCGGTAAGAAAACGGATTGGCCGTATCCAGCAGGGAAACACTCTCCACCGGTACGGCCTCATCGTCGTCTGTCACAAATTGAGTCTTGCCCGGGAAGAGGAATTCCGGATATTGCCTTTTGAAGTTGAAAGCCTTGACAACATGATTTTTGCTCAGTTCACCATACAGGCATGCGTTAAACTGAGAAATTCCTCCTCTGTAGGGGTAGAAACAGGACAGTATTGCTATTTTCAATTATTTGCTCTTGTTTGTCTGGTTCTTGGTCTTGATATACTCTTCATTGAGCTTCTCAAGAACGTCTGCTGTAATGTTGAGTGACGGATCTGCCGTAAGGACAGGTGCTCCGAGGGTAACCATGCCGTCATTAGGGTCATCGCCCTGGCTTATCAGAATCATGGCATACTGCTTTTCCTGATTGTATTTTACGATGAAAGTGCTGATTGCGTCATTAATCTGGTTGTTCATGACCATAAGCTCCTCGTTGATTTCAGCATTCTTCTGGTTAGCGTAATTGTTGAAGTCAATCTCCTGCTGCTGCAGTTTCCTTCCTTTTTCCTCAGCCACTGAACGTGTGAGAAGACCTTTCTGCATCTTGTCCTGGAAGTCGTTGTATTCGGAAGTGAATTTCTTCTCCCTTCTGCTTATCTCTGCCTGGATGTTCTGTACCTTGGTCTCAACGACAGCCCTGAGGTCGTTTGCCATGTCATAGTCGGCCATGAGGGCAGTCATGTCGATGTACACGATAGAGCCTTTTGCGGCAGTCTGCTCAGAAGGTGTTGCCGCAGGAGCCTCTGCTGCCTGCTCACCTTTGCCTGCGCATGATGAAGCTCCGAAAACTACGACAGCGCCCAAAAGGAGCGCGCTGAAGATGCGTGATGTCTTTTTCATTTCTATTGTTTTTTGTTTATTGTTTATTCATGGCTTTGTGTGCAATGCACATCAATGCAAAGATAGTCAAAAATCTTATTATTCGTCTTGATTTTTGACTCAGATGCTTTTTCTGATGCTTTTTTGCTGCGCTTGGGCCGCGGTTTTATGCAGAAAAGTCAAAAAGCGTTTCTGATTTCTTTAAGATATGCCTGTAT
>DBLW01000108.1 GCA_002298075.1 Bacteroidales bacterium UBA714 | reverse complement strand
ATCTTCATAGGGATGTACTGGCGCACACCGCCAAACTGCTTGTTTCCGACAACCCTCTTCGCATACTGCACAGGTATCTTTCTGACAGCCTGTACAAGAGCGATGGCCGCAACGAAGACGAAGAAAAGTATAAGAAGCTCGACAATCAGCAGGAGCGGACCTCCGACACCGTTGCCGTTGAACTTCGACACAACCTCAGCAGTAAGCGCATAAGGAAGGCGGGCAATGATTCCGACCATGATGATAAGTGAGATACCGTTTCCGATACCGCGGTCGGTAATGCGCTCGCCGAGCCACATGACGAACATTGTTCCTCCAAGAAGAATTACTGTTGAGACAAGGTTGAACCAGAAGCTGCTCCAGCCAAGCTGATGTATGGCCATGAAGGCCGCCTCAGGAATCTGGCTGTGAAGAGTAGCCATGTAAGCAGGACCCTGGATGCAGATGATAGCGATGGTAAGATACCTCGTATACTGGTTCATCTTGCGGCGTCCGCTTTCGCCCTCCATCTGAAGTTTTCTGAAGTAAGGGACGAAAACACCAAGAAGCTGGATTACGATAGATGCCGAAATGTACGGCATCACGCCCAGCGCAAAGATAGAGGCACTTCCGAATGCTCCGCCGGAGAACATGTTCAAAAGACCCATGAGGCCTTCAGAAGAGTTCTGGGCAAGATCGGAATTCGCAATAAGCGCAGAATCTATGCCCGGAAGCACGATAAAGCTTCCGAGGCGATAGACGAGCAGCAGGAGAAGCGTATAACCGATTCTCGTGCGAAGTTCCTCAATCTTGAAGATGTTCTTGATTGTCTGGATAAGTTTCTTCATCTTTATCAGATTGTTGTTGCTGTACCTCCCGCAGCCTCAATCTTGGCGATTGCAGACTTTGAGAAGGCATTTGCAGATACTTCCAATTTTGCGGTAAGCTCACCGTTTCCAAGAATCTTCACAAGATCATTCTTGCTTGCGAATCCAGCCTGCCTGAGAGTCTCGATGTTGATGACCGATACATTGGCAGTCTCTGCGAGAGTCTGGAGAACAGAAACATTGATTCCCTTGTACTCAACTCTTGTAGGATTGGTGAATCCGAATTTAGGAAGCCTTCTCTGGATAGGCATCTGGCCTCCTTCGAAGCCGATTTTGCGAGAGTAGCCGGAACGGGCCTGAGCACCCTTGTGACCACGGGTAGAAGTTCCGCCGTGACCTGAGCCCTCACCGCGTCCGATTCTCTTCTCTCTGCCTTTAGAGCCTTTGGCAGGTGTCAAATTATGTAATTTCATCTGTCTGTCCTCCTATTTAAATTTCCTCAACGATTACAAGGTGACGAACCTTCTCAACCATACCTTTAGTAACAGGAGTGAGTTCCACCTCTACAGTCTGATGCAATCTGTGGATGCCGAGAGAAGCGAGATTTGCAATCTGCCTCTTGGTTGCTCCATTCTTGCTCTTGATCTGAGTTATCTTAAGTTTTGCCATTTCTTGTGTCCTCCTTAACCTTTAAATACTCTGCTCATAGGTATGCCACGAAGTCCAGCAACAGTATAGGCGTCCCTCATCTCAACCAAAGCTGCCACGGTAGCCTTCACAAGGTTGTGAGGGTTCGATGAACCTTTTGATTTCGCAAGGACGTTCTGTACGCCGACAGACTCGAATACAGCACGCATGGCACCACCGGCCTTAACTCCTGTACCTGGAGCTGCAGGCTTCATGAATACCCTTGCGCCGCCGAACTTGGCCTCCTGCTCGTGAGGAATGGTCTTGTTGAGCACAGGAACCTTCACGAGATTCTTCTTAGCGTCCTCTATACCTTTTGAAATTGCAGTAGTTACCTCATTGGCTTTTCCAAGACCATAACCTACAACGCCGTTCTCGTCACCAACGACAACGATGGCCGCAAAGCTGAAGTGACGACCACCCTTAGTAACCTTGGTAACTCTCTGGATGGCTACAAGCCTGTCCTTAAGCTCAAGGTCAGACGTCTTTACTTTTTTAACATTTGTATTTGCCATAGTCTCTTAGAAAATTAGGCCGCCTTCACGGGCAGCATCTGCCAAACTTTTAACCCTACCATGATAAAGGTAACCTCCACGGTCGAATGAAATCGTAGTGATTCCCTTTGCGAGAGCACGCTCAGCAATCGCCTTTCCGACGATGGCCGCAGCCTCAACTCCTGTCTTGCCCTTGCACTCTGCGGCGAGAGCCTTGTCATTTGAAGCCGCTGCGCAAAGAGTGGCGCCCTTCAAATCATCAACAACCTGTACGTAAATCTGCTTGTTGCTTCTGAAAACAACCATTCTTGGCCTTTCAGCAGTACCATTAACGACTTTGCGGATACGGTAGTGAACTCTTTTTCTTCTTTCTATCTTATTCAATGCCATAACTTAGTCCTCCTATTATTTAGCACCTGCTGACTTTCCGGCCTTGCGGCGAAGCTGCTCGCCGACAAACTTGATACCCTTACCCTTGTATGGCTCAGGCTTGCGGAGCGTACGGATTTTAGCTGCAACCTGTCCGATGAGCTGCTTGTCTGAGCTCTTGAGGCAAAGGACAGGGTTCTGTCCCTTCTTAACAGGCTCAGCCTCAGCCTTGATCTCTGCAGGAAGCAGGATCTGCACCTCGTGAGAGAAGCCGAGTGACATGATGAGCATCTGGCCCTGAACGTCCACACGGTAGCCGACTCCGACGAGCTCCTGACGGATAGTATAACCCTCAGACACACCCACAACCATATTGTTGATCAGAGCACGGTAAAGACCGTGAAGTGAACGGTGGCGCGGAAGATCTGTCGGACGGGTCAATTTGATTTCTGTTCCCTCAATGGCGACTGTGATGTCAGCATCAACTTTCTGGCTGAGCTCGCCGAGAGGTCCTTTAACCTTGACAACGTTGCCGGGGAGGACCTCAACGGTCACACCGGCAGGAAGGTGTACAGGCAATTTACCAATTCTTGACATTATGCGTTTCTTTATGAATTAATATACATAACATATAACCTCACCACCTACATTGAGGTCTCTTGCCTCCTTGTCTGTGATGACACCCTTTGAAGTCGAGAGGATAGCGACTCCGAGTCCATTGAGGACGCGAGGCATGTTCTCAACGTCAGTATATCTTCTGAGACCTGGCTTTGACACGCGGACAATCTTCTTGATTGCTGCAGTCTTGGTCTGAGGATGATACTTCAGAGCGATTTTGATAGTGTTGTACGGAGTTCCCTCGACAACCTTGTAGCTGAGGATGTAGCCCTTCTCACAAAGAATCTTGGTGAGGGCGAGCTTCATCTTTGAAGATGGGATCTCCACAATCTTTTTTCCTG
>DBLW01000206.1 GCA_002298075.1 Bacteroidales bacterium UBA714 | reverse complement strand
AAAAAATCGCACGATATTTTTACCGTTTTCCAGTTTTTCCATATAGACACAGGATTTTATAGGTGTCCCGGATTATTGTAAAGGACCCAATGCAACAAGCCTGTTGTTTTTCATTTTCGTCGTGTCTGTCCGGAATCGTTTATCGGCCAGTTTCATAAGTTATTATTGCATTTGTTCATAAATTTCTGCTTGCTGCCAAATTGTTGGATGCCAATGGCTTCGTCACCAAAATCAAAGACTGTGAATCATTATGCCGGGATATGTGGAACGGATATACCAGTTGTAAATGCGATGACTAGAAAGTCAGAATAACTCCCTGAGAATTCAATATTTGGCAACCGGGCCGAGGTTGACCACACCGAAAAACAGGAAAAAGGGCTTGACTAATGCTTTTTAGTCAGCCCCCCCTTTGATTGACGATGTTGTTTTTAGCGCTTGCTCAAATGCTGTCTGATTCTCGCTTTCAGGATTATGAAATATATGACCTCTATGAGCAGGATGCCTCTGAGGCTGACCAGTTTCAAGTCTGGCATCAGGCTGTCCATGTCAAGGATTGTGAGTACCGAGTTGAGCATGTTGTAAAGCATGATTACGCAGAAGCATATAGCCATTATTGCAGATGCGGTCTGTGTCCTGATTGATTTTACTGTTTCGTTTTCCACTTTTTCTTTTGAAAAAGGAGCGATAAGCGCTGTGATGCAAACTATCAGGCTCAAGCAGGTGACAGCAATATAAGCTGCTGTTTCTGGCAAATTTACGTCAAAGCAACGCAGTACAATGTAAATTGCTGACAGAAACATTGTGCATGCGAATAATGCGATGGAAATGGTTTGTGTTTTGTGAGAGAATATCATAATGATGGTTTTATTGTGTCTTGAAATGTAGTGTCAATATTGTGGTTATGTCTTTCAGTTGCTTGTTGCTATTTGTGCCGTTTCTGCTACAAAAATACAATTTATAATTTCATATTCAATATGCTGCTGCCTTTCTTTACAGAAATTTCCGATAATAAGGTTTAAGGTTATGAAGATAAGGTTACAGTTTTTCAAATATACAACGTGAGCATAACTGAAGCAACAGAAGAGTCTGTATCATGGGTGAATGCCCAGCACATGGGGACGGGTTTACAGCAGATTGAAAAATTGTCCGATATGACGGCCGTCTGCAAGGCCGTGGTTTGCTTCTATTGCAACTGTCATCATTTTACGGCCTTCATGGTCTGTCAGTTTGCCGACAGCTATCTGCGGGATTGAATCTCCTGGACGATAGCCTCCTGCATGACGTATTCCTGTGAAATCCACCCATGGAATGGATGTGAAATATATAAGGTCTGTCCGTCTTTCGTTGCCGTTTGTGCCAAGGCCGGAGCTTGATTTGACACGTTCGATTTCTTTCGTGGCCTCTGCTGCGAAAATGCTGCGGGCTTCATGCCATTCGAAATATGCGAAACCAAAGGATCCGTCTTCTCGCGCTATTGTGGGGCTGGCTCCGATATGGTCGTATATTACTGCTTGGCCGTCTTCAATGCGGCATCTCAGCTGTGGAACGGCATTGACGGCTGCCAGGATATGGTGAAGTGAGTACAGGAAAAAGGATGCTCCGTCAGCCTTGGCCTGCTTGAAGCATTCTGTGAAGTCGATTTTTGCGGTCAGTCCGAAGAACGGGTCCGGAAGATTTCCGAAAAATTCATAATGCTCTTTGCGTTCCCAGGTCGAGATGTCGATTATTTCTTTTGTATTCATAATTATGTGGCTGTCAAATATAGCAAAAGTCGAGTGCAGAGGGAAAATTTACTTTCACTATGCCGAAACCAAGCGTATATATCAAACATAGCAAAAGTAGAATGAAATGCGTCAATTGTGTTTGCTTTTGTAATTTTGAAGTCAGAAAAGAAACTGTAATGAGGAGGCGTCGGGAAATATGAGGAAGGTTATATTATACATTGAAATGGGCCTTGACGGATACATTGCGGATTGCAGGAAGTCAGTTGATTGGATAAAGGGACAGGATGGTTCCGTGGAGATGCCGGATACGTTTTCGGTTTTTTGCCAATGTCGGCACTGTCATTATGGGCAGGCGTACATATGGACAGATAACAACAGAATTGTCTCCTTATATGTGGCCTTATTCCGGGGCTATGACATATGTCCTGATTCATAATGCGCCTATGGCTGACACGGTAAATAATCTCCAGGAGGGGACAGGGAAAAATATTCGGATTTGCGGTGGAGCTGATGTCATAAATCAATTGATGAAAAAAGCCTTGACAGATAGGTGCCATATTGTGATGATACCGCTTATTCTTGGTGGAGGCATAAGAGTATTTGATGAAATCGGCCGAATGATAAATTTGACTTTGGTTGATAGGATGAATTATAATGGGGTAGTGGAGGTTGTGTATGACAGCAGGAAAGTCACAAAATGAAATTGTGCAGAGGGTATAATTTTTTGTACTTTTGTGCCGTTTTTGAAGCCGGGGACTGTGCATTGGCTATGCCTTGGCAATTAAGAATGTCTGGAATGGAAGGAAAAATGCTTGCATATACATACGTGGAGGGCGGAAGGTTCGAAATGAAGGAAAAACCGAGGCCGCGTTTGCAGAGTCCGCGTGATGCTGTCGTCAGGGTGACTCTCGGGAGCATATGCACGAGTGACCTGCATATAAAGCATGGCAGTGTGCCGCGTGCTGTCCCGGGAATAACTGTGGGGCATGAGATGGTCGGTGTCGTGGAGGAGGTCGGAAGTGAGGTAGTCGGCGTGAGGCCCGGGGACCGTGTTGCTGTGAATGTGGAGACTTTCTGCGGTGAATGTTTTTTCTGCAGAAAGGGATATGTGAACAATTGCACTGATCCTGACGGCGGGTGGGCATTGGGATGCCGGATTGACGGAGGACAGGCTGAATATGTGCGTGTTCCGTTTGCTGACAGCGGGCTGAGCCTGATTCCTGAGGGTGTGAGTGACGAGCAGGCGCTTTTTGTCGGGGACGTGCTTGCCACCGGTTTTTGGGCAGCCCGGATATCGGAAATTTCGCATGAGGACACGGTTCTTGTAATCGGTGCCGGTCCGACAGGGATATGCACTTTGCTGTGCGTGATGCTTAAATGCCCGAAGAAGATAATTGTCTGTGAGAAGTCTCCTGAAAGAGCGGATTTTATACGTCTGCATTATCCTGATGTGATTGTCACTGAGCCGGCTGCATGTCTGGAAACGGTCCGGGCAAACAGTCTCCATGGCGGGGCTGATGTTGTGCTGGAGGTCGCGGGCAGTGATGATTCTTTCCGTCTTGCATGGGAGTGCGCAAGGCCGAATGCCATAGTGACGATTGTCGCTCTGTATGACAGGCCGCAGCTGCTTCCGCTTCCTCAGATGTATGGGAAGAACCTGACTTTCAAGACCGGCGGAGTGGACGGATGTGATTGTGATGAGATTTTGAAGCTGATTGCTGACGGCAGGATTGACACGACTCCGCTCATAACCCATCGTTTTCCGCTGGACAGGATTGAGGAAGCTTATAATGTATTCGAGAATCGTCTTGACGGTGTCATCAAGGTGGCCGTGGAGCCTGTAGTGTGTGGGAGGTAGTGCTTGCAAATTTATATGAATCGTATGAAGAAATGCAATAATAATATGCCGGCCGCTGCGGCTGGTAGTACGGTATATCCTGTTTTGTTCGCCATCAGCCTGGCACATCTGCTTAATGACATGATACAGTCTGTGGTGCCGGCCATATATCCTATGCTGAAGGAAAACTATGCCTTGACTTTCGGTCAGATAGGCCTGATTACGCTGGTGTATCAGATGACATCTTCCATATTCCAACCTTTTGTGGGGCTGTATGCTGACCGTCATCCGCGGCCTTATTCTTTGGCTTTCGGCATGTGCCTGACTCTTTCCGGACTGCTGACTCTTGCTGTTTCGTGGAATTATGGGCTGATACTGATTGCAGTCGGCATTATCGGGTGCGGCTCGTCCATTTTCCATCCTGAGTCATCCCGTGTCGCGCAAATGGCTTCGGGAGGCAGGAAAAGTCTTGCACAGTCGATATTCCAGGTCGGCGGGAACGGCGGAAGTGCAATCGGCCCGCTGTTGGCTGCCATTATTGTAATACCGCATGGCCAAGGGGCAGTAGGATGGTTTGCTGTTGCGGCGTTTGTGGCGTTTGCCGTTCTGGCGGGTGTCGGCAGGTGGTATAGCAGGACTTTGATGCAGAGGCGGTGCGAAGGCTTTGAGAATGTGGCCGCAGCTGCTCCGTTTCCTGCCAGTGTGGTTCGCCGTGCCATGACTATACTTGTGGTAATGATTTTCTCGAAATATTTCTTCATATCAAGCATGACGAGTTATTTCACATTTTTCCTGATTGACAAGTTCGGAGTTAGTGTCCAGCAGTCGCAGATATGTCTTTTCGCGTTTTTGGCCGCATTGGCAGCAGGTACGCTCGCAGGGGGATTCCTTGGTGACAGATATGGCCGGAAATATGTGATTTTGTTCTCGATTTTCGGTGCCGCTCCGTTTGCATTGGCTTTGCCCTATCTGAATTTCGGATGGACTGTTGCATTTTCCGTGGTCATAGGTCTTGTGATTGCGTCTGCCTTTTCTGCAATTCTGGTGTATGCCACAGACTTGAAGCCGGATAAGGTCGGTATGGTTTCCGGTGTGTTTTTCGGTCTGATGTTCGGGCTTGGAGGAATAGCTTCGGCATTTTTCGGGTGGCTTGCTGACCATACAAGTGTGGAGTTCATTTTCCATGTGAGCACTCTGCTGCCGCTTCTCGGAATTATTGCGATATGGCTACCTGATACTCGCAAGGCATCTTAAGCATGACTTTGTTTGGTTGATGTGACGGGTGATGGCGCTCCGGATGAGTAGGCGCTTGTCGGGGGCGTTGAGTGGGGCACTTGCTATATTTGGGGGCCATTTATCTGAAAATGGTTTAAGAAAACGCCCTATTTTAAACGGAATGCCATAAAAAATAAATTCGGTGTAAAGAATCCCCGATTTTTAAACCGAATCATATTTGCAATCCGTATAAAGCTTTGTCCCGGTTCTCCAGAGTTCGGCAGCTGGTGCGGCATCTTCGTTCATGCAGTTTCTTCGAGCCGTTATTCTGGACATTCGGTGTCTTCGATTCCTGCTTCTGCAGCAAGAGATAAAAGCTTTTCCCTGAGGGCTTTCGGGCTGACGTTCTTTTTGATGACCGTCATGTAGGAATGGCATATTTCGCGTATGACAAGTTCATCGTCAAGCAGGTCCACGTTGATGTCATTCCAATGCTTTTTGTTGAAATGCCATGCCGGAGTGATGGCGGAATGGCTGTCCCTAAGCAATATGGCACGGTCAGGATTGCATTTGACTGCCAGTATGCCGGGGCGGTCAAATGCTGTGCATGCAAACATTTTCCCCTCGATCTTGTATACGGCTATTTCTTCCCCGAACGGCTGGCATTCTTCACACAAAGGCAGTGACACCAGATAATCTCTTACGTCCATAATGTCCATACGCAATTTTCCATCCGCTTATGGATGGCCGCTGCAAATATACGAAAAGCTGAGAGCAAAACGTAAAGCTTGCTTGTAAAGTTTTGTGTGAAGAGCGAACGTATATATGTGTATTGTAAGTTGGCTCTTTAGAGCATTGATGGTTAACTGGCTAAAGCATCGCTTCCCGGAGAAACCGCTGTCGCATTTCCCGCCTAAGCTATTGAGAACAGCTCAATTTCGAATATCAGTGTTGATCCGCCTGGAATGCCAGGTTGTGAGAATTTGCCGTATCCAAGTTCTGCGGGAATATAAACTTCCCATTTGTCCCCGATGCACATCTGCTGTATCGCGATAATCCACCCCTCTATCAGCTCGTTCAGGCGGAACGCCATCGGTATTCCGCCAAGGCTGCTGTCGAATTTCTTGCCGTCTATAGTCCAGCCTGTGTAATGTGCAGTGACAACGCTGCGTGGCGTCGGATGCCTGCCGTCATTTTTACCCTCGCTTATCACTTTGTAATATACGCCTTTGGAAAGAGCGTTGACTCCGTCTTCCTTAGCTTTTGCCTCAAGCCAATCCTTGTTGGCCTGCCGGTATTCCCGTTTGTTCATGATCTTCTGATTTATATGTCATCTGATGCACTCTTTGGCAGGTTTGATAACACTGCTCAAATCTACAAATTTACATATAAATATTTAATTAGATGTAATTTTAGACTTGAGCAGGTCCTAACCCTTGATGACTGCCATGGGAGAAAGTTTGGTGATTATCTTGACAAGGTCCTGCTGGTTTGCCATAACTTCATCTATATTCTTATATGCGCCGGCTGCTTCATCAAGGTGATTTTGAGAACGTATGCCGTGGATTATGCCCTTGCTGTCGAGCATTTCTATTTCCTTCTTGAGCGAAAGGGTCTTGATGGCCTCTGTGCGGCTCATGGTCCTGCCTGCGCCGTGAGATGAACTCATGAATGACTCAGGACAGCCGAGTCCCTCTACAATATATGAACTGGTTCCCTGTGATCCTGGAATGATTCCTGTTTCGCCGGCCATTGCACGCACTGCGCCTTTCCTGTGCACTATGACATCATTGCCATAATGGTGTTCCCATGAGGCGTAGTTATGCGCAATGTTGATTATCTGTCCGAACTCCACCTGCGGAAGAGCATCTGCCACTATCTCCATGATGCGGTTCATCATCAGTTTTCTGTTGCAGAGGGCAAAGTCAACGCAGTATGACATCTCTTTCCAGTAGGCGGTGAATTCTTTGGAGCCGAGTGGGAGGAAATGCATCTGCCAAGATGGGTCAACAGCGCTGTGGTACATGGCATTAAGCTCTTTTGCAATTTTGTTGTAATGTTCTCCGACTTGTTTTCCGAGGTTTCGTGAGCCTGAGTGAAGCATTATCCACAGATGTCCCTCATCGTCTTTCTGGAGCTCTATGAAGTGGTTTCCTCCGCCGAGAGTGCCGACCTGACGTCTTGCAGATACGTATTGTCTGCCCACAACTTGCAGTTTGTCTATGTCATGGCCCTGAGGCATGAATGACTCGTCTTGAAGCTCCTTGTGGTGTTCCATGCCCAAAGGAATCCTTTGACGTATTCTGGACATGATATCCTTCCTGATGATTTCTTTTGATATGTCACTTGCCATTATGTTCGTTTTAACGGCGCACATTCCGCATCCGATGTCCACGCCTACAGCATTTGGAACTACCGCTTTCTCTGAAGCCAGAACTCCGCCGATAGGCATGCCCATTCCGCCATGTACATCCGGCATGAAGGCCAGATGGTGATAGATGAACGGAAGACGTGAAAGGTTGTCAATCTCTTGCCATGCGTGAGGGTCAACATATTTTGCCCAAACCTTGATAGGCGTGTCATTAAGTAAGAATTCATTCATATTGCTATTCCTAAAAATTGTTATACTATTCCAAAGTCGGATTGTTACGTTATCGTAAGCCATTTCTACCAGGCTTGTCATCTTGATGATGCAAAATAAATAACGTGGTGCGCAGTCTTATTGCGCATCAGGATATAATTAGATAAATTTGTGAAAAATTTATACTTATGCCTGTAAACCGTAATGCGCTTATCCGTTACAAGACTATTGACAATTGCCTTCGCCGCCGCAACCGCCGGTGGACACTCGATGAACTCATAGAGGCTTGCAGCGATGCACTGTATGAGTATGAGGGTATCGTCAAGGGTATCAGCCGCAGGACTGTCCAAATGGACATTCAGATGATGCGAAGTGACAAACTTGGATATAATGCGCCGATAGAGGTCTATGAAAACAAATATTACCGCTATTCTGACCCGGAATACAGCATCACTAATTCTCCACTGACGGAAGATGACCTTAAGCTTATGGGAGATACGGTGGAAGTGCTTCGTCAGTTCGGAGGATTTTCGGCATTCTCCGGGATGGAGGATGTGCTCGGCCGTCTGGAGGATTATGTGTCATCCATACGTCATAACAGAAAGCCTGTCATATTGCTTGAGACTAATGATAGTCTTAAGGGGTTGAAGTACATTGACCCTCTGTATAAGGCCATACTGTCCAGGAAACCTGTTACGATAGTTTATAAGTCATTCAAGGCGCGTGATATACAAAGATTCATTTTTTCTCCTTTCTTCCTTAAGGAGTACAGGAACCGCTGGTTTGTATATGGGTGGAGAAATGGGGCTGATATGATATACAATCTTGCGCTTGACAGGATTCATGATATTGGGGAAGCATCTGGAGAGGTCTATCGGGAAAATACGATGATAGATCAGGACAGATTTTTTGACAACCTGATAGGAGTTACCAAGAATGTGAGTGATAAGGTTCATAATGTCCGTTTCTGGGCAAATTCTGAGCAGGTTCCCTACATAGAGACCAAACCTCTTCATAAGAGTCAGTTTGTTGTTCAGAGGAATGAGGATGGCTCGGCAATCTTCCAGATGGAGGTGATTTTGAATTATGAGCTGGAGAAGGAACTTCTTGGCTTCGGTGAAGGGATAAAGGTACTTGCACCAAGGGACTTGGCGCACAAAATGTCTATGAGATTGAGAAAAGCAGCGGAGAACTATGGCTGATGTTAAATTGCACCGTTTGAAATAAGTCCTTCATTTATATAATGTAATTGTTCTGTTTGTGCCATCCGGTCCAAGCAGTTCAATACTTAAATTCCTGTCCGTATCATTAAAATGCCCTCTTCTCCCCAGTAATCATGTTCAACAATTGGCTTGTCCCGTCCTGAAAATAGTTTACATAGGCAAGGCTATATAATATTCTTGAAAAGCAAGAGTGCCATAATTGATATCGTAGACTCTGATTGATAACATATGAGACTTTGCGAGATACCATTGCTCCTGCTTGTTGGGAGTGGTATCTCGCAAAGTTATGAATGTCAATGTCTTATTGGGCAGGTTGCTGTGTCTGGTCAGTCAGCGTTCCTGTTGAGCCATTCCGTGCGGCGGGCGTCTGGAAGATGCTTTATCTTGAAGTTTTCGAATGTTGCCTTGAAGCCGTTTCCGTCAGGAGAGGCTGCCATGAGGCCTACTGCAACCGGGGTGTTGTCCTGCAGGTGGCAATTGCGCATCATTGTGTATGATTGGCCGTCAAAAGAATAGAATATTTCTACGGCATCCAGTCTTCTGACTGCTTTTATCCAGATGTGTTCAACTGGCCTGTCCAGCTGGATTACACTCCAGTCGCTTGTGCCGTGAGTCACTACGGTGCTCAGATTGTATTTTCCGTCAACAAATTCGATTCCGGTCTTGATGTAGTTTTCCTTGTCCGCACGTATCATAAGGCCGGCCTGGTCGAACCGGACCTTGTAGTCTCCGGAAATCTTTGCCTCAACTTCAAATTCTCCTCCGCGCACCGTGTAGAGGAAGGGGGCGTCGTCTACCGTAAAGCCGTAATGGGATATCCTCCAGTAGTCGGTTTGGGGAGTCACATCCATTATAAGCTTGCCGTCTTTTTTGATTTCCCAGCTTTCAGGTTCGTTGAACCATTGCATTTTTTCCAGTGTCTGTCCCTGCAGTTGCGCTGCGGCCATAATGGCCAAAGCTGAAATGATGATTTTTTTCATTGTTCACTATGTTTTATTGTTTAGTTTTTATGTTTTGTCCAGTCTCTTCCCGTCAGGCGGTGCCGTTGTTATTCTCCACAGTAAAAACCGCATGTGGATTGTTGCATCACATATGTATGATAACCATTATTTGGTTAACTTTGCAAAGTTACAGGAAGCTCCTGTGGCAGACAATAGTCAAAAATAACCATTATGAACAGAATCCTTGACAGGCAGCTTCTGATGCAGGAATTTTCCGGATATGATTCTATTCCGGAACTTGAGGCATATCTTGCCGTGGCATCGGCATATTCCATGACTGAGAATGCGGTATCCGTGCTCAGTGACCTTAAGGAAAGGACGAGCCATATATTTTATGGAGGCTTTGGCCAGACGCTCGGAATTGCCGGAAAGGGAACGGTCCACAGGCTGAAGACCATTTGGGAAGAGGAGATTCTGTGCCGGATTTCTTCCGCGGACCTGGAGCGCAAGCAGCTTGAGGAACTGAGGTTTTTCGAATTCATAAGGCATGGCGCTTCTGCTGATGAGCATTATATGCAGAGCAGTCTTGTGATGAGGGATGCCGTTGGGAGGGAAGTCAAGGCGCTCCACAGGATTTTTTATTTCCGCCACGGGAAATCCGTGCGTTTTGCTTTGTGCCTTTATACCCCGGCAATGCATGATGTGCTGGCGGCCATTGTGCATTCTCCTACTGGGAAGCTTGTCACGATGAATATGTGCGGCGGGGCCGGGATACTTTCCGCGAGAGAGTGTGAGGTTCTGGCGCTTGTTGAAGAGGGACTTTCAAGCAAGGACATAGCAGCGCGTCTGTCAATAAGTCTGCATACTGTCAGCCGCCATAGGCAGAATATAATGTTCAAGCTTCGGGCATGCAATTCCGCCCAGGCCTGCCGTATGGCAAAGAGTCTGAACCTGATATGAATGATGTTCAAAATTATAAGTTATGGGAAGATTTATAGAGTGCTGCTGCACCGGTGTTGATGAGGTGCTGGAAGCTGTGGCCGGCGGTGCACGGAGGATTGAGTTGTGCGAAAGGCTTGATGTCGGGGGAGTCACTCCGGGCAGGGCTTTGCTTGAAGAGGTGCTAAGCAGGTGTACGCTGCCTGTAAATGTGCTTGTGAGGCCACGGGAAGGGGATTTTGTGTATTCGGAACATGAGGAGGCGGCCATGATTGAGTCAATTGAAATGTGCCGTGAGCTGAATGTCAATGGGGTCGTAATAGGTGCGCTCAATAGGGACGGAAGTGTTGATGTTGGGATGATGCGCAGGCTTTTAGCTTCAGCGGGGCCTCTTTCTGTGACTTTTCATCGTGCCTTTGATTGTTGCAGTGAGCCTTTTGCGGCTTTGGAGGACATAATCTCCCTCGGTTGCGGGCGTCTTCTTACATCCGGGCTTGAGGATTCGGCATATGACGGGCGGGAGCTTATCGCAGGACTTGTCAGGCAGGCAGGCGGGAGGCTCGTGATAATGCCAGGAGGGGGAGTGCGTCCAGCCAATATTGATGAGCTGGAGAGGGTTACGGGTGCTTCAGAGTATCACGGGTCTGCACATTCTGAGCAAGGAAGGACTGACCGTCATGTTGTCTCCCTGCTGGTTGGCAGATAGGCATTGTCTGCTGCTCATTGGGAATGGTTCATGAGCCTGGCTCGGGCAATGGAGCTAAGATGAGGTGGGAAAACAAAGACGATGCATCCGAAATGGGGCATCGCCTTTTGGAAATTGTTGTGGTGCATGGCAAGTCTGTCGCAATAAGCCTTAAAAGCAGAAGGCATTATTCCAATGATGTAATGCAATGCCTAAGCTGCTCGGAAAGGGAGGTGTTGTAGCCTTGCGAGTAATAGACCACGCGGCCGAAACTGTCGGCGACGATGATTGCAGGAAGGCTTTCTGACTCCGGCTTGCATCCGTCATATATCATCCTCAGGATTTTTCCGTCCGGGTCTGTGCCGTATGATACGTTTTCGAGTTCACTCAGGTAGTCATTGCAACGCTTGCATCCGTCGTTGTCGCTGCTTAGCACAATCAGTTTGCGTCCCCACTCGTTCAGAAGTCCGGATGATGCTCCAAGCTGCCTGAGAGCATGGATTGACGGTTCGGTGAAGTCCCGTATCAAGGCAATGGCGAAGTAGCCTCTTCCAGTGACAGACAGTATTGATGCCTCATCTGCCTGGCCAAGCGGCAGGAAAGTCTGCTCCGCGTCAATATTGCCTATGACTGCAATGCTGTTCCCGTCATGTCTGAGCACGAGCGGCACTTCTGTATGGGAATCCTTTTCTACATTGAAGAATTCGAGATGTACGGCAACATTGCCTCCTGCCATCCTTATTCCGGAGGTCAGCAGGTAATAGCCTTCCTCCACTGCATAAGGAGATGCGAGAATTTCCTGCCAGCCGGCTTCGGCATTCTCGTCAAAAGCCATGAGACTGGCGGAGCCGTCATCAATTTTGGACAGGGTGAAATGTCTGTAATAGAGAGGATTCCTTAGCCATGAGACCGGGTCGTAGATAGCGCTGACAGTGCCGTGGCTGGCTGCCTTCGGAGCGTCTTCGCTCCATTTCACGTCTTTCCATATTTTTCCGTCACGATATTGGGTCTTTCCTGTGACCTCGTCAATCCTTGCTTCGATGCCTTTGCTCCGGCATGCGGCAACAAAGAAAATCTCGCGGGAACGGGTGTCGGAGATGCGTGATTTCCACACGTTTATAGGAGGAATCCTGATTCCTTGCGGATTTGCCTTGTCGTCAATTCTTATATTGGCAAGTGTCCACTCGAAAATCTCTTGTGCATTGTTTGCTTCAAGTCCGTCACCGATTTCCTTGAAATATGGGAGAAGAGGCTCGTATGATATCCTCGGGCAATCACGCCATACGTTGAATTTTTTGCCGCAATGCGAAATTGCGTCTTCCAGGACGTCTGCTCTAACGTCGCCCATGTCCTTTGCCGACAGGGAGGCGAGCAGTGCCTCGGCATTCTTGCCTTTGTGGGCTTTGCGGAAAGTTTCAATGACTTCGGCATTGCCTTTCGGGCGGGCATTCCTGATGGAATCCTCTTTGGCCAAAAGCAGGTTGTTGAGACTAACCTGTTCGGCCGTGGCTTTGGAAGGGATAGGATTTTCTGCCGGTGGAACTATCTCAAAGTCAAGTCCGAAGCTTTCTCCGATGCGGTGCCCGAGCCTTATCTCGGTCATTTCACCCGATGCCTTTGCAATCCCGAATGCCCCGTCCTTATATGCCCAGACGAGCATGTCACCTATTCCGGTGTCGAGTGCGGCGACTCCGTCATTTCCGGTGAATTGCCTTGCCACGGTATAGAACTCTGCATAATTGTATATCTTGAATTCCACCTTTGCCCCTTCGACAGGATTCCCGGCTCCGTCCAATACCTTGACGCAGGTCCTCCTTGTAGGGATGTAGCTCTTTATCACATTGATTTCCGTGAATGAGCGCGTCTTTCTGATTACATCTTCCGGGCCGTTGTAGTCTCCGAAAGCAAGCGTATGGAGAAGCATGGCCCTGGATACAGGCGCATTGAACCATGCAAGATCCAGCACAGGCTCCGGTTCGCATGCTCCCATGAAATGCCAGTTCCCGTCCACATAGACCTCGACCCATGCATGATTGTCGTCGGTGTGTGCCCAGCGCGGTGTATATACCTGGCGCGCCGGTATTCCTGCTGCCCTGAGTGCGGCTACAGCGAGCACGGATTCTTCGCCGCAGCGTCCAAGTCCGGCCTTGATTGTGCCGGTAGGAGGAAGTGTGCGGGCATCTGACGGGGTGTATGTCGCCATTTCATGACACCAATGGTTGATTTCAAGTGCGGCCTCCGCTGCGGACTTGCCTTTTATCCGTTCATGCAGTTCATCCGAATAAACGGTCCGGAACTCATCCACTGCTTCATTGTTCACGCGCACCGGCAGCACGAAATGGCGGAACTCCCTCTCCGGAATGGTCCATCCGGCTCTTTGGCGTGCCTCGATAGCCTTGCGCGTATTTTCAAGCCAGTAGCCGAACGGGTAGCCAGTGATGTCGGGAAGCGGCATGGAGCGGTACAGGAATGACAAGTATTCTTCCTCTTGAGCCGTAAGTTCAGCAAGCTGCACTTTGATTATATGGTCAACCGTATCTTCGGGGAATGCCGGAACTTTCAGCAGCACACCTTCGGGAGTATGGACGAACGGTATTTCTTTGCCGTCTGCGAAAGTTTCTGCCGCCAGGATGTTATGGGAGGGGAGTGGCAGGAGTATGTCGCTGGTACCGCAATCCGAAGCTCTGCCTGCAGCGCTGTCGAGAATATGCACATACAGCTCGTTCCCTTTCTGGGTCGTGACACCCCAAGGCTGCTCAGGTATGCATCCGCCCTGTGTCCCGTATATTGTCTGCCCGTATTTTTCGAGCCATCTGCCAATTGTCTCAAGGCGCTCTACAGCTTCCTCTGGCAATGTCCCGTCGGGCCGAGGGCCTATGTTCAGGAGCAGATTCGCTCCCTTGCCTGCTGTCCGGACAAGATATCTGATGAGAAATTCTGCGGTTTTATAGTCCTTGTCCGTTATCCTGTAGCCCCAGGTGCGGTTCATGGTCTGGCATGTTTCCAGCGGAAGGCGCGAGATGTCCTGGCCTGAAAGGCCGTATTCATTCATGCCGGGGATATCGCGTTCGAATATCTGTATGTCTTCTCCCTCGAATGGGAGCAGGTGATGATTGTTGCCGACAAGGCAGGCCGGCTGAAGATTGTGAATCAGGTCATATTGGCGGCGGAGGTTCCATATGCCAGGCTGCTCCTCACGTGGACGGTCGTCCTTGTCCCATACGCCGTCAAACCATATCGCTCCTATCGGGCCGTAACCGGTCAGAAGCTCCGTGAGCTGCGCGTCTATGAAATCCATGTAATGCTCCCATGCATTTATCCTGCTGCCGGAGCAGTCATGTCTTTGTCTGCTGTCCGGAATGTCTGCGTGCCGCATGCGTGCCTGTTCGTCAAGAATGTCAAATGCTGTCCGGGCATAGTCATTGAGGATGCAGGAAGAAATGGTCCCGTCCTCATTTCCTTGCGGTCTGCCTGTACCAAGCCCGGTGCGTCCGAGAGGCCAATAGTCCGTGCGCCCCCAATCGAGGTGTGAATAATAGAAATTGAGCGTGAGCCCTTCTTCGGAGCATGCCTGTGAAAGCTCTTTGAGCACATCTCTCCCGAACGGGGTGGCTTTTACTATGTTGTAGCTGCTTGCCTTGGAGTCATACATTGAGAATCCGTCGTGGTGGCGCGAAGTTATTGTGATGTATTTGGCTCCTGAAGCCTTGATTGCGCGGACCCATTCTGATGCATCGAATTTTGATGGATTGAAGCCTCGTGCGAGAAGCGGATATTCCCGGTAGTCTATGTTTTCGTTCTGCATCACCCATTCACCGTGTCCGAGCATGGAATATATGCCCCAGTGGATGAAGATCCCGAAACGTGCGTCTGAAAATTCTTTGCGTGCCTTCAGATTGGCTTCTGTCGGGACATATTTTGCCGTTTCCGCTTCCGCAGCGGCTGGACTGGAGTGTTCCTGCTGAATTGTGGCGTTCTTTGGCTGGCCCTCAGATGTGCCGGCGGGATGGTGCGAGGCTGCATGGGATGAGGCTGTGAGACAAAGTGCAGCAGATAATATTGCTGCGGAGAATGTTTTGAACTGCTTTCTGAAAAGGTGCATGGCTGTTCGTGTATGTTATCGGTTATAGTGTTATGGCCGCAGCCGGAAATCCGGACTGCTTCCGGCTGACTAAGGTAGTGAATTTTCCTGTCATTGCAAAAGGCGGTGGTATCCTTTCTTCACATTCCGCAGTTTGGTTGCGTACCACATTCTCATTGCATTAAGGGACTCTGCGTTCTTTCGCTTTCAAATGACATCTGAAATAATAATAGTAATGCAGTTCCTTGTAATGTCGTGAATTATAACTACTTTTGCAATGAAGTACGTTGGTTGATATGGTAAAGATTACGGTTCAGGATACACTAATATCAGTTCTGCAATGGGAAGAACGTGATTATATATCTCTTACAGATATGGCTTCTGCCAAGGAAGGAGACAGCAGGTCGGCAGATATAATCAAAAACTGGATAAGGACTCGTTATACGATTGAATTTCTTGGAACTTGGGAAGTGATTCACAACCCCGATTTTAAAGTGGTCGAATTTGACCACTTCAGAAAAAGTGCGGGTTTGCCATCTTTTGTACTTAGTGCTTCGGAATGGATTGAACGCACTAATGCTATAGGTCTTGTCGTCAGAAAAGGGCGTTATGGCGGAACTTATGCTCATAAAGACATAGCTTTCGAGTTTGGCTCAGCAATCAGCGTTCCTTTCAAACTTTATTTGATAGAAGAGTTCCAGCGGCTTAAAACCAATGAACTGCAACAACTTGGCTGGTCAGTGAAATGTGAACTTTCGAAAATCAATTATCGGATACATACGGATACTGTCAAGCATAATCTTATTCCTGCTGAAATCACACCAAAGCAAGCAAGTATGATTTATGCCAATGAGGCAGATGTGTTGAATGTGGCAATGTTTGGAATGACGGCAAAACAATGGAGGGATGATAATCCTGAATTGAAAGGTAATATTAGGGATTATGCCATAATCTGTTTGTCCAATATGGAAAATCTTAATGCTGTATTCATAGATCAGGGAATTCCTCAAGGAGAACGGCTGATAAAGCTCAATCAAATAGCCATTCATCAGATGAACGTATTGGAAAGTGGGGATAGTGGTGGTATAAAACTGTTACGATAGGCAGATAAATTTCCGTATGGAAAAATTGAGCAGAGTTGTGTTCCCAAAGAACGAAAAAACTTTAATATAAGATATTATGAAAATAAGCAGAATATGCCAGCCGTTGGCCGGGACGATTCTTGTCGGGGCGGCTTGTCTTTCATGTGCGAAGAAAGAGGCGCGGAAGCCGTACAATATCCTCTTCATAATGACCGACGACCACACGGCCCAGATGATGAGCTGCTATGACACGAGGTACATGGAAACGCCTAACCTGGACCGGATTGCGAGGGACGGGGTAAGATTCACGAACAGTTTTGTCGCCAATTCGCTCAGCGGGCCGAGCAGGGCCTGCATGATAACCGGAAAGCATTCGTGCGGAAACCTGTTTTATGACAATACGACATGTGTGTTTGACAATTCGCAGCAGACCTTCCCCAAGCTGCTCCGCAAGGCCGGGTATGAGACTGCCGTTATCGGGAAATGGCATCTGGAGAGCCTTCCGACCGGTTTTGATTATTGGCAGATTGTACCCGGGCAGGGAGAATATTATAATCCTGGATTCATTACGATGGACAATGACACTATCGTAAAGCAGGGATACCTCACGAACATAATCACTGACGACGCCATAGATTGGATGGAAAACGGAAGGGACAGGGACAAGCCTTTCTGCCTGCTGGTCCACCATAAGGCGATACACCGCAACTGGATGGCGGACACGACGCATCTGAACTTGTATGAGGACAGGACGATTCCTGTTCCGGAGACATTCTATGATGACTATGAGGGACGTCCTGCGGCTGCTGCACAGGAGATGAGCATTGACAAGGACATGGATCTTGTATATGACCTCAAGCTGTTCGGCACCGGAATGGACAGCCGTCTGATGGGAAGCTATATGTACAATGTTGACCGGATGAAGCCGGATGAGCGTGCGGCATGGGACAGGTTCTACGGGAAGATAGCCGATGATTTCATGGAACGCGGGCTGAGCGGGAAGGAACTTGCGGAGTGGAAGTTCGACAGGTATATGAAGGATTATATGAAGGTGGTCCATTCGCTTGACAATAATGTTGGGCGACTGCTTGATTATCTGGAGGAGAAAGGCCTGCTGGACAATACCCTTGTCGTATATACATCCGACCAGGGGTTCTATATGGGTGAGCACGGCTGGTTTGACAAGCGTTTCATGTATGAGGAGTCATTCCGTACGCCTTTGATTATGCGCTTGCCCGACGGGTTTACAAGACGCGGGGATATCACGGAAATGGTACAGAACATTGACTATGCCCCGACTTTCCTTGAACTTGCTGGGGCTGATGTGCCGGAAGACATGCATGGAGTGTCACTTGTGCCGCTGTTGAAGGGGGAGAAGCCTGAGGGATGGCGCGAGTCGCTTTATTATCATTTCTATGAATATCCTGCCGAGCATATGGTGAAGCGCCATTACGGGGTGCGCAATGACCGGTACAAGCTGATTCATTTCTATAATGACATTGACTGCTGGGAATTGTATGACCTTGAAAATGACCCGCATGAGCTGCATAATCTTTATGATGACCCGGCCTATTCCGTACAGGTTGCCATGATGAAAGATGAACTCAGGAAACTGCAGGAGCAGTATGATGACCCTGCGCGCTTTTCGTGGCACATCTGAACATGTGATTTAGCTGTGGAACACAGATGCATACTGCCTGTCCTGGGCATTCAGACGGCATTTTGTAGATTGTCATGGTGCTGCCGGTGCAGGCTTTTTTGCTGCAATGCCGGTAGACTGTAACGCCCATAGGCGGAGTCGGGGCTGGAGCGGCTGGGATTTGACGTGAGCCATGTTGAGTTCCGTGAGGCTTTGGCGTGAATTTCTGTGGGCTTAGCTGCTCTAAATTCTGAAAATATTTATTATTATATATGGCCTGAGCTTCATCATTGTGAATATGATTCTCTATATTTACGGAAAATTGTATTGTATATTTACGGAAAATTGTATTGTGCTATGAAAAGGTATTCTTTGCCAGCCATTGTGCTGATTTCATTGTTTATCTTGGTTTTGCCTGCCCAAATGCATGCCAGGAAGAAATCCGGGAAAAAAGAGGATGCGGTAAGGGTGACTCTGTACCTTAACGGAAATCACGATGGGACAGGTGAGAGGAAACGTGTGGATGGATTCCTCATGTCCGCGATGCTGAATGATCCGGAATATTTCGAGGTCAGTTCCTCTCCGGACGGGGAGAGAGTCCGGTATATCAGTGAGGATGTGGACTCGCTGGTGATTATGGATGAACTGGCATATGTGAAGCGGAAATGCCGTCCTGGCGGAATGCTTCCCGGACCTGTCAAGACGAGATGGGTGAGAAAGGTTTATGTGGGCCATGGAATTGATGTATATTCTGCATATTTCATTACTCAGTCACGCGTTAATAACACTGTATTGATTGAAACTTCGATGAATTGGTATCTGAGCATTGCTGATGATGTCGCTATCGGGGTCGCGTCCGTCATTTGCGACAGTCCGTATTATGTTGGAGTACCTGATGTCCATCGCGCTCTGGTGGCTCATTATTTCGGGAAAATATACGGATATGATGAATTTGCGGAGCGCATAAGGGGCGGTGAGTTTGCAGGGCTGGATGATGCGGTGTATGCTTGGGAAAATGAATATTCCGCTCTTCCTGTGTCGCGCAGGGAAGGGAAGCTTAAGGCGGACCAGATTGGTGTGCAGGCTCTTGTGGCTTCCGAGAGTGCTTCAAGGACGGTGGGGTGGAAACGTATGAGGCATGAGGCCGTGTTTCCTAAATAACGTCAGTTCGACGAAATT
>DBLW01000079.1 GCA_002298075.1 Bacteroidales bacterium UBA714 | reverse complement strand
AAAATTGTCATATACTAAGATGGAGAATAAAAAGACTCCCGCCTTTTCTTTGCCCAATAAATCATCGGCAAAGATATGGCAAGAGTCTAAAGGCACAGCCGGCACAACGTCCCGGATGACGCACATCAATGGAAAGTCATGTCATTATGCGGCATTTCTTTTCCTTATGACATGGTTTTCCGCATAAATGGCCGCGCAAGAGAGGAAATAATAAATTACGGCCTGGAGCGTCAATGCACGCAAATGCATACTGGCCATGGGAAGATCACAGCCGGCTGTGTTTATGTTTATGAATGCCTGGCATCCGAACGTTGACGGGAAGAGGTATGAAAACCATTTCCAGAACTGCGGAAAGGCGGATGTCGGCCATGAGAACCCGGTAAGGAACAGCAGCACCGGAGACATGAAAAGAAGAAGTACGAATACCGATTCCCTCCTTGTTATGAACGTACTCCATGCCGAGCAGAAAAACACGCAGTCCGTCACAAAAAACATCAGGAGCACCACAATATCACGATACGAGCCTCTCTGTGGGAAACCGCATAACGCCGGGACAATGCAGGCTATGTATATGCCCAATCCCATGAACAGGAGCCAATAGGCGGCTCCGCGTCCGAATACAACCCTGCTCACACCACGTCCGTGAAGACTGTCAGGCAACGTGGCAAAACTCCTGTTTTCTTCACGTGCAGTACCGGCAAGCAATGACATGCCATAGAACATGACCTGCTGCACAATCAGAAGCAGGATTGCTGATATGAGGAATATGCTGTAAGAGAAAGTCCTGTTGTATGGCAGGTTTTCCCCGTAAGGTATGGCCTTGACAAGTTGCGAACTCTCCTGGCCGGTGAATCCTGCCGCAGAATACCTTTCTACCTGAATCTGCCCGACTTCATCCAGCATCACGAACTCCGACCCCATAAGCAGATTCTTATAATAAAGGAAACTGCTCATGTCGGCATATACAGAAAGCTTTGCCGTCTCCATACGCGCAAGCCTTTCACCGAAATCCGCAGGGAAATAGATTATTCCGTTGACCTTACGCTCCTCCATCAGCCTGCGGGCCTGCTCCATGTCAGTGCACCTGTACGCAACTGAAAGCTCACGCGTGGCATCAACCTTACGGATATATCGGCGGCTCTCGGAACAATCGGCCCTGTCCACAACAGCAATAGGAGTATCCTCAAGAATACCGTTCCGATACACCAGATTGTAAAGCAGGGGATATCCGAGCCCGGCGACAAAAAATATTATCAGCACTCCCCCGTCGCAGAAGATTGTCTTGAGCTCATGAGTAAAAATCCCCCAGAAATCCCTGAGCCACAATCTTATATAATTCTCTTTCATCTTCTATTTCTTTGGAAAGTTCAAATTCACATACGCCCTTTTCAGCCTCGGAAGCACCAGAGGCGGCAACAGAAGGAACATGAGCATATACACCGTCTGCATATGCCATCCGGCAAAGCCTGTCCCGAAAATCCCTTCCTGCACATAAAAGAGGTAATAATGCCTCAGCGGAAACATGCACGCAAGCCCCTGCACACCTGCCGGCATGGCCTCGACAGGCAAAGTGAACCCGGTCATGGAGAATGCGAACACACTGAACAGGGCACCGATGCTCAAGGCGAACCTCAACACAGGAACGCATCCTATTATAAGCACGCCGACAGCCTCACTGGACAGCACAAGCAAAAGCATACCTATAAGCATATTCCATATTGACCCGGCCAGACGGAAGCCCATCCACCTGTAAAGCAGGAACACGAGAGAAAAGCCCAATGCGGTGAAAAGCAGAGTATAAAGTGCAAGCTTTCCCGCTACCGCAGTCGTGACGCTCCCTCCGGAAGTGTCCAGAAGATGCCTGGAAGTGCCATATTTCAGTTCCGTCCCGAGAGAATATATGACAATGATGATTATTACCATCTCAAGGACTCCAGGAAGCATCATATTGGCAAGATAAGCCCCGTAATTCATTGTAGGATTGCCGATAAGGTGGACATCAACATCCACAGGGCGGATACGTCCCATGATGGAGTGCTCATTTACGCCTTTCATCCTCAGGACCTCCCTCTGCACAGCACCGGAAGTAAGGTTTATCATTGTCAGGATATCCTTATAGGCAAGCGACCCTCCGAGAAAATACAGGTTGTTCACGTAAAAAGTAAACTCCGGCTGCCTCTGTGCCTGCACATCTGCAAACATCCCCTCCGGAAGCACGCACACAGAAGTTATCTGCCCTTTCTGCATATCTTCCCTGGCCTGGCGGAAATCATCATAGCGGACGACCTTGCCGAGCTGCGTCGCATCAAGCTGCGAAATGAAATTTCTGGTAAGCGTGGAATTGTCGTAATCCACCACCCCAATCGGAAGCCCGGAAGGCACCCCGTCCTTCAGCAAAGTCAAGTAGAAGATGCCGCAGAATGCCATCACCGCCACCGAACCGACCAGATATATGGGACGGCGCCGCCATATTCCCAATTCACGCCTTATTACAGCGACTATACGTTTCATACCGCTATGAACTATCTCACGACAATTGCACTCATTCCCGGCAGCAGGCCCTCAACAGCCGAATCAGGCACCGCCCTGACTTCGAATGTCTTTGCATCGTACATGTCAGTCTCCTTGGTGGCCTTCCATGTGGCATACGAATCACGCACAGCGATATAGCTTACTGTCGCAGGAACTTCCCTGCCACCCAAAGCAGGAATCCTCAAAGTGAGCTTTCCGCCAATGCGCATATCCTCCAGATAATCCTCTCTCACATTGAACGTGAACCATATGTCAGACAGGTCGGTTACGGTCATGACAGGAGCGCCCTGGCCCACAAGCTCGCCCGGCTTAGGGAAAACTGCCGAAATCACGCCATCGGCAGGAGAGGTCAGATAAAGTTCCCCGAGGTATGACTCCACTTCCATTAGCACCCCGTCAGCCTGGCTCACAAGTGCAGCAGCCGCATCCTTATCCTCCTGGCGGGCACCGTTCACGGCCATGTCATACTGGCTCTTTGCCGCTGCAGCCTGAGTCACTGATGCGTCATATTTTGCCTTCACCTCATCGTATTTCTGAGCAGAAACGACCTTCTGGTCATACAGGCGCTGAATGCGGTCGAATGATTTTTTCATGACCTCTTCCTGGACCATGGCAGACTGCCATACATTATATGCAGCCGCAATCTGTTCGGTACGCGCACCGTTATGAGCCTTGCGGTTCTGTGCGGACGCGGCGGCCCTTACGGCATTTGCCTGTGCAAGCTTGGCACGCACTTCCGGAGAGTCAACATATGCAAGGGTATCACCTTTGTGCACAGCCTGGCCTTCCCTGACATATATCTCCCCTATCCTGCCAGGCACCTTTCCGGAAACCCTGTACTCGCCGGCTTCTGCCTCTCCATAAACAACCATCGGCTTAGGCCTGGATACGAAATATCCTGACACCGCAATAATAAGAATCACCGCTACAAGCGCAACAACACCAATCACAAGGTTATAGTTCTTTTTTCTCTTTTCCATTTTATGTCTATATTAATATTAATCACATGAAAACAATGCATCATTTGCCATATTCACCTTCGGCCTTCAGGAGAGCTGTCATGTTCATCTGCAATTCAACTCCGGCATCAATGAACTCCGAATGAGCCGATAGCCATGCCGACTGTGCGGCAAGAGCCGTATTGGCTGGCACGATGCCTTCTTCAAAGCCTATCGTCGCAACCCTGAGGTTCTCTTCCGCATTTTCAAGATTGCTCTGTGCCATCCGCAGTTTTTCTGTTATCTCGCACCTCTGCCTGCGCAGCTGCTCTACCTGTATGCTCACCATTTCACGGGCGTCATCATAACGCACTCGGTACAGCCTGGCCTCCTCCTTGGCCTTACGCGTCTTCTGAAGTGCCTCAGTGCCATGGAAAACCGGGATATTCACGGCGACACCGGCATTGAACATTCCGCCCCATTTGTTCTGGAACCCATTATACAGGTTCGGATTGCTGACCATATAATTGGCAGTCACGGCTATCTTAGGCAACATGTCAGCACGCGCCACATTCACTTTCTGCTCATAAATCTGAGCGGCAATATCAAGACTTCTTATCTCAGGGCGGTCTGCAAATATGTCTTCCATATCCTTGACGGGCGACACACTCACCTGAGGAAGCATTTCCGCATTTTCATCAGCAAGCATCACATCACTCTCCAAAGGAAGCCCGATTTGCCTGCACAGCAGCATCTTGGAAAGCACAAGTCCATTAGATGCCTTGGTAAACAGCATGTCCGCTTCGTTTGCCTTTACCTTTACAGTCAGGGCATCAGCCTCAGTAGCTACCCCCTCCGCCACAGAAGCATCGGCATCAGCTACCATACAATGCAGCAGGTCCGCATAGCTTTCTGCAAGCTTTTTCTTCGAAGCCACGGAAACGACCTGCCAATATGCCTGGTCAACTGCGAGAAGCGTCTCCTGGCATTTTGAGTCATATTGGCTCATGGAAAGCTGTTCAGCCAAAGCTGCTATCCTGTTTGAAGCCACAATTTTTCCTCCGGCAAAGACCGGCTGCTTAAGAGACACGACTCCGGCGAATACGTTTGTCATGTCAAGATGGAATGCCTTGTCAATCTCAGCCCCGAGAGCATTGAGTGCAGCAGAAACATCCGTTTTCGAAAGCGAGCCCATGACGGTCTGCCACATTGGGCTTCCCATAAATTCAGCCGCTGCCGCAGGATTGGACATCACTGCCTGCACCATGGCCTGCATCTGCCCCGAGATTTGCTCCTGGACAGCCGTACCCATGCCGGCAAGCCTTGCAGACGTCTCGTCACTGACAAGAGCCATGTCACGGCTGTTATACATGTAGGTTCCGGAAACGCTTATGTCCGGGAAATAATTGGCGCGTGCAATTTTTCTGTCGTAGCCCGCCATACGCGTCATGATGCGGGCCTGCTCCAATTCACTGTTGCTTTCAAGGGCCATCTGCCGGCATTCCTCAAGAGAGAGGACCTGCTGGGCATTCAGACCCGTCTGAAGCGTCAGGAGCACAATCGGAATAATAACAAGTCTTTTCATTTGTCTTAATGATTTCGGGCTGGCATCTGAACAAAGAATCTGCCCGATATAAGAAAATTCATATATGATTTTTACCTATATTATTACAGAAAAGTTGTTTTTTCACTCTTTTTAAAAATTATAATGTAATTTTGCTGCCAGAACAATTCCGCATATCATGAAAAATTCATTTTACGACATAGACATAATACAGCTGGGAAAGTATCTTGGCATTTCCGCAAATGACAAAATGTCAGAAGACTTCATAATTTCTGACATTCGGTACAACAGCGGACTTGACATGCTCAAATATCCCTGCCGTTTCAACGGATATATGGGAATCTTCTGCCTGAAGGGGAATCTTGAAGCCGAAATCAATCTGAAGAGATA
>DBLW01000132.1:15096-17741 GCA_002298075.1 Bacteroidales bacterium UBA714 | reverse complement strand
CCCAAGCGCAAAGACATACTGAGCTCCGGGGAGAAAGTGCTTGCAGTCCAGAACGCCCTGCGCTATTTTCCGCAGAAGCATCATGAGGTTCTGGCAGCGGAATTTGCCGCGGAACTCAAAGCATACGGCCGTATATACATGTATCGTTTCCGTCCGGACTATCAGATGTATGCCCGTCCGATAGAGGAATATCCGGCCAAGTCCCGTCAGGCCGCCGCTATCATGGCCATGATACAGAATAACCTTGACAACCGTGTGGCTCAGCATCCTCATGAGCTTATAACCTATGGCGGAAACGGAGCCGTTTTCCAGAACTGGGCACAGTACCGCCTTGTGATGCAGTATCTTGCGGAAATGACAGACGAGCAGACTCTTGTGATGTATTCTGGCCACCCTCTCGGACTTTTCCCGAGCCATAAGGATGCTCCGAGAGTCATCGTCACGAACGGCATGGTCATCCCGAATTATTCCAAGCAGGATGACTGGGAGAAATTCAACGCCCTCGGAGTCTCGCAATACGGACAGATGACGGCCGGCTCCTATATGTACATCGGGCCTCAGGGCATTGTCCATGGAACCACAATCACCGTCATGAACGCTGCCCGCAAGCAGCTGGAGGCGAAAGGGCTTGCCGGAACGCAAGAGAACATGAAAGGAATGCTTTTCGTGACTGCTGGTCTCGGAGGCATGTCCGGCGCACAGCCAAAGGCGGGGGTCATATCCGGTGTAGTGAGTGTTGTCGCGGAAATAAACCCGTTGGCTGCACGCAAGCGCTATGAGCAGGGCTGGGTCGATGAGATACATGAGGACCTTGATGAGCTCATGGCGCGCATAAGGAAAGCCTGTGCCGCAAAGGAGGTCGTTTCACTTGCATATCAGGGAAATGTTGTTGACCTTTGGGAAAGGCTCGCCGATGAGGAAATGCATGTTGACCTTGGCTCGGACCAGACATCTCTGCATAATCCGTGGGCCGGAGGCTATTATCCGGCCGGATACAGCTATGAGGAGTCGAAGGTCATGATGGCGGAGGAGCCGGAGCGTTTCAAAGAATGCGTCAGGGAGTCTTTGCGCAGGCATGCCGCTGCAATTAACCGTCTTGCCGACCGCGGAATGTATTTCTTTGATTATGGAAATGCGTTCCTGCTCGAAGCTTCCCGTGCCGGGGCTGACGTAATGGCTGGTGAAGGCAGATTCCGCTACCCGTCATATGTGCAGGACATAATGGGACCTCTTTTCTTTGACTATGGCTTCGGGCCGTTCCGCTGGGTCTGCATGTCCCAGAATCCGGAAGACCTTGCCAAGACCGATGCAATCGCCGCACGTGTGCTTCGGGAAATAGCTGAAAATGCACCGCAGGAGATAAGGGGACAGATGGATGACAACATACATTGGATAGAGGAGGCTGCAAAGAATAATCTTGTGGTCGGTTCCCAGGCCCGTATCCTGTACGCGGATTGTGAGGGGCGCACCAGGATTGCCCTTGCATTCAACGATGCCATCCGCAAGGGTGAGCTTACTGCTCCTGTAGTATTGGGACGCGACCATCATGACGTGTCAGGCACGGATTCCCCGTTCCGCGAGACTTCCAATATATATGACGGTTCGGCATTCACAGCCGATATGGCAGTGCAGAATGTCATCGGAGACGGTTTCCGCGGAGCTACCTGGGTTTCCATCCACAACGGAGGCGGAGTAGGCTGGGGAGAAGTGATGAACGGAGGCTTCGGAATGGTAATTGACGGAAGCGCCGACTCGGACAGGCATATCCGCGAGATGCTTCTGTGGGACGTGAACAACGGAATCGCACGCCGCAGCTGGGCACGCAACGAAGGGGCGCTTAATGCCATACGCCGTGAAATGGAACGCACTCCCGGACTTAAGGTGACGCTTCCGAATATCGCGGACACTGACATGGTCCGTGAAATGTTGGCAAAATGCAAATAGCTTCAAATCAGTGAGATACATGATTGCGGGTGTGCGTAATTACCTGTGATTGCATAAATACTTTATAACCAATAAAATAGAATTTGTCATGGACAAGGCAGAACACATTATATCAGCAAAGAAACTTACAATTGGCCGGGTCCGGGAAATAATCTCCCGGGGTGAAAAGATAACCATAGGGAAAGATGCGCAGGAAGCTGTGGCCAAATGCCGCAGATACCTTGACACAAAGATGGAAGACATCGGACGGCCTGTATATGGTGTTACGACAGGGTTCGGCTCGCTGTGCAACATAACCGTTCCTGCGGAGGACCTGTCGCAGCTCCAGCACAATCTCGTAATGTCCCATGCATGCGGAACGGGGGAGAAAGTCCGTCCGGAGATTGTCAAGATAATGATTCTGCTGAAGGTCCAGTCGCTTTCCTACGGGCATTCCGGAGTCCAGCTTGCCACTGTGCAGCGTCTTGTTGACATGTTCAACAACGATGTACTGCCTGTGGTCTATCAGCAGGGCTCGCTCGGCGCTTCCGGTGACCTTGCTCCTCTGGCGCATCTGTGCCTGCCCATAATCGGGCTTGGCGAAGTGGAATACAGAGGGCAGGTGCATGAAGTAGCGCAGCTTTGGCCGGAACTTGGCTGGGAACCTGTGAAATTGCAGTCAAAGGAAGGTCTTGCCCTTCTCAACGGCACGCAGTTCATGA
>DBLW01000132.1:11331-14786 GCA_002298075.1 Bacteroidales bacterium UBA714 | reverse complement strand
AACGGCACGCAGTTCATGAGTGCTCATGCGGTCTGGTCTCTGATACAGGCCGAGCGTCTCTCTGACTGGGCTGACAAAATCGGTGCTATGTCACTCGACGCATATGACGGGCGCATAGAGCCGTTCTGCCATCAGGTCCATGAGGTGCGTCCTCATCAGGGACAGATAGATACGGCTGCCAGATTCCGTGAACTTCTTGAAGGGAGCGAAATCATCAGGAGGGAAAAGTCCCATGTGCAGGATCCGTATTCCTTCCGCTGCATCCCGCAGGTCCATGGGGCGTCCAAGGATACCATCCGCTATGTGAAGTCAGTGATAGAAACCGAGATAAACAGCGCGACTGACAATCCTACCGTGTTCCCGGACGAAGATCTCATCGTGTCGGCCGGCAATTTCCACGGGCAGCCGATAGCCATTCCTATAGATATGCTTACTCTCGCGCTTTCCGAATTGTCGAACATTTCCGAAAGAAGGATATACAAGCTTATAGCCGGCCAGCGCGGTCTTCCGAATTTCCTTGTCGCAAAGCCTGGCCTGAACAGCGGATTCATGATTCCGCAATACACGGCCGCATCGATAGTGAGCCAGAGCAAAGGGCTTTGCATGCCGGCGTCGGCCGATTCGATACCTTCTTCACAGGGGCAGGAAGACCATGTGAGCATGGGGGCGAACGGTGCCACCAAGCTTGTGAGGGTAGTGGAGAATACGGAGCGTGTTCTTGCGATAGAATTGCTTAATGCTGCACAGGCCTTGGAGTTCCGTCGTCCGCTGCGCTCTTCCTGGGCTATCGAGAAGATTTTCGCGGGTTTCCGCAAGGCCGTTCCGTTCGTTGAGGATGATACCTATATGCACCCGCTTATAGAAAAGTCCATAGAGTTCATAAGATAGGGCCCGCTGGTTTTATAGCATAAAATTCATGAAGACTTTAATAAAGAACATCGGGACTCTCGCCGGGATTCTTCCTGCGGGTGTCCTGAAGCTTGAAGGGGAGCAGATGAACGATGTCGCTTCCATCAGCAATGCATATCTCATGATTGAGGACGGGCTGATTTCCGCTTTTGGTACTATGGAGGAGTGTCCGGGGGATAGTCCTGGGGATGGGCCGTATGGATATCCGGGGGATTGTTCAAAGGGGCATCCGGATGGTTGTTCCACTGATACTACAGGGGACAATTCCAGATACGAAGTGATTGATGCGGAGGGAGGCATTGTCATGCCATGCTTCTGTGACTCGCACACACACCTTGTCTATGCCGGCTGCCGTGACGGGGAATTCCGCGACAAGATTGCGGGCCTGAGCTACGAGGAAATCGCCGCGAGGGGAGGAGGCATACTCAATTCCGCCGATTTGCTGCACGAGACCTCTGAGGATGAGCTTTACCGCCAGTCAATGGAGCGCATCAATGAGATTGCCTCCAAAGGCACTGGAGCTGTGGAGATAAAAAGCGGATACGGGCTCAGGACCGGGGATGAACTCAAGATGCTGCGGGTGATACGGCGCATAAAGGAGACATCTCCTCTGACGGTCAAGGCCACTTTCCTCGGCGCACATGCCGTGGGGCGTGAATATGTGGGCCGGCAGGACGAGTATGTGAGACTTGTATGTGAAGAGATGATTCCTGCTGTCGCTGCCCAGGGGCTTGCGGACTATGTTGATGTGTTTTGTGACAAGGGATTTTTTACTGTGGAGCAGACCGCTGCAATCTTGAAGAGGGCGGCGGAGTTCGGTCTGGTACCGAAAATCCATGCCAACGAGCTTGAAATTTCCGGTGGAGTGCAGGTCGGCGTTGAGCATGACGCTCTTTCAGTCGATCATCTTGAGCAGACTGCAGATGCTGAAATCGAGGTGCTGAAAGGCAGCCGGACCATGCCTACGATGCTTCCGGGCTGTTCATTTTTCCTTGGGATACCATACGGCCGTGCAAAGCAGTTCATTGCTGCGGGACTTCCTGTGGCGCTTGCCTCAGATTATAATCCAGGCACATCTCCGAGCGGGGACATGCGCTTTATAATGGCTCTCGGATGCATCAGGATGCGCCTTACTCCGGAGCAGTCCTTCAATGCCTGCACAATCAATTCCGCATATGCCATGGGTGTGAGCGGCACTCTCGGCTCGATAACGGAAGGCAAAAAGGCGAATCTCATAATTACAAAACCGCTTCCGTCGCTTGCCTTTATACCATACAGCCATCAGACTCCTTTCATCAGAAAAGTAATTATTCCGTGATTTTTTTGCATTTGTGCCGGAATGTAACTAATTTTGAATTTTTATAAATAAAAAACGTCATGATTTCAGACAAACTTCAGAAAGCTCTCAACGGCCAGATTGCTGCAGAGCTGTGGTCATCAAACCTTTATCTTCAAATGTCATTCTTCCTTAAGCATGAAGGCTGGGACGGTTCTGCCTGCTGGATGGCTCACCAGGCGGAGGAAGAGCGCGGACATGCACTCAAAATGGCGGGCTATCTCTTGAGCAGAGGCGGTGCTGCAAATATTCAGGCAACGGATGCCGTTCCTCAGGACTGGGGCTCGGTTCTGGAAATATTCGAGCATACCTACGAGCACGAGTGCAAAGTGTCTTCAATGATAAACTCCATTGTGGCATTGGCTATTGAAGAAAAGGACTATGCTGCAGAGAATTTCTTACGCGGATTTGTTGACGAGCAGGTTGAGGAAGAGGAGACTGCCTCTGCAATAGTTGACAGGCTGAGGAAAGCCGGAGAGGCAGGATTGCTTTTTGTTGATGCTGAACTCGGAAAACGCAAATAATTATTGAATTGTCGTGATTATGGGAGGATACGGCCGGATGTGGCTGTATCCTTTTTTTTGTTTGTCAGATGTTTCGCGGCAAGAAAAATGCATACAGGCGGAACAGCATGATTTTCCGGTCATTGGAATGTGAATTTTTCTTATCTTCGCGGCATGATGCCAGTCTTGCGGCTCCAGCCGTGGCGGGAAACATATATCCGTACCGGAAAATCAGCGATTAATTACGATATAAATCTAACACAAATTTATTATGACAAAGAAAAGTTCATTCCTTGAAGATTTCAAGGCATTTGCGATGAAGGGCAATGTACTTGACATGGCAGTCGGTGTAGTAATCGGCGGCGCATTCGGAAAAATCGTTACCTCTCTGGTAAACGATGTCATCATGCCGCTTGTCGGAACGCTGACCGGAGGCCTCGACTTCACCTCCCTCAGGTGGATTATCAAGCCGGCCGTACTTAATCCTGACGGCACTGTCAAGACTGCTGAGGCAGCCCTCAGATACGGAAACTTCATCCAGAACACAGTTGATTTCATTATCATCGCATTCTCGATTTTCTGCGTTATCCGTCTTATCGGCTCATTCAAACGCAAAGAAGAGGCAAAGCCGGCACCTGCACCTGAGGTTCCTGCAAAGCCTGAGGATATCAAGCTTCTTGAGGAAATCCGCGACCTGCTGAAAAAAT
>DBLW01000132.1:0-10935 GCA_002298075.1 Bacteroidales bacterium UBA714 | reverse complement strand
TTTTTATTTGTCCCACTTTGAAAATGGGCATTTCATCAGCGACGAATTATAGTAGCGCGCATCTGCGGTCACTTCTTTCCCGAGCCATGAGGGCTTCTCGAAATCCTCTTCTTCGCAGGAAAGCTCTATCTCCGCTACCGTCAGCCCTGAGTTTTCTCCGAAGAACTCGTCCACCTCATAGACATGTTTTCCCGCCTCAATAATATGCCTTTGCTTGTCAATAGCTCCAGGCTCACAAAGAAGGAGCAGCTCTTTGGCATCGGCGATTCCTATTTCCTTTTCCCATTCGTACCGGCTCATCCCTCCTTCGCCGGTCATTCCCTTTACGGTGATGTAGCCCTTGTCACCCTTGGTCCTTATCCTGACCGTGCGCTCCGGTGAGGAGTTCAGATATCCCTGCACTATATGCACGCTCTCTTTCACCCATGGCCGGAAATCTCCGTCAACGAGGAATTTTCTTTCTATCTCTTTTGCCATTGCATCTATTCGCTGACAAGAGGGTTCATTTCGATTATGATTTCCTGCTGACTGTAGTTCTCAATCGTCTCCTGCTTCTGCTGGTAACTGCCGTTCAGCTTGCCGTCCACATCCTTGCACTCCACGATGACCGCATTGCCTCTCTTGTTCGCAATGCGGCCGTAGAATCTTCCTTCGCTGTCCGTCTTGCCGTCGTAAATCTCGACCGTAGGGACAAGGACTCCTGAAGAGGCCGATGTGGCATCGGTAATTCTTACGCTTATGTCCGGTATCGGATTTCCGCTTTCTGCATCTGTTACACGTCCGTAAATGTCTTCGTTATAAATGCTGTATGGTGTTCCATAGCAGGCGGTTACAATTGTCGTGCATCCGAGCATGGCAAAGATGCGCCCTAAATTTCTGAGCAATAAGTCTTTCATGAGCATTAAAACTAGTTCTGAGGCCGCTCCTGTGGCGGTACGGCACATGCAAAGATGCAAAATATACCCGGATTGTGACAGGTTTCCGGAATTTATCTCAGAGTCTTATGGCTCAATATGTGGATTGTCACCCCTGATGCGATTGTAAGGAACATTATCTTTAGCCAGATGTTGTCCGTGACAAAGAAGGTGCAATACAGGAGTGTGGCCCAAAGAAGGGTGATTGACACAATCTTTACCTTAAGCGGAATGGCCTTGTTCTCCCTGTAATTCCTTATGTATGTCCCGAAAACCGGATGTGCGAGCAGCCAGCCGTAGAGCTTGGGGGAACTGCGGCAGAAAAGCGCGGCAGCAAGCAGAAGCAAGGGGGTGGTAGGCACCAGCGGAAGGAAAATCCCGGCAATCCCTATGGAAAGTGAAAGCACGCCTGCGGCGGCAAGTAGATATCTCATTCGTCGTCGTTTGTTTTTTTGTGGCCCACGCCACTGCAAAAATCGGACTTTACCGGCAGCACATGTCAATGATGTCATTTATTGCATCCTTTTTGAAGTGCATCGGGCGGCTTCTTAAAAATGCCGTCATAATGGAACACAATCATAATCATCAGACAAGGATATCAGGAGTGCACGGAAGAACGCTCTTGCTCTGCATCATTATAAATGTCGCATTTGTTGCGGCAGAGGCGGTTGTCGGGATTTGCAGCAATTCCACAGGGCTTCTTTCGGATGCGGGACACAATCTCAGTGATGTGCTTGGCATAATGCTGGCCCTTGTAGCCCTCAGGATGGAAAAATCGGGGAGCAGGGACAGCGAGAGAGTGTCCCGCTATGTTACACTTGCCAATGCCGCTCTGCTTTTGGCGGCCGTAGCTCTTATAGTCAAGGAAAGCATTTCAAAAATAATTGCACCAGAAGAGGTGGACGGCGCGGCGATTATGATAACCGCCGGTGTGGCAATTTTTGTCAACGGATTCACCACATGGCTTCTGATGAGGAAGAATGACGGGAACATCAATATGAAGGCCGCATATCTGCACGCGGCGACTGACACTCTTGTTTCTGTGGGAGTCGTCATTTCCGGTCTTGTAATCTCGCTTACCGGCTGGAGCGTCGTTGACCCGGTAATCAGCCTTGTGATAACTGCTGTGATTGCTGTTCCGGCAGTGAAGCTGTTCGTTGATACTGTGCGTCTTATCAAAAAAGGCTGAAATGCCTGCCGGGTTTCTTTGCTGAAAAAATATTTTATTTTTTTGTTGGTTTAAATTGTTGAATTTCAATGAGTTTTTTTTTGGGGGGGGGCAGTAAAAGCCTAAAAAATGGGCTTGGTTGTTTGAAAAATTATGTTTAGTTTTGCTGGCACAGCGTCTGAAAGAGGTTCAAATGCTTGATTCTTTTCAGATTGTGAGAGACTTTCCTATGATTTGTCGTCAGGATCGAATTGTGTGTGTAACTCTAAAAAAATTAAAATGAAGTTCGGTAAAGTGGTCACATTGCTTGCGGCAATGTCTTTATGCGTATCTGCATTCGGACAGAAAGCGGCAATAAAGACCAACATTCTTTATGATGCCACCGCTACAGTAAACCTTGGCGTGGAAATCGGCCTTGCTCCGCGCTGGACCCTGGACATCAGCGGCAACTATAACGGCTGGACGATGCCCAAGGAAATGAAATGGAAGCACTGGCTTGTGCAGCCGGAGGCCCGCTGGTGGTTCTGCGAGCGTTTCGCGGGCCATTTCATAGGCATTCATGCCCTTGGCGGCCAATGCAATGTAGGCGGCATCCGCAACAACATCAAGCTTCCCGGCTCGGACTTCTCGGTTCTTTCCGACCGCCGCTATCAGGGTTGGTTTGCCGGTCTTGGTGCGGCCTACGGTCATTCCTGGATTCTCGGCAGGCATTGGAACTTTGAGGCAGAGCTTGGCCTGGGCTGGATACACGCCCGCTATGACGTGTTCCCATGTGCCGTATGCGGGACAAAGCTTGCGTCTGACCGCGCCCACAATTATTTCGGCCCGACGAAGGCGGCCATCAGCCTCGTATATTTATTCTGATAAGCAGTAATCAATATGGATAAGAACAGAGTCACAGGCATAATCTCATTATGCGCAGTGCTCCTGTCCAGTGGCGTGTCATATGCGCAGCAAAGGCAGGAACTGCTTGACGGACAGGCTAAAGTGTCGGACGTGGCCGTCTCACGTTCGGAAAACAATGTTTTTGTAGCAATGGACATTGACGTGTCATCATTGGAACTAAAGACCGAAAGGGAAGTTGTCCTGACTCCCTATATGTCAAACGGAAAGGATACAGTGGCGCTTGCTCCTGTGACGGTTGCCGGGCACAACAGGTATTTCCGCCATTTGAGGGATACGGACCTGCCGGAAGGAGCGCTGCTCTATCGCGAGGGCAAGACGTCTGTAATAGAATATCGTACCGTAGTGCCTTTCGAGGGCTGGATGAGCGGGGCCTCTCTTTCCGCCACGGCTCTGGTATGCGGTTGCTGCGGCGCTCCTGTGCGGAGTGAGGAAAGCCTTATTTCCCATGTGTCGCTGGAACCGAGGCGTTTCGTGCCTTCGTTCGTATATATGCGTCCGCGCGGAGAAGCGGTCAAGATGCGTCAGGAGAGCGGCCGGGCATATGTTGACTTTCCTGTCAACCGCACGGAGATTCATGAGGATTATTGCGGCAACGCTTCCGAACTTGCTAAAATCATATCCACCATCGACCTTGTTAAAAATGACGCTGATGCACGCATAGTCAGTCTGTCCATAAAGGGATATGCCTCTCCGGAAGGCCCTTACGACAACAATGTGCGACTGGCTAAAGGCAGGACTGCCACGCTGAGGGACTACGTATGCTCGCATTATGCGTTCGAGGATGACATCGTGGTGACCTCTTATGAGGCGGAAGATTGGGACGGGCTTGAGAGCTATGTGAGAAATTCCGGTCTGCCGAACCGTGGCGGTATCCTTGAAATAATGGGCATGGCCCTCGCTCCGGATGCGATGGAATGGAAAATAAAGTCAACTTATCCGGATGATTATGCCTTCTTGCTCCGTGAGGTCTATCCGGGGCTGCGCCGCTCGGACTATTCCGTGAGCTATGAGGTGAAAAGCTATACTGATCTGGATGAAATCCTCCGTCTTCTCAAGACGCGTCCTCAGAAGCTTGACCTTAGGGAGATGTATCTCGCGGCACAGGCAATGGAGCCGGGCAGCGATGAGTACAATGAGGTCTTTGAAATAGCAGTCAGAATGTTTCCTGACGACTGCACAGCAAATCTGAATGCAGCCAATACGGCTATGGGGCTTGGTTACATGGACCGCTCGGCGGCATATTTGGCCAAGGCTGGCGACAGTGCTGAGGCTGTTTATGCGCGAGGCGTGCACCGTGCTCTCTCGGGTGATTATGAGCAGGCCGCAGACCTGTTCAAGCAGGCTTCCGGTCTTGGCGTGGAGCAGGCGGAAGCGGCTTTGGCGCAGCTTGAGGCTCTGAAGTAATATCCGCCTGATAAGAATAAAAAACAAACACTTTAAATAATCTTATTATGAAAACAAAACTTTTCCTTGGGCTTGCAGCCGGTGTGTTGCTGGCTTCATGTGCCCAGAAAGAGAATTTGACTCCGTCAGTCAGTGGCGTCGTCGAATTTGACCAGACCCGCTATCTGAGCGTTTCGCTTTCCAGCCCTGCTTCTGCGACAAAGGGGTTTGAGCATGGTGATGCTTCCGAGAGCGTTGTCAAAGAACTGATTTTCGTGTTCTATGACAAGGACGGAAACCCTACAGGAAATCTCAAGACTTTCCGTGATAATGAACTGGACAATGCATTCACGCCGTCCGGCAACGCTAACGTAACCAAGTTCTGGACTTCTGTAGTGCCAATCGAGATGTTTCAGGGACAGACTCTTCCGGCTTATGTGATGTGCTATGTGAACCCGATAGACTCAAAGAACCTGAGTTCCAGTTCGCTTCTTGCTGTTGAGGCAAGCAAGCGTAAGGCCGTCGTCGGCAATGACAACACATTCCCGATGACCAATTCGGTCTATTACGGAACTGACCCGCTTACAGGACGTGTCGGACGTCTTATGGCAACTCCTGTAAAGTCTGACCAGCTGTTTGACAGCGAGTCTGCGGCACAGGCTGCTGCCGAGAGCGGCCAGGCACTTGATATCTATGTTGAGCGCTATGCGGCCAAAATCGGTATCGACCTCGCTTCAAATGCAATACAGGCCTATGAGATAGATGGACACTCGCTTACTTTCGTTCCGGAGTTCTGGCGTCCGAACGCGATTGACGAGGAGATGTTCGTTACCAAGACTTTCGGTCTCAGGCCTGGTGAGGGAGAGGAGTTTGACCCCACCAAGACACCTTCTTATGATGAGATGAACAAGGCATTCGTGGCTCCGGGCTGGACCGCTTGGAACGATGAGGCGAATCACCGCTGCTATTGGGCATGCTCTCCTTCATATTACAACAATAAATATCCGAGGGTGTCTGATGATATTGATGACCTTGAAAACAATCTCGGAGAGTACTCGCTGAAATATTTCTCATACAATGAAATCGCCGCTGACGCCAAGAGCAAGAAATATGAAAATGGCTTCAGTACGACTCAGGTGGACGGATATTTCTATTCAAGGGAGACAACCACAGCAATCGAGGCCATAAATGATGTCCAGAACGGAAACCCTGCCGCAGCAGTTGCTTCCGCTGTGATTGTCGGACATTATCTTGTTGACGGTCAGGCCGCTTCTACATTCTATCTTGATACTCACAACAAGAAATATTACGGTTCAGAGGCTGATGCGAAAGCAATGCTTCTCTCAAGGCAGGGAATCGTATTCACTGATCCGGAAGGTAAGAACATCGCTTCAACTGAGTCTGCCGGATTCTTTAATGTTGAGCACCCTAAGTCTGCCGTACGTGGCGAAACGCCTGTGGCTGGACGCTATGTGACTCTCCAGCTTGCAGAAAGCGCCATAGGGAATCTGTATATCTATGGCGGTACGGATGAAACCCGCGATGTCATCTACACCGCGGTTACAGCTGAGAATATCGCAGAGGTAAACAAACAGCTCTGGTCACAGGTGAACACGTTGGAAATCTTCGACAATGGACGCGGATTCTTCAATATCCCTATCCGTCACCTCGGCTTTAATGCCGGGCGTTGTCTCACTGAAGAAGGAAAATATGACTGGGAAAAGGCTTGCCGCGGTGATTATGGCATTGTACGTAACCATGTCTATAACATCAACGTGTCAAGCATCAAGGGACTTGCTACCGGACTCCGCTCCGCTGACCAGCCTATAGTTCCTCCTAAGGATGACGTAAACTACTATGTCGCAGCACGTCTCAACATCCTTGCATGGAATGTTGTGAATGCATGGGATGTGGAACTCTAATGATTTTTCCCGGGCGGGCCTGACCGCCTTCCCGGGAGCCGGAAAGAAAAACAAGACTTATAGGCTTATGAAACCCAATATGAAAAAGCTCAATAGATTATGCCTTATGCTCTTTGCTGCGGCTTTGCTGACGGCAGTTTCGTGCGAAACCATATATGACGGCCTTGCTCCATGTCAGACGGAGTATAGGGTGAAGTTCAAGTACGACTGGAACATCAATGGTGCTGATGCCTTCCACAAGGAGGTAAAGTCGGTGGATTTGTGGATGTTCACTCCGGAAGGCTCTCTTGTGTGGCATGGCAGTGAAGCAGGTGCGGCCTTGCAGGATGAGGACTATGCCATGACGGTGCCTGTCGCTCCAGGCACTTATGATGTCGTAGTGTGGGGCGGGCTTGACGGCCAGCCTGCGTATGTCCTCGGTTCATCTTCCCCGGCATCGCTTAATGACCTGAATCTTGCCATAAGGATGGCCTCTGATGCCGCAGGCGCATATGTCGGAGGGGACTTGACCGGGCTGTATCACGGATTTACGCGCGTTACCTTTGAAGAGCCGGAGTTCGGCGGGCAGTCTGATGTGCTTGTGCCTCTTATGAAGAATACCAATGTGCTCAGGGTGATGCTCCAGTATTACAAGAGCGAAAATGCCGTAGGCAAGGTAATGAGGCCGGAGGATTTTGATTTCATTATTGACGATTCGGTATCTCAGATGGGATATGACAACAGGATTATAGGCAATTCCCCGTTTGCCTACAGGTGGTGGATGAAGACAGCGGTGTCTGCCGGCTTTGATTACGGTGACACGCGTGCCGGGGAAATCACTCAGGTGAACGGTCTTCTTGCGGAAAGGACTGTAGGGCGACTGATGGCTGACAGGCAGCCTGTGCTCAGGGTTGTGCGCAATTCGGACGGGGAGGAAATCATAAGGCTTCCTCTTGTGAAGTATCTGCTTATGATAAAAGGTGAGTACCGCAAGGATATGGGAAACCAGGAGTTCCTGGACCGGCTGGATGAGTACAATCTCACTTTCTTCCTCGACGGGGATGACAAGTGGTACACCGGTGCAGGAGTGCATAT
Organism: Bacteroidales bacterium UBA714; assembly: GCA_002298075.1. Taxonomy (GTDB): domain Bacteria; phylum Bacteroidota; class Bacteroidia; order Bacteroidales; family UBA932; genus Cryptobacteroides. The sequence continues at coordinate 3,568 of DBLW01000132.1, read as the reverse complement.
CAACTCTTGGGTTGTGGTTCCTGGACAGGATGTTGAATTTTAATGTCAATTGTGACGTACAGTTATGGCAATATCAATCATATGGCATAGGATACGGACGTTTTCTGCAGTTTGCGGTGTGCTTTTGCTTGCCGGAAGCTGTGTTTACGACAGGCTTGGCACGTGCCCGGACGGCAGCGCGGAGGATGTTAGCGTCACTTTCCGGATTGCTACCCGGAACACGTCGGGGACAAAGGCGGACAATATTGCCGGACAGGAGACGGGCACTGCCGCGGAGAACTGGCTGGAACTTGAAGGACTCCGGTTTCTGATGTTTACGGAAGGCGGGGCATTCCTGCAGGACTTGAGCGCGATAGCGAAAACCATGTCAGAGAATGAGGATGAATGGAATCTTTATACCGTAAAGGCTACATTCAAGGAACCTTACTTCAATAATCCGCTGTTTGTGGACAGTAACGTCAGGTTCAAACTGATGGTTCTCGCAAACTGGCCTGCGGAAGCGGTCGAAGGTGTAATAGCCGCAAAAGGTTCTGTAAGGGAAATAGAACGTGTGCAGGCGTTCTTTGAGATGTCGCCTGAGTTTTTCCCGGAGATTGGAAAGACGGGAATCCCTATGTTCGGGCTTATGGATTGCGCGGTGTCATGGTCTGCCCTGGCTGCAAGCGATACTGGCAATTATGTCGATATAGGTGATGTTCATATGCTTCGCAGCCTTGCCAAGATTGAGGTTCTGGACAATATTGCCGACAAGGATGCCGATGGATATCCTAAGGTTTCCGAGGTGAGAGTGATGAAGTGGAACAGCATAGCCCGCCTGATTCCGGACAATTTCCGGAATGGAGTGCAGGTTTCCGCAGCAAGCTATCCGGCCGTTCCGGGATTTGTGGATTCTGAGCAGGGGCGCCAGTTCAGACAGCAGAAGTACAGTACGGAGTCTCTTGGTGCTCCATATGAGTTTGACGGCTTCACAACGTATGTTCCGGAAATACGGACTGGGCAGCTGGCATTCCGGGTTGTTATTCGGCAGAGCGCAGCTGAAGGTGATGCCGTGTCTCGTGATTTCGCCGTACCGGAGGCCGGCAATGCATGGGGACCGGAAATCCTGAGGAATCATATCTACAGGATAAATGTGAATACAGCTGCGGAAATATCACTGGGTTATACCGTGTGTCCATGGGACGAAGCAAGTATAACAGTCCCTTCTTATCCGGAGAACTGAAGTTGAGCATAACATTGATTGGACTTTATGTCATATATGATACAGAACATGAAAAGGAATTGCCATAAATATCTTGATTTGCCTTTGTTGAGGATGTTGCGCGGTCTGAAGGCCATGGGGCTTCTTCTGACGGCAGGCTTTGCTTTGGGGGCATGTCAGGCGGAAGATTTCGGCACTGTTGAAGAAAGGCCCGAGGGGCTGCCTGCCGAGGTTTCGCTGCGTCTGTCGCTTCCTGCGATGGAATTGCAGACACGTGCGCTTACTGATGACCAGGCGTCTGCCGTGAATAATATCTGGGTCGGAATCTATGATGCAGGCCATGGAGGGCGTCTGAAAGGATGGCATTACCAGGAGGTGAGCCATGGGGACAGACATGTCCTGCATCAGCTTACCGGCATCAAGGCAAGTTCCGGAAACGCCTATATAGTGGCTGTGGCCAATGCCGGGGACAATTATGGAATGAGCAGCCTTGGCGAAGCTCAGGACGGCACCCGGACCAATCTTTTGGAACTGCTGCGTGAGGCGGATACATTCGAAAAATACAAGGCCATTGCGGTTGCCCTGCACAGTCCGTCAATCGTGGAATATACGGATGCCAATGTCGTGATGACAGGTGTCTGGTCTTCGGATCCTTCAGGAACTCATCCCGGTGGTCCGGGCATAGAGCCTGTATATATAAAAGGAGGCAATTCGGTCCTGGACGGACGGATACATCTTCGCAGGGTGATATCCCAGGTGACATTCAATATAAGGTCCGGTGCTGCCGGACTTGTTTTCCGTCCTACTTCATGGCGTGTAGTAAACAATCCGCGCATGAGCTTTCTGTATGAGAGGGCTGACGGGGATGCCGACGGGCTTACCAATGCCTCGGACGAAATCATCGGACATCTTGATGACTCCTCCCCTAATGCCAATTACGGAGCGTCAACTCCGGAAACGGAGGTGCAGGGTTCTTCCGGCGGCGGATATTCGTTCAGCTTCTACACTTATGAGAACAAGAGGACCGGTAATGCCGCAGATTATGACTCACGTGAAAAGGAGCACAAGGATGCTGACGGAAAGAACAGCGGGATTTATGTGGCATTGTGCGGTGACAGCATGCAGGCGCCTGATTTGAAGAACGGTGTCAACAGGAACAATTTCGCCACGTTCGTCGAGCTGACCTGTGAGGTTTCCTATCTTGTAGGCGGTGTGCAGCGTACCGGCACGGCCCGTTATACCGTCCATTTGGGCTACATGAACGGAGATGCTTCGGATTTCAATGTCCGCAGGAATCACAAGTACATTTATGACATGACCATCCTCGGACTCAATCAGATAGTGCTGGAGGCCAGGAGTGAGGGGAATGCGGGTGAGGTTCATCCGGGCCTTGAGGGCAATGTGATTGACGCCACAGAGGAAATCGTCACGGTCGATGCGCATTACGGTGCGTACAATATATCGTTGAGCAACTCCGAGCGCGCGCGTCTCCATTATCTTATAGAGGCCCCGTATGGTGACGGCCCGGCTCATGTCATAGAGGGTGGATATGTGTCGAAAGACAGCGGGAAGCTCCCTGCTCCCGATAGGGATAATGAATACTACAACTGGATACGCATAAAACCTACCGCCCGTCAGGATATTCTTGCCGAGTACAAGACTTCCGCTGCTGATGAGCCTTGGTATATGGATGACCTTGTGGGAGTGGATGCCGCGCATCGTGGATATGGTGACGACACAGGTAATCTTGATGATGACACCCAGCGCTGGTACACGGTTTTCATAAATGAGAATGTCTATGAGGGTGATGCTCATCCGCTTTCGGATTGGGTGAATTATGTGAACAAGGATATGAGGACTGTGCTCTTTCTTGTTGAGGATATAGCAGTTTCACCGGATACGGAAAGCCGGTATTCACAGGGAAAGTATCTTATAAGGCAGAGGTCGATTCAGACTTACTATTCCACTGATTTGGCAAACTACGGCACTTCAGAGCCGACTGCCCTCGGTGTGGAGCATATCAATGAGTCTTACGGAAAGAATATAGACTGGAGGTGGGTTGCACCGGCACGTAATAGTAATGGTGCCCCTACCAATACTACTGATTTGTCGAATTCGAACGGAAGGTGGAATCTGTGGAAATTCCTGAATAATGCGACAAATGCCAACAGCAATTCCGGCTTGGGAAATGCGGAGGCTACGCGTAACTGGTGGTGCGGCAATGCCTTGTCCAGTGACAATGGCAGAAATGGTGCTTATGGGCTTGTCCGTTATGTGAATACGCAGGGCAGTAACCAAAATACGCGTACAGGCTATATGAAAGCAGATGAGGAGGGGTATGCCGTACCTGCTTTGGCATATTATACGGCT
>DBLW01000059.1 GCA_002298075.1 Bacteroidales bacterium UBA714 | reverse complement strand
CACGATCAGTTTTGTTAATTTGTTGATTGTCATTTAATTGTGTTTGCCTTCGGTGCCCGTTGTGCCTTTCTTTTTCCCGACTGGCACGTTAGATTTGTCTAATTGTCTGTGTTTTAATTTTTTGTCCTTTTTTCCGTGCCCGTTGTGCCACTTTTTGTTTAGGTTGCATAGGGAAACCTGGCTTGGAGTCTCAATTTGAGAAAATAATTTCGTGAAGTTTGGCTAAATGAATAATTATTTGTATTTTGAGGGCAAAATATTAATCTGTGGGATATGAGGAGAGAGAATGAAGTGATGTCTGGCGGTACTGAGCAACCGGTTCGTGTTTTTCATGCCTGTACGAAAGGTCTGGAAGACCGACTGCTTTTCATGGATGAGTCTGATTACATTTGTGCGACAAGAATTGCCGCTGTTACTGCCTACAGGCATCAAGTGAAGATTGCTGCGTATTGTCTGATGACCAATCATGTACATTTTATGGTGTGTGCTGATGAAAAGAAGTGTGTGTCAGATTTTATGACAGACTTCAAAAAAGATTATTCCAGACATTATATGCGTCGCTATAACTCCTCAAAGGTGCTGAAAAGAATCGAGGTTACGGTTAAGGAGATGGAAGATATCTCTTACATCAGGAATTGTGTGTCATATATTTTGAGAAATCCAGTTGATGGTGGGCTCGTCAAGGATACAGGCCAATACCGTTGGTCCAGTGTGGCTTGTTATTATTCCCGTAACAGAAATTCTGACGGTATACCTGCATCATTTTTCAAAGGCAGATTGGCAAGGAAAGTTTTTCATACTCATACTGACTTGTCAAAAAGTGGATTCGCAGTTGATGACGATTATAATATTATTCCTTCGTCATTTGTATGTACTGGATTTGTTGAAAGTCTGTTCCGCAATTCGCAGGAATTTTTCTGGAACCGTCTCTCCAAGGTGGATTCCGATAAAATGGAATTTGAGTTGGTATTCAGCGGATATGTTAAGTATAATGATTATGAACTTGTGCATAGAATTGAAGCCGTAATCAAAGAAAAGTTAAAGAAATCCTCCGTAATGCAGTTGGAAATTGGGGAGAGAATTCGGATAGCCGGTTATCTTCATAGGAGAATGCATGCCGGAATTCCTCAAATATCACGTCTGCTTGGCCTTGAGCGCAAAACTGTCCGTAAGATTCTCGGTTGTCCGTGATATTTGACTTGCTCTAAGAATGTGTCTTAAGTTGCAAGTCCGGAAATTTGTTGATATGGAGTGGCGTGCAGCATCTGTTCATACAGAGAGCGTCCATTGGCTTTGGTCGGAATATTTTATGAAAATTGTTGCGTTTTTCATGTGCCGTGTGCATTAAAAAACATTACGATATCGTGAAATATTGAAAAAAGTCAAAAATAAATGAAGAAAAGTTTGCGGTTTCAGAAAATGTGCGTATATTTGCAATCCAATATCGCGGGATAGAGCAGTTGGTAGCTCGTCGGGCTCATAACCCGGAGGCCGGAGGTTCGAGTCCTCCTCCCGCTACTGCAAAGGAAAAATCTTAAGGTTTTTCCTTTTTTTATGCATTTCCGTGAGGTATAATGGCTTAACATAATGGAGTGCCAAAAACGGGGATCACCTGCAAAAGTATGGGATCATCGGGAAAAGTATGTGTTTCGGTATAATCCATTACTGTTTCAATGTGTAAAGTCGGTTGTTTTTCATTTTCTGTACTGCGGGAGCAAAGTATGAGAAGCGTCCTAATAGTATGTTGGGCAAGGTGAATGGTAACGTTTCCCTGGTATAATTGAAAAAAGTGTTGGCAGAACGTTTGCAACTTACTTATATCTTTTGATTTACAGCGATTGAATGATGGGGTTTTCATCGGATGCGGGAAAACCGGAAAATAAGGAGCCGTTACTTAGGCCCAAATGTGGATGGTTGGACATTCTTAAATGTAGGACCGGCAATGGGGTGCAGTGGCAGGAGTGAATGCAGTGGCTGCGAATTTTTTTCATCCGGAAGAAATGCTGGGATGGGATTGGGCTTGCGGCCGTATATGGTAGATTAGGCAGTAGCTCGTGAATGAGAATTTGCAGTCAGGCCAAAGAATTCCGTTTTTCTGTGAACTGGATGCTTGCTCAGTTTGGGATGGCGGTGACAATTCCTCGGAATTGAATTGCATGTGTTTTGCTTTTAGGCTCTGCAAGAGTGAACAATGCGAGTGTGAGGTATAGACAATGGTGTCTGCGCGGAAATTCAATATGCTGGCTGCAGTGTGCTGGAATAATTGACGGGATGTTTAATAATGAATTAAATATTTGATATGCAAGATATTAGAAATAAGGTTAAGGTCATTGCATTTGATGCGGATGATACTCTTTGGGACAATCAGTCTTATTATGACGATGCGGAAAAGATCTTCTGTTCTGTGCTCGCTGATTATGCTGACAGTGAAGCGGTATCTTCGGCATTGTTAAGGACCGAGACGCGTAATATGCAGGAGCTCGGATATGGGGCAAAGGCTTTTACTCTGTCAATGATTGAGACTGCTCTGGAGTTGAGCGGAGGCCGTATAAGCGGTGATAAACTTGGACAAATACTGGATGCAGGCAAGGCGGTGCTTAAGATGTCTTGCTGTCCGTTGCCTGGTGTCAGGGAGGCTCTTGAGGAAATCAAGGCATCAGGAAAGTATGAAATGGTCTTGTTTACCAAAGGTGATTTGCTTGACCAGCGTAACAAGCTTGTGCGGTCTGGGCTTGAAGAATATTTCGGTCATGTCGGGATTGTTGCGGACAAGACAGTGAAAGAGTATTGGGAATTGTGCGGCAGGATGGGTGTGGATGCCGGTGAACTTGTGATGGTTGGCAATTCTTTCAGGTCGGATATAGAGCCTGTGCTGAAAATCGGAGGATTCGGAATACATGTTCCGTTCGAGCGCACATGGCAGCACGAGGTGGTTGAGGAATATGATCATGAACGTCTTTTCCGTGTGGCTTCATTTGCGGAAATACCGGGTTTTCTTCTGTAGGACTGCTTGGGCGCTTTCTGGAGATGCATTCGGCCGGAAGCCCGAAGGTGATGGTAACTGCCGGATTTGCATAAAATATTTTCAGGATTATGTTATTTACCTGAAAAAATATTGTATATTTGCAGTCCGTTCAGTTAGGAACGGTAATTTGAAATAATGCGGGCGTGTTGAAATTGGTAGACAAGCCAGACTTAGGATCTGGTGCCGAGAGGCGTGTGGGTTCGATTCCCTTCGCCCGCACAAGTTTACAGAGGACGGATTTCCGCCCTCTGTCTTTGTATATAATATCAAAGCGGTGACATTTGAGACTGTATTACACCAGTTGTCCGATAAAGTACAGTTGAAGCTGACAGCCGGAAAAGCTACACCGAAAGAATGGTATGTCGTACCTCTTCCGATCATTGATGAGGCTGTAACTCGCTTCATTCAAGGAGAACGTATCTGCTATGATCACCATCTGAAACGATTAATACTATCAAAATAGTTACCACATAAAAGTGACCGAAAATCCTCTTGGGGATCAGCAAGAAGAGTCTATGGGAGGCTTAATCGGTCAGTTGTAAGGCACGAAGCGGTCGGTGTGGGTGTCAAACCAGAAATCCACTTCCGTTGTGCCGTTCTCATCTTTTGTCCCGACGAAGTAGCAGCGGACTTGTTTGCCGTTCTTGTCAGTGTAAAAGTATGCTGTTCCGTCTGAGATTATGGTCATTCCTTTAAATTCTGCGGGAAGTTTTATGCCATTCCCGTCCAGCCCGTCTTCGTTTTCCTCAGTGCCTGTCTCTCCGCCATTATCATCCGGCTCCTGTTCCGGAATGACCGTCCCGATAAACTCAAGCACCATTTCCGCACCGGTAAGTGTCGTGACGGTCCATCTGTCCTGTCCGACTTCAAGGGAGGAGGATTCATGGTCATATGAGAAGGGCAGTGCTCCCTTGTGGCCTTCTATGCAGCATAACCCTTGTCTGTAGAATGAAATTACGCTGTATCCGCATGCATCGGTTTGTGCTACTGTCTCAGAGTTGAAGAAATAATCGGTATGGACTCCGAGCCAGTTGCCGTAAGGATTGTCAAGAGGCCCTTTGTATATATCTGGCTTGCAGGAGTTTATGATGACAAACACTCCGCTGGCGAGTACCAGTGCTTTCAATATGCCTTTCATCTTCGGAAAATATTAATTGCTTTCACACTCACAGTCTGCTATAGGGCTTTCTTGCGGAATTTTATGCAGCACCAGTTGTCCATGCTGTCGTGGCTTACGTATTCAAGTCCGGAACTTGATGCCATGCCCGTTATCATAGGCATATCCTCAACGTAGAAGCCGCTGACAAACAGGAGCCCGTCTTTGCGCAATGACACTGAATATGTAGGAATATCCTGCAGCAGGATATTGCGGTTTATGTTTGCCAGGATTACGTCATATGTATTTCTTTGCAGCAGCGATGCGTCTCCGCAATATGTTTCCACGCTTTTGCCCACACGGTTCATGCGGGCGTTGTCATATGCTGAAATGGCTGCCACTGCGTCAATGTCAATGCCATAAACCTTGGAGGCCTTCATCTTGGCCGCGAGTATAGCAAGCACGGCCGTGCCGCATCCCATGTCGAGCACGACTTTTCCGTGCACCGCCTCCCCGTTTTCCAGCAAGGCCCGGCACATCATGTAGGTCGTCTGGTGATGTCCTGTTCCGAAAGCCATCTTCGGGTCAATCGTGATATTGAATCTTGTCCGTTTCAGGCCTTCATGGAACGATGCCTTGATTGTGCACTTCCCGTCAACAACTATAGGGTTGAACTGGCTTTCCCATACGGCGTTCCAATTCACTGCCGGCATAAGTGCCGCTGAGAAATCAACTGAGAACCCGAGTCCCTCAAGCCCGCTGAGGACAACCTTAAGCGCTTGTGCGTCATATAGCTCTTTCTGTATATAGCATTTGAGCTTATCCTCCTCCGTGCAGAATGACTCGAACGGAAGGTCGCTGATTTCCGCTGTCACTATCTCCGCGTTCTCTTCACTGAAAGGTGCAATGCTTATTGCCACCTCAATGTACTCCTGACTGTTCATGTCTGATATCTTATTTTTCTGTTGTGTCCGTATCTCCAATGGCATCTGTCTCTTCTGCCCTTTCCGGCAATTCTGCCCCTTCTGGCAATCCGGTCATTTCTGATTGTCCTGCCTCTTCCGCCTCATCCGCCTTTTCCTGTTCCTCTACCTGTTTGCGCTCATCTTCCGACAGCTCCTCCATCTCCTGCTCGGCCGCATTGACATATCCTATCTTCTGCTTGTGCCGAACTATGTCATCCTGCCTTTCATTGGCACTGACTGCTGCCTCTACTCCTTTTTCGAAGATACCTTTGATTGATGTCACCAGATTGATTTTTGTCTTGTCTATGACAGCAGAGAAGACAGGAACATTGGTATTCTTGTATTTGGCTTTGCCGATTCTGAATTTGAGATGGTCAAAATCCTGGCCGTAAAGGTCAATGCCCAGCCTGAACAGGAACGGTGACTTCAGCACCGACACGTGATACTTGAACGACATGTCAAGGTTCTGTATTCCGCTCATTGCCAATGTGTATCTGTCCATGTCCAGCACAAACGGGAAGACCTCGAGCACATTGTCCTTTATGACTCCTTCGACCGTCATCTGCTGCACATGCCCTTCTTTCTTGTTCTTGAACATCAGTTTCTTGGCAAGTGTGCGGAAAAGCTCGTTGTCGCTGATGGCCAGGTCTTTCCCACCGATTCTCACCACTCCGTTTATGCTTGGGGTAATGACATTCATATTGGTGTCAAGGCTTGCGGTCGCAGCCAGTTCGCAATTTAGGAGACCTTTGAACGATTTGAGCATCGGCATGATTGTATCCACGGCCGGAAGCAGTTCTATTACCTTTTCCGCCGTTATGTCGCTCATGTTGAGGCTGAATCCTGTCTTGAGGTCCTCCTTGGTGCGTGTAGAGTAGAATCCGTCGAACTGTATTCCTCCCATGTTCGTCGTGGCGGAGGTGTTGAGTATCTGGACGCATCTCTCTTTCATAATTATTTCTGCCGTGGCCTCGCTGATGTCAAGTCCTGAATATGTGACATTGGACGCATCAATGCCGATTCTTGCGTTCAGGTTTGACGGAACGACTATCAAGGGAGTCTCAGTCTCGGAAGTGGCCGTTTCGGCTGTAACCATTTTAAGGAATTCGGAGTTGCTCGTGCCTTCCATCATGTCCTTTCCCGTCTGCGGATTGAAGTTCATTCCGGCATTATATGCTCCAATAAGCTCGCCGGCGTTCATTCTTCCGGAGTTTACGTCAATGTCGAGCTTAAGCCTGCCGTTGCCGAGCAGGGCGCGCTTGAGCCCCGTCAGCTTGCCTTTTGCGGCTAACTCGGAAGATCCTGACATCACTTTGAAACTGTCTATGCGGACCTCGTTGTTGTTGAATCCGCAGTCGAATCCGCGCAGGATGTTTCTTAGCGGGAAGTACGGGGTCATAAGAATGCCTGTGCGGACTTTTATGCTTCCGTCAACATCCCATTCCCTGAAATATTTGGCGAAAGTCTCATCGAGCCTTATGTCTATGTCCTGCTTGCGGAAGTCTTCTTCTTTCATCCATTCCGGAATAGGACGGGAGTTCATTTGTGATCTCAGTATGATGAACAGGGAATCTTTAGGAACCCCGGGATATGCCCGAGAAAGCGAGTCCATGAACGCTTTACGCCTTGCCTTTCGCTCGACGGTGTTCATTGCCGCCTTTGCCCTTATCGACGCGTCCGTGAGAATGGCCCTGTTTATGCCCGTATTGAGCGTTATCCTTTTGTTGCGGCTTTGCAGCATGAGGGTTGGAAGCTCAGGATGGTCTTTTTTCGGGAATATATGGAAACTGTTGTTTGTCCCGTCCATGCTTATCCTGGCTCCTGTGGCATCTGCAACCGACAGGCTTGCGGCTTTCAGCCTGCCTCCGAGATATCCTATTGCGGATGTGTCTGCTCCAGCTTCAGGGGCCGAGTTCTTCGCGCTGAACTCTATGCCGTGGCCTTTTATTGTCAATGCCTTTTTGTAAGCTATGTCCGTGGTGTCAATCTCTCCTGTCAGTGCTATGAGCCTGAATGACTTGGATGAGTCTTTTCTTGACGTCCTTGACTCCGGTCCTATGCCGATGTTCATCCTGCTGATGACGATGTTCACTGTGTCATCGGGGGCCTGGAGGATTATGTCCTTGCCTTCAATGCTGCCTGTGAGGGCGGAGTTTGAGAATTTATAAATGTCAAGTTCGGACAGCCTCGCGCTTCCTTTCAGCTTCGCGTTGAGCGTGCCTTGTGCCCGTACATTCATCGAGTCTGGAATGAATGTTCCGAGTGAGTCGAATATGGCGGACATGTTTCCGTCAATGTAAAGCAGAGGGTCATTCCCGAGTATATCCTTTGCCTGGGCCTTTGCCTGAAGTTCCATGCCATTGGCTGAGGCCTTTATGCCGTCTACGGCGACGTTTATTTTCCCTTCGGTGTCGGTTGCGGCGCTTGCCTGAAGACCGATTGTGAGCGGTTTTGCAAAGTCCCTGTGCTGAATGCTTGATTCCGGCACTGACAGCTTGACAGATATGTCCGGGAACTTTCCGCTTGAGTGGTCGTAATAGCCGTCGATTTCTGCGGCAAAGTTTATTGAGGCATCCGTGCTTATGTGCTCTGCCTGCGGCAAGAAGTTTTTCGCAAAGCCGCAGATTATGTCGTTTATCATGCATTTCTCAATCTGCATGGTGCCTGTGACGCCTGTCTTTCCTTCGTGCATCCTTATGTCCGCCTCCGCATTGAACGGTATGTCGGCTATCTTTGCCGTCATATCCTGTACGCGTATGGCAAAGACGCTGTCTTTTGGGAAACCTACCGATGCTCTTATGTCAACCGGAATGTTCATCCTTCCGAATGAACGCGTGGCAAGGAGTGTCCTGGCATGTGCATTGACGTCAAGGTGCTTCCCATGTTCGTGGACATGGAGCCTTTCGAGTCCGAGAGCCACTGTGTCGCATCCTGCCCTTCCGGCCACAATCAGACTGTCGATTGATAGCCCGAATCTTCCGCGATGCATTTTGCCGGTATGGAGCCTTCCGCTGAGGGATACCTGCTTGATGTCAATCATTGTGAACAAAGTGTCCGCACAGTTAGTATAGACTATATGGGGATGACTGGTAAGGCTTATGTTGCCGAGAACCATGTCCGGCATGCCCTGGCCTGATGAGGCTTCTTCATTTTCTGTGTCAGGCTCCGCATCTGTCATGAACAGGTTCCAGTTGGCCTGTCCGTTTACATAGCTGTGGGCGAAGATGCGCGGCTTCACAAGTTCTGCATGGGGTATGCGTATCTTGCCGAAGATCAGAGGGACTATATTGACACTTGCGGAAAATCTGCTGAATGATGCGAGAGTGTCCGCGGCATCAGAACATCCGTGATACAGCAGATGTCCCTGCACTCCGGCCTGTTCGGACGCATCGAACCTGTCTGCGGGATATGTGATTGAAAAATCGTCAAAAGTGAGGGTGAGGCTCGGAAAGTGCCTGAACATGGAAGCGGATGCGCTGCCGAATGAAATGTTCCCGTCCACGTAGTCTGCCGCATATTTGTTTACAATCCTTGTCAATACGGCAGGGGAGAGGATAAGGTGGAGGGCAAGGAGCAATGTTGCCCATAAGCCGCATGCCCAAAGCAGGACCTTTGCAGTCCTGCCCCAAAAGCCGATTTTTCTTGCTGTTGTATTTTTTTCTATTTCGGTTTCTTGTTTTGTCATAGTCTGACTGTTTCTGCATTTTATCACAAATGTAATTAAAAATCCGTACCGCTGCTGCTTTTTCAGGCAAGAAATATTGCAGGCCATACTCTGCAACAATTTTGTATGAAATCCGAAACAGTTTGTTAATTTTGCATGATGGTTTTGCGTTATCCATGAAAAGAATGCTCTCCTTGTCTGCCTTGAATCAACACGGAACGTATCCTTCATGCTGGACGCTTGCCTATATAATATAAAGGAATCAGGATTATGGCTTCACCTTTTGTATATGACAGATATGTTACCGGCAAGAATTTCATAGGCCGGAAAAAAGAGTGCGGAGTGCTCGGCAACCTTCTTGCCGCGGGCGAGCATGTGGTCATGTATGAGCCTCCGAAGGCCGGGAAAATGTCGCTGGTGCAGCAGGCTCTCCTCGATATGAGGACATCCGGGAAGCAGTTCGTGACCTGCAGTGTCGACATGTTCAACATCAGGACTGTCCAGGATTTTCTACTTAAGCTCGGTTCGGCCGTGCTGAAATCCGTGATGACATCTCCGGATGAATATGAGGCTGCGGTGGCCGGACATCTCGGCGGGACGCATTTTGTTTTTGACCGCGACAGGTTCTACCAGAGCGGAGAGGTGGTGTCGATGAACTGGGATGTCTCGCAGGAGGATGTGGAGGCTATGCTAAGGCTTCCGTACAGGATTGCCGAAGAGAAGGGGACGGCCGTATATGTCTTGCTGAGGGAGTTCCAGAACCTTATGTTCGCGCACGGGTATGAAGACCTCCTAAAGACTATGGAAGAAATGTTCCGTGACAGGACATCCGGGGTGAAGGTGTCTTTCATAATGACCGGTTCCAGGGTCAATGCGATGAAGCATATATTCGCATACAAGAAATATTTTTACCGCCAGGTCATACACCTTCCGCTTCAGCCTATAGAGCAGAGCGAGATAATAGAGCATATCGTCAGGGGATTTCTCTACGGTGCCGGCAAGTCGCTTGACAGGGAACTTGCTGTGGGGGCATGTGAACTTTTCCGCGGGAACATGTGGTACATAAATCATCTGGCTTCCGTATGTGACTCCATGTCAAAGGGATATATCAGCGAGAATACGATGACCGAGGCTCTGAACTCAATGATTTCGATACATGAGCCAAGATTCATGAATATGGTCAATGACCTTACGGACCACCAGCTCAGCCTTATGAGGGCCGTTCTTGACGGTGTGGTCAAGTTCAGCTCGTCTGATGTTATAATGAAGTACAGGCTCAATTCGTCCGCCAATGTTCAGCGTGTCAAGGATGCCCTGAAGAAAAAGGAGATACTGACTTTCAATGACAAGGACGAGCCTGTAATACTTGACCCTCTCTTCGAATATTGGCTGGGCAGGCATTATTTTGAAAGACAGCAATGATGAAAAAGAAATTGGCAGTGCTCACGGGCGCGGGCGTAAGCGCAGAGAGCGGTATCCGGACTTTCCGTGGAGGAGACGGGCTATGGGAGAACCATCGTGTGGAAGATGTGGCTGACATTGAGGGGTGGCGCCGCAATCCTCAGCTTGTGCTTGACTTTTATAATGAGCGCAGGGCACAGCTGGATACGGTGAGGCCTAATGCCGCCCATGAGGCTATAGCGTCTCTGGAGAATGACTGGAATGTGACGGTGATTACTCAGAATGTTGACAATCTGCACGAAAGGGCAGGGAGCACCCGTGTCATTCATCTGCATGGGGAGCTGACCAAGGTGCGTCCTGAGAATTGCTGCAATGAGGCTGACGGCTTTTCTGAAGAGACGGTTTTTGACATAGGTGCTGATGAGGTTCATCTTGGCGACACCGCTCCGAACGGGGCGCAGCTCAGGCCTCATATAGTCTGGTTCGGTGAGGCCGTTCCGAAAATCGGTGCGGCGATTGATGCGGTGGAGGCGGCGGATGTGCTGCTTATCGTAGGCACTTCGCTTCAGGTCTATCCGGCTGCCGGACTGTACCGCTATGCCGGTATGGATGTACCTATATATATCATAGATCCGAACGCAGTCCCGGTCCGTGACGGCAGGATAACCCACATCATGGAAGTCGCGACCTCCGGCATGGAGACTTTCAGACGACTTGTGTCAAGATAGGCATTTGTATGATTATTATAAATCTGCATCATTCTGTCAAAAACCAGGTAAAAGTAAGTGTGCCATAAAAGAATTCAGCTTGCTTTTGTTATTAGGATGGGAACGGATTCGTGAGCCACATTGCCAAATTCGTATCGGGATTATGGCAAATCCATCCGTTCGGAGAGGGAAATACCCGGACGACTGCCGTATTTGCGATTCTTTATTTGCGTTCTATGTGCTTTGACGTAACAAATGACCTGCTTGCCAATCTCCGTGGCATTTCCTTTGGAACCGTGAAGATTAATTCGGTGAAGATTCGATGCAGAGGTCTTGCAAATCAAAATAATATGTCTATCTTTGCAGCCGCAAATAAAAGGAGGTGATTTAGACATGATTATAGTTCCGGTAAAAGACGGCGAGAGCATCGAGAAGGCTCTGAAGAAATTCAAGAGGAAATTCGAGAAGACAGGTGCGATACGTGAGCTCCGTGCAAGGAAGACTTTCGTGAAACCGTCTGTAAAGAGGAGAACACAGATTCAGAAGGCAATCTATGTTCAGCAGATGCAGCTCCAGGACGAGCAGTAATTCATCAGAATATTCAAGGGGTGTCAAGCCATGATAAAGAGCCGTTGGCGCGGCCGCTTGCAGTCCAAAACTTTTTATAATTAAGTTTTATGTACGCAATTGTTGATATTGCAGGCCAGCAGTTTAAAGTTGAGGCTGGCATGACGATCTTCGTGAACCGTCTCGCTGCAGAGAAAGGTGCTTCTGTCGAGTTCGACAAGGTTCTTCTCGTTGACGCTGACGGACAGGTGAAGCTCGGAGCACCATATGTTGACGGTGCAAAGGTTACGGCAACTGTCCTTGATGACACTTGCAAGGGAAAGAAAGTCCTCGTCTTCAAGAAGAAACGCCGCAAAGGCTATCAGAAGATGAACGGTCACCGTCAGTATCTTACTAAACTTCAGATCAATACGATCGCTTAATTAACGGGAGGAATAGATTATGGCACATAAAAAAGGCGTCGGTAGTTCCAAGAACGGTCGTGAGTCGCACAGCAAGCGACTCGGTATCAAGAAATTCGGCGATCAGGCTGTTAAGGCGGGAAATATCCTCGTTCGTCAGAGGGGTACCGTCCACAACCCAGGCCTTAACGTAGGCATGGGCAAGGACCACACTCTTTATGCCCTGATTGACGGCAAGGTAAGCTTCCGCAAGAAAGCTGACAACAAATCTTACGTCTCGGTTCTCCCTTTTGAGAATTAAGACTCGGGGATTTGATGACAAAGACAGAGGACTGGTGACCCGAGCGGGCTGCAGTCCTCTTTTTATTTAGGAGCTGTTTAGACAGTTTTTTGAACCAGCAAAACGAATAATATATGTTGACACTCAAACTTCTTCGTGAGAATCCTGAATTTGTGGTCACGAAGCTTGCGGTCAAGAATTTCGACGCAAGGGAGATTGTAGAGAAAATTAACGGCCTTGATGTGAAGAGAAGGTCTCTCCAGACCGAACTCGATTCCTGCCTTGCCGAGCAGAGGAAGAAAGCGGCCATGATAGGTTCGCTCATGAAGGAAGGACGCAAAGATGAGGCTGAGGCGGCAAAGGCTGACGTTGCTTCGCTGAAGGCGCGTTCTGCGGAAATCGAGAAGGCTTCTCAGGAAAACAATGCCGAGCTGGAGTCCCTTGTGGTGCTTCTTCCGAATATCCCGTGTGACCAGGTGCCTCCTGGCAAGGGAGCGGAGGACAATGTGGTCGTGAAAACCGGAAATGAGATTCCGGAGCTTGGTGAACAGGCTTTGCCGCATTGGGAGCTTGCAAAGAAGTTCGACATAATAGACTTTGACCTCGGAGTGAAGCTTACCGGAGCGGGATTCCCTGTCTATAAGGGCAAGGGTGCACGTCTTCAGAGAGCGCTCATCAATTATTTCCTTGACATTAACACCAAGGCCGGCTACCTTGAGGTGGAGCCTCCAGTCATGGTGAATGAGGCTTCCGGCTTCGGTACAGGACAGCTTCCTGATAAGGAGGGCCAGATGTATCATGCCACTTTGGACAATTATTATCTTGTTCCTACTGCAGAAGTGCCTGTAACCAATATCTACAGGGACGTGATTCTCGGAAACAACGACTTCCCTGTGAAGATGACTGCATATACTCCGTGCTTCCGCCGTGAGGCCGGCTCATATGGCAAGGATGTGCGCGGACTTAACCGCCTGCATCAGTTCGACAAGGTGGAAATCGTGCGCATCGAGAAGCCTGAGGATTCATATGCGGCTCTGGATGAGATGATTGCGCATGTCGAGGGCATCGTCAAGTCACTCGGACTTCCTTACAGGATTCTGCGTCTTTGCGGAGGGGACATGAGCTTCACTTCTGCCATAACATATGATTTCGAGGTGTATTCTGCAGCACAGGGAAGATGGCTTGAGATTTCTTCAGTGTCAAATTTTGAGTCTTATCAGGCTAACCGCCTCAAACTCAGGTATAAGGACGCTGACGGAAAGACCCAGCTTGCCCACACTCTCAACGGCAGCTCGCTCGCTCTTCCCCGTGTGGTTGCGGCCCTGCTCGAGAATAACCAGAAGGACGGCAGGATAGAGATTCCTGAGGTGCTCAGGCCATACACCGGCTTTGATTTCATTGGTTAGTCCGCCGCTGACGGATGACCGCTGACAGACAAGATGAAGGAAAACGTCATATTGGGAATTGACCCCGGAACCAACATACTCGGTTACGGGGTCATCCGTGTTGATTCAAAGGGACCCCATTATGAGGATATGGGAATCTTCGACCTGAGGAAAATCAATGACCCTTTTGAAAAGCTTGCGAACATCTATGCAGGTGTGAGCGAACTTCTGGATACGGTAAAGCCGGATTCCCTTGCGGTCGAGTCGCCGTTTTACGGCAAGAACGCACAGGTCATCCTAAAGCTCGGACGTGCGCAGGGTGCTGCCATAACGGCTGCTGCCATACGCGGGATACCAGTGGCCGAATATGCTCCGCGAAAGGCCAAGATTGCTATATGCGGCAATGGAGCGGCTTCCAAGGAGCAGGTCAGCATGATGATTCAGAAGACTCTCAAAGTTGACCTTGACCCCAAGCACTTGGATGCGACAGATGCCCTTGCCATAGCGCTCTGTCATCATTACCAGATGACCAATCCTTTGGCCGGAGTTTCCGGATGCACCGGCTGGAAGAAATTTCTTGAAGCCAATCCGGGACGTATAAAGAAATGACATCCGGATTAAACTTTCATAGGAAAGAGGTGTCATAATATCGTCATTTATGAATGGACAGCCAGGGCGCGGTTACGGGATTTCCGGTCCGCACCCTTTTCTGTGCATGTCCGCTCCTGTTTTGCATAACCAGTCCGGGACGGTCCCGGCGAAATATAATTAAATGTCATGAACATTCGTGCAGTGTATTCTTTTGTTAGGGCGGTTGCAGTATTTGCGGCCATGCTTGCCGGTACGTCGGCCTTTGCCCAGGGCGCGTTTACTGTAAAACTAAAGCTGGTGGATGAAAAGACTTCCGGACCGGTACAGTTCGCCACCGCATCCCTGACCCCGAAAGGGGAGACTTCGGCTTCAAAATACGTGCTTACCGATGATGCGGGACGTGCCGTTTTGACCAAGGTGAAAAAGGGGACATATGTCTTCAAGGCTGAGCTGATGGGATATAAGGCTCATTCGCAGGAACTGACGATAGACAAGAATATCGATCTCGGGGAAATCCGTATGACTGAGGATGTCGAGGTGCTTGATGCGGCAAGTGTATCAGCCGTGGGCAATCCTATCGTCGTGAAGAAAGATACTATAGAGTACAATGCGTCCTCGTTCAAGACATCTGACAATGATATGCTCGAAGAGCTGCTTAAGAAGCTTCCGGGAGTGGAAGTCGGCACTGACGGTTCCATTACGGCCAATGGCGAGACAATCAAGAAAATTACGATTGACGGAAAGACTTTCTTCCTTGATGACCCTCAGCTTGCCTCGAAGAATATCCCGGCCAAGCTGATAGAGAAAGTGAAGGTTGTGGAGAAAAAATCTGACCAGGCCATGTTTACCGGCATAGATGACGGCGAGGAGGAGACTGTGATTGACCTTTCCATGCGTCCTGGGATGATGCAGGGCTGGTTCGGAAATGTTATGGCGGGAGGCGGACATGATGTGCCCGGCAACGGTTCTGACATGAATGACTGGCGCTATCAGGGTGCGGCTATGGTAGGACGTTTCACGGACAAGAGCCAGATAAGCGTCATTCTGAACGGGAACAATACTAATAACCGGGGCTTTAATGACATGGCCGGCAGCATGATGCAGGGCATGCGCGGCGGTGGCGGCGGTATGGGACGCGGAATGGGCGGCTGGGGAGGCAACAACGGCATCTCCACCTCCTGGATGGGAGGTCTCAACGGAGCGTTCACCCTGCTTGACGGGAATATGGACCTTGCGGGAAACTACCTCTATAACGGGTCGGACAGTCATGTAGAGGAGGAAAGCTCAAAAGTCACATACCTTGAAGACGGCAGCCGGCTGCTGAATGACAACGTCGGCACAAATTATACAGGTTCACACGGACACCGATTCGGAGTCCGCCTTGACCATAAGTTCTCTGAGAACACTTCCATTCTCTTTGAGCCGCAGTTCAATTTCGGAAGCGGCAGCTTCAATGAATATTCGAAATTCGGCACCTATATGGAGCGGGACGGCCAGCGCGATTCCACGAACCGCGGATATAATTCCAATACGGGTGACAACAGGAACTGGACAGCAAGTGGTTTTCTCCTTCTGCGCCAGCGTCTTGGCAAGCCCGGAAGAACGATTTCAGCCAATTTCCGTTACAATTTCAGCAATAATGACCTTGAAGGATTCAATCAGTCGCTTACACAGGTCAAGGACGCTGAAAGCGGAGCCTGGGGCGATGAAATTGTGAATCAGCGCTTTGACCAGAATGCAAAAAGCTCGTCATTGTCCGGCCGCCTTGTCTATACCGAGCCTCTCGGCCATGACTTCTATCTTGAGGCCAATTATCAGTACAGCTGGAGCAAGAACACTTCATATAAAAAGACATACAACAGCGGCAGCAATGATTTCATGCAGGATGGCCTTCTTCTGTTTGATCCGGTAGGGGAAAACCTTGACACAAGGTATTCCAACGACATAATGAACCGTGCCATAAACCAGCGTGCCGGCCTTAATTTCAGCTACCAGAAAAGCAAGCTCAGGGCGCAGCTCGGAGCGGCAATCAATCCTACCGACACGAAGAATGAGACAACAGGACATGACCCGTACCGCAGGACAGTAATCAACTGGTCACCGCAGGCAATGCTCAGCTACGAAATCAATGACAACACCAACATAAGGATGTTCTATTTCGGACGCTCTGCCCAGCCTTCCACTTCGCAGCTGCTGCCTGTGCCTGACAATTCAAATCCTCTTAACATTTCGCTCGGAAATCCGAATCTGGACCCGTACTTCAACCATAACATACGCGGAATGTTCGGATATACCAACAAAAAGACATTCACTTCCGTACATGCACGCTTCGGGGCAAG
This sequence comes from Bacteroidales bacterium UBA714, assembly GCA_002298075.1. Taxonomy (GTDB): domain Bacteria; phylum Bacteroidota; class Bacteroidia; order Bacteroidales; family UBA932; genus Cryptobacteroides. Next base: position 2,951 of record DBLW01000059.1, on the reverse strand, counting down.
CATAGTCGAGGATGCCATAACGAATGCCCAGTGGTATGACCAGGCCGGAGTGCAGTATGCGATTCCTGTGAACGGCCCTGCTACAGGCTCCGTTGACGGACGCATCATGGTCAATTCCCCGTTCGGCAAATCCGACTTCTCGATGTTCTCAATGACTTACCTCAGGTACAACAAGTCAACTTCATATATCGGTACCGGAGCGCTTGACACAGGCAAATATTACAACCCTGAGAAGGCTGAGTTCAACTATGATCTTTTCAATGAGGATTTTCCTGACCTCGGGGAAAGCAACCTCTTCATCACGAACAGGACACAGACCCTGAATTTTACGGAAAGGCTCCGCTTCACATACAGGAATGATTTTGTGGAAGTCAACATCGGAGGCCGCACCAGGATGTCAAAGTCATGGTACACCATGAATACCGGCAACCAGAAGGCGACATGGAACAACCAGGCTGACGCTTCCATGAACTGGACAATACCCGGAGGAGTGAATATAATCTCTGACGTGAGATATAATTGGTATAACGGATATTCGACTCCGCAGAAAGACGAAGTCGTGCTTAATGCTGAGGTGTCAAAGCTTCTGTTCAAGAACAAGTTTACCCTTGCGCTTAAGGCATATGACATTCTCGGCCAGTCCAAGAACCTGTCAGTGACTGATGCATCGAACTATCACCAGGAAGTACGCAACAACACGCTCGGACGTTACATAATCCTGTCACTTACCTACCGCTTCGGCAATTTCAACGGAGGTGGAAGACGCGGCCCGGGCGGTCCTGGACATGGCGGACCTATGGGGCCTCCGAGAAGGTAATGTCTCACATGGTGAGCCTATAAAAATGATGACGGAATCTCCACTGCAAAAAAGGAGTTCCGTCATCATCGTTTTTAATGCGGCTGCAAAAGTTGCCGGCAGTTCCTTTCGCTCAGGAAAGGAGGCTAATCGTAAGCCAAAGGCGAAATGCTGCCTTTGAATCTGTAGCTGAGCTTATTCCATTTGTATACCGTTCCGTTGATGATATTCTTGGACGGGTCTATGGAAAATTCGATGTATTCGTCCCTTGCCCAATAAGATTCATTTTTGAATTTAATCACATATCTTTTCCCTTTTACGGGCATTACGGCGGCATTCTTCTTTGAGTAGCTGTTTTCTATGAAATCTCCTGCTATTTGTGAGGCAGGGTTCAGCATGAAGCTTACATGTCCATTGTCATATATGATATGGCTTCCAAGTCCAGGTAGAGGCAGATAATCAGGTTTACGGTATGCCTCCTCAATGGTTATCTTGAACATTCCGCTTTCGATGAGCCGGACCGCAATGTCATGTCCTTCGGAAACTTTTTTGCTGCTGCCGCATCCTGACACCATCAGGACCATGGCAAAGAGAACCGCAATTTTTTTCATACTTGTAGAATTTTATCTGTTGGCAAAAGCTTTTACTGCAGGTAAATATAAGCAATTGTTTTAAACTGCGCAAGAATCCGGTCCGTAGTGTGAAAATAGTAATATAAATTGTAGCTTTGCGGCAAAATCAGAGTTTATGGTTATTGTTATAGGGCTGATGATTGCAGGAATCATCTTCCGGTAGTGAACCTCACGGCAAGCGCGAGAAGCAGAAGGCAGAAAACAAAGGTGCAGACCCTTCCTGCTATGTCACCGTGGGTCACGAAGAAAGTCATGTCATCACGAAGCGGAAGGCTTCCTGTCAGCACGGCCTGCTCCCACCACGGGGTCCTGCTGATGATTTCTCCGGAAGGGCTGATGATTGCTGAAATCCCGGTGTTTGCGCAGCGTGCGATGGCCCTTCTTGTCTCAATTGCCCTGAGGCATGAATAGCTCAGGTGCTGAACGTATCCAGGGGTATCTCCCCACCATGCGTCATTGGTTATGACGGTCATTGCGCGTGCTCCTTTGCGGACATATCCGGTATAATATTCTCCATATACCGACTCATAGCATATTGCGCAGCCTACCGGAATAGGACTTGTTTCCCCGGCATGCACATGCAGCAGGCTTATCCCGTCCTGTCCCACGCACCGTCCCATCACTCCGCCGAGCATGTCGTCTATCTTGCAGAAAAGTGCAGGGTATGGTGTCATCTCGACTGCCACCACAAGCTTGTTCTTGTGGAAAATCTCCGTTCTTCCTGTTCCGTCCACCATAAGCGCAGAATTGTGCGATTCTATCCATGTCCCGTCCCCAAGACGCCTTGCGGTATGCGAGGGGGCTTCCGATGAGTTTATCCGGTCCCACGACGATGCCCCGAAAAGCAGGTTTGTCCCGGGCTTGTCATAAAGGAAGGACACGAAGCTGCGCCATGTCCGGCTTGATTCATAGTTTCCTGTGGTGATGTCGTTTGTGAAAGTCTCGGGGGCAAGTATCAGCAGGGGGGCGGATGAACTGTCAGTAGCGCCATCCCGGGCAAAAAGGCCAGGCCGTGACTTCTGCAGACGGGAGATCTGTGACAGCAGCATTGCTGTCTGGTCTGCCTGCGACATTGCCTCGAATTTGTTGTAAGGGTCGATGTTCGGCTGGATTATCGCCACCGGGAGCTGCTCAGAGCCCTGCATGGAATTTTCATATTGTTTCCCGACAGCATGTGATATCAGAAAAGGAGCTGCGAGGAATGTCGCATAGCCGCAAAGGTGAGCCGTCCTTGCCTTCGCGTTGAGGAGGTTCCAGCTTCCGTCAGAGAGCCTTGTAAGCAGAGCGAACAGCAGCAGGTTGCATGTCCATATCCACAGAGAGCCGCCGAGGGTGCCTGTGAATTCGTACCATTGCACTGCCCATGTAGTGCGGGCAAAAGAGTTCCCGAGCACAAGCCACGGCCATGAAATCTCCGCATCAAAATAGAATCTTTCCCATGCTATCCATGCTGCAGCAAGGAAAATATATGGGAGCGCTCCCGAGAACTTCCTCTTGCTGAGGCGGAACAGCCCGAACACCAG
>DBLW01000176.1:2672-30457 GCA_002298075.1 Bacteroidales bacterium UBA714 | reverse complement strand
CCGCAAGTCCCGCGGAAAACCCGAGGCCGCATGCAAGGTTCTTGTCATAACACCGGACAGGAGTCGAAAAAACGAAAAAGCCCCAACTCCCCTCACACGCCCGGAAGATATGGCCGGAGCCATAATAAGCATTTCAAGTAGCTTGTTTCACAGAAGCCGCTGCACGCAACATAAATGCCACAGAAATAACCCGGACAAGAAATTTTTGAATGTCATGAAAACACTCGGAACCGGCCGCAAAGACAATAAACGCCACACGGCATCAAATGGTACCGTACGGTCCCCAAGGAGCGCGGTCATTCTCATTTGACATATTCGCTCGGAGACACGCCGAACTGCTTCTTGAAGCTGACTGAGAAATGCGACAAGGTGCTGAAGCCGGTCATATCCGCTATCTCGGACACATTGTATTTCCTCTCCTTCAGAAGCTGGGCGGCACGGTTGAGCCTATACCTGCGGAAGAACACGCTCGGGTTCTCCCCCGTAAGGCCTTTCACCTTATAATAGAACTTTGTCCGGGAAATGTGCAACATCTCTGTCATGCGTGACACATCAAGCTCGGAATTGGACAATTCATTTTCCATGAGCTGATAGAGTTCCGTCATAAACGCGTTATCCTGAGGAGAAAGCACATTCTCCTCCAGTGACTCAACTTCAGTAGCTTCACCAAGCATGGACTTTATCTTCTCACGGTTCTTCAGAAGCGAATCAATCAACGCAAGCAGATACTTCGGTTCGAACGGCTTGGTCACATATGAATCCGCACCGCATTCCAGTCCCTCGACCTGGTTCTCGACGGTGGCCTTGGCAGTGAGCAGGATTACAGGGATATGGGACAGCTGTATGTCATCCTTTATCTGACGGCACAGTTCATATCCTGTCTTTCCCGGCATGACAACATCGCTCACCACAACATCAGGTGCCTCCTCTTTCATGAACACATAGGCAGAATCCGCATCAAAGCGGCTTATGACCCTGTAATATGGCGAAAGCAGTTCATTAAGCCAATGTGAGACATCGGCATCGTCATCCACGACAAGGACAGTCTGACCCGCAAGATTCTTCCCGTCATCCGGAAGCTTAGTATATTTTATGCTCTTCTGCCGTATATTTAGGCCTGCCCCCCCCTGAGGAGCTTTTTCATGCCCGGCATACGAGGATTCCGAAGCCGGAAGCAGCAAAGTGAACTCTGCACCGCGGCACGAAGAACGGTTGGCGGCCTTGAGATAGCCATGATGCATCAAAGCGAGCGTCCTTGCGAAATACAGTCCTATCCCTGTGCCCCAGTTGTAAGACCCCTGAACCTGGTTACCAAGCTGCCAATATCGTTCGAATATACGCTCCAGCTGGTCCTCAGGTACACCTGGTCCGGTATCTCTCACCGCAATCTTGACCCACCTCGAATCCGTATCACTCTCTTTAAGGGCGAAATGCACCATCGCGTCCTCCTTTGAGAGCATGTCAAGGGAAAGTTCTACCTTTCCCCCGGAAGCCGTAAATTTCATGGCATTGGAAAGGAGATTGAAACATATCTTGTCAAGCTTGTCATCATCTGTCCATACTTCCAGACTGTCCTCAAGCCCGTATGCCTTGAAAGCGATGCCCTTCTCCTCCGCAGTAACACGGAAAATGTCAGCAAGGTCACGCAACTGTGAAATGATGTCCACCTTACGTACCTGGAGACGCAAAGTGTCATTCTCCATCTTGTTGAAATCAAGAAGCTGGTTCACAAGACGCAGCATGCGCCTTATGTTCCTCTGTACGATGTTGAGCATGCGCCTGTCCTCCTCGCTGACGCTTTCGGACTGGCGCAGCTGCGTCACAGGCCCGGAAATCATTGTCAGCGGCGTGCGGAACTCATGTGATATGTTGGCAAAGAAGTTCATGTTCATCTCATTGACCTTCTTCTCCTGAATCTTCTCCATCATTTCACGCTCCCTCGCGCGCTTCTCATCAGAAATCTGCCTGCGCATACGGAGCAGCCCCCAAAGGACAAACCCGAAGAATCCGGAATAAAGGCCCAAAGCCCACCATGAAAGCCACAGCGATGATTTCACTACTACAGGAATGGAATTTTCGGCGAGCACAGTATTCCTGTCATTGTCAGTTATACGTACTTTGAACCGGTATTTTCCCGACGGGAGATTGGCATAATATGCTTCCCGGTTGTTTCCGGCATCAATCCAATAGCTGTCAAAGCCATCCATGCGGTAGAAATAATGCACCCGTTCATATTCCCCGTACTCGAGCGCCGAGAATGATATGCTGAAGCTGTTCTGGCTGTGTTCAAGCCTTATTTCAGGAAGGCACGGCAAGGCCTTCTCAATACATCCCCCGACGGAGGGACGCACAAGCCGGTTGTGTACCTTGATGTTCTCAAAGCACACGGATATTTCCCTGTCCGGCATCACGTCTATCGGGTCAAAAACCGTTATGCCGTGAGTCCCTCCGAACACGATCCTGCCGTCCTTCATGATACATGAAGACCTGTCATAGAACTGATTGCCCCCTATGCCGTCCGCTGTGTACCAGTTGATGAACTCGGACACAGAGCGGTCATATTTCCCGAGTCCGTATTGGGTACTTACCCAGAGATTTCCGAGAAAGTCTTCCTCTATGCTGCAGATGTCGGTGCACGGCGCGCCTTGAACAGGCATTATTTCACCTGTATCCGGAGCATATCTCAACAGGCCGTTAGCCATCGTGCCAACCCATATGTCACCTGAGCTGTCACAGAACAGACAAGTCGGAACGAACACGGAGCGCCTGATGCACGCTTTCCATAAAGATGGCTCCACACGTGCCTTGCTCACATGCCCTTCAGCAGAGACCTCACACAGCCCCTCCTTGAATACCCCCACAAGCAACTTTGCCCCCAACGGAAGGATGGCTGAGACAAAAGAATATCCTTGGCTAAACGGGCCGTATTCCCGCATACCACCCTCATCAATGCCATAAATCATGGCTCCCGCCGTACCTATCCACATCATGCCGTCGTTTCCGCGCGCCATTGATATAGGTCCCTGCACAGGATACTCAGCCATACGAGTCAGACGCCCGTCCCTCCACCTGCATCTCACAACGGAATCGAATGTACCTATCCATATTTCGTCACCATGCCCGGCACACACCAGCCTGATGAGGCCTTGAGCCACTGAGGGCAACTTTTTCAACATATTACTCTCCGGAGAATACACATAAAGTTCATTCCGAAGCGTCACGCACCACAGATTCCCGTCATGGTCACAATCTACGGAATTGACGGAAACATTTTCAAATGCGGAACTCAGGACAGCATCCGTATTGAAACGTTCCTTGTAATTATAGACTACGGAATATGCCTGGTCATAGGAACCTATCCACAAATTATCCCTTGAATCCAGGAAAATCGTATTTATCTTGAAATCCGGAGCCTTGAACGGGAAACTGCTGTCATTCTGTCCGCATATCTCACCGGTGCTGCAGTTGTACATGAAAAGCCCGCTATGAAGGGTACAGAAGAGCAGCATGTCCGGAGCGAACTGGAATATAAGGCCTATGTAAGAGTCACTGACCGCAGGATGTTCCTCAAGAGGAGTATCAACATATCTGCGCGCCTTCGTGTCAAAGGCCTCCACACGACCGGAACTGCACAGCAATATAACGCCGTCCTGCGACATGAACGAATAATAAGGGTCAGGGCACTGAAGCGGCACGGACCATTTCGGCAGCCTCACATCCTGTCCATAACACCTTATTTCCGAACTGCTGACGACAAACACATCATCTGAAGGCCCTACGAAACATCGTGAGAAATACTGACGCGACCAGTCAAGACACTCAATAACAGTCACAAGCCGGCATGACTCTTCATCATAGACAAAAAGCGATTCGGAATTATTTGCGAATATCCGTCCTGACTTGTCTTCAAGAATCTGCACTATATTCCTGGCGTCCGAGTCCATCGGTATCCTCCTGAATTCATCCCGGTCCGTATATAGGCAAAGCCCGTTGACCGTGCCAACCCACAGGCGTCCTCCGCGGTCACGGTGCAAGGTCTGAATCTGGTTGTCCGTTATGCTGAGCGAATCTTCTGTGCAGAAATACTGATGGAACTCATGCACTGTGCTCTTGTTAAGTCCCCGGAAAGTGCCTATCCAGATATGCCCATGCACATCTTCCGCAAAGGATGTCACCCTGTTGTTAGATATGTCATTTGAAATTACAGGACTGTCAAGACGCTCGCGCACCATGGGCTTATATTCGGACCGCGTACAGCAGACCAGCGGCAACAATAAAAGAACAAATAAGCATTGTCTCATAAGGGTCATCAGTTTAGCAGCCATAAATTTAGCAAAAAAGCATACATGCGGCAAGAACCGGCGTTTTTTTGAACAATCAGAAAAACATTTGAACAATATCGAAAACTCATTTGCACGAATTCAAAAACAATAAATACGAATCAGAAAGCCGGGATGGCGCAAACAAAAGAAATTTGCAACGAAAAACCACATCAAACACATTTTATGAAATTTTCACAACTGATGACCGTTGCAGCCGCCGGGATATTGGCCATGTCCTGCGGAAGCTGCACTACGCCGCATGGCACGGAAAAGGCGTGCTGCGGCGAACTGAGGGCCGGCAATGATGACGCCCTCACTGTTACGGAAAACGGAAAGGTTGCCGGATATGTTGACGGTAATGTCTATGTTTTCAAGGGAATACCTTATGCGAAGGCCGAAAGGTTCATGCCTCCTGTCCCGGCAGACAAGTGGGAAGGCATACGCAGCTGCAGATCCTATGGCCCGACATGCCCGCAGGCAAAGAGAACAGGATGGCAGAGTGACGAAATGGCGTTCGCATTCGCCTGGAATGACGGCTTCCCAGGCGAGGATTGCCTCAGGGCGAACATCTGGACAAAAGGACTTGAAGACGGCAAGAAGCGCCCGGTAATGGTATGGCTTCACGGAGGCGGATATGCAGCCGGTTCCGGACAGGAGCTTCCGTCATATGACGGCAAGAGCCTCGCGGAAAAAGGAGACGTTGTAGTCGTAACCCTCAACCACAGGCTCAACGTCCTCGGTTTCCTTGACCTCTCAGCATTCGGAGAAAAATATGCCAAATCAGGCAATGCCGGCCTTCTCGACCTTGTGGCAGCGCTCCAATGGGTACAGAGGAACATAAGTTCATTCGGAGGAGACCCATCCAATGTAACCATATTCGGACAGTCGGGAGGAGGCGGAAAGGTATCCACATTGCTTGCCACACCGGCCGCCAAGGGACTTTTCCACAAGGCTATAGTACAGAGCGGCTCAATGCTGCGCACAATGGACGCAAAATATTCGCGCAGAATCGGCGCGGCCACCGCCAAAGAACTTGGGATACGTCCGAATGAGATGGAAAAGCTCGCACAGATTCCATACGAACAGCTTCTTGCAGCCGGAGAAAAAGCCGTCGCTGCAGTCAGGGCAGATGCTGAAAAAGACGGGATATCCACATTCATCTTCGGATGGGCACCGACAGTGGACGGTTCTGTTCTTCCGTCACAGCCGTTTGACCCCAAGGCGCCGGAACAGTCAAAGGACATTCCTCTTATTATAGGTACTACTCTCCATGAATTTACCATGAGCACTTATGTACCTGCGTTCCGCGGGGTACAGGAAGGAAACGCGAGGAAATTCCTGGCCACCCGTTATGGTGACAGGACCGGAGAATTCATCACGCTTTTCAAAAAGACATATCCGGGCTGCACTCCTCAGGACATGATAGACACAGACTTCACTTTCAGGCCGGGGGCAATCGAGCAGGCACGCCTAAAATCACGTCAGGGCGGTGCACCGGTATATATGTACCTGTTCACATGGGAGTCTCCGGTAATGGACGGAATGCTCAGGAGCACCCATTGCATGGAAATACCTTTCGTATTCAATAATGCCATCAGGCATGCCTCAATGACCGGAGGAGGAAAAGACGCGGTCATCCTCGCTGACAAGATGAGCGGCGCATGGCTCAATTTCGCACATACCGGCAACCCGGACGCCGAGGGTCTTCCCCATTGGGAACCGTTCAGCTGCAAGGACGGGGCTACAATGTTCTTCGGAAACGAATGCGAGGTAAGATATAACCACGACAAAGAACTGATGGATTTCGTCAGGTCATTCCCTACAAGGGGATTTTGATACAACACCTTAATTATTAACTGATAACCAAAACACAGATGAGAAACAATCAGAAATTCTCAGCGATGAAGAGAATGGCCTTGGCCATACTGCTCATCTTGGCCGGGCCTTTCTGCGCACTTGCACAGATTAAGGTGTCCGGAAAGATTACCGATGAGACGAACACCCCGATGGCAGGAGTGAGCATCATCGAAATAGGGACGCAAAACGGTGCCATATCAGATGTTGACGGCAACTGGAGCCTGACTGTCTCCGAGGGAGCCTCCCTCGAATTTTATTACTTGGGTTATGTGACAATCAGGAAAACGGCGACAGCCGGTACAATGAATGTCAGGATGGAGCCGGACACCCAGGTTCTTGAAGAGACCGTTGTTGTCGGATACGGCGTACAGAAGAAAAGCTCCCTCACCGGAGCCGTATCACAGGTCAAGTCCGAAGACATGGAGTCCCGCACAATCACATCGGCCTCACAGGCCCTCCAGGGCAAGACCTCAGGCGTACAGGTGCTCAGTTCTTCAGCAAAACCGGGAGCATCGCCATCAATACGCATACGCGGAGTCAGTTCCAACAACTCAAGCGACCCTCTGTATGTAGTGGACGGCAGAATCACAGGCGACATCGCCGGAATCGACCCTAATGACATCGAGTCAATGGAGGTGCTCAAGGACGGAGCGTCGGCCGCAATCTACGGTTCATCCGCAGGAAACGGCGTCATCCTCATCACAACCAAGAAAGGAAAGGGCAGCGGCAAAATCACATATGACTTCCAGCTCTCAAGCCAGAGCGTAGCCAAAGTCCCTCACATGATGAACTCCGAACAGTTCATTGACTACTACACCGAGGCAAACCTGATTTCCCTCGAGAAATTCTACAACAACTGGGACTTCGTCACAAACACAGACTGGGTGAAGGCCGGCTTCGAGAACTCAATCATGCACAGGCACAATCTCACATTCTCGGCAGGTGACGCTGACAGGTCTATTTACGTCTCAGGCTCATACCTCGACAACAACGGTATCGTTGCCGGAGACAAGGACGTCTATGAGCGCCTCACCGGAATGATAAACGCAAGCTGGAAAATCAAGCCTTGGCTTGAAATCGGCACCAACAACCAGGTGGAATACTACAAGAGCAAATCAGTTTCAGAAGGCTCGGAGTACGGAAGCTACATGCTCTCCCTGCTCACACTCGACCCGCTGACCAAGCCGATGTATCCGGAGAATGCTCTCCCGGCACACATGCAGGCCATCTATAATGACAAATCGCATGCACCTCTTCTCGGCGACGGCAAGGGCAACATATACGGTCTCTCGGCATTCGTCACAGGAGAGAATGTCAACCCTTACATAATGCGCGACAGCTCTGACGGATACAACCGCGGATACAACATCAACGGAACAACCTACATCAACTTCATGCCTATCAAAGGCCTTACAGTCACCTCACGCTTAGGCTACCGTCTCTCCAGCGGAGAAAACTACAGCGTTTCACATGACTACTATGCAAACGGCCAGATAAAGAACGACTATCTTTCAGTCAGCGCAGGTTCATCCGCAAGCACATACTGGCAGTGGGAAAACTTCCTGAACTACAGCAGGAAAATCAAGAAGCACGACTTCGGCATAATGCTCGGAACCAGCTACAGCGAAAACCGCAGCTTCGGAGTCAACGGTTCAAGAAGCGGAAACGCAGAGGCAGGACTCGGCTTCAAGAAAGACGACCCTCTGTTCTGGTATTTCGCATATGCCAATGACAACGCCACGAACAGCGTTTCAGGCGGCGAGCCGGGGCTCACAAGAAAGAACTCTTACTTCGGACGTCTCAATTATGAGTTCGACGGAAAATATCTGATACAGGCATCACTCCGTGCAGATGCCGCGGACAGCAGCATCCTTCCTATCGAGAAACGCTGGGGATATTTCCCTGCTGTATCCGCCGGCTGGGTAATCTCGAACGAAAAATTCATGACGGACTCAAGAAGGTGGCTCTCACACCTCAAGTTCCGTGCAAGCTGGGGACAGAACGGCTCGACATCAAGCCTCGGAGGCTACAGATATGCCACCGTCATTACATCAGCAGGTTCATACCCTACAGGAAACGGATTGGAATATGTTGACGGCTACGCTCCTTCTGCAACAGGCAACAAAGAGCTCAAATGGGAAACTTCTGAGCAGACCAACATCGGTATCGACTCACGCTTCTTCAACAATAGGCTCAGCTTCTCCGCAGACTGGTTCCTCAAAGAGACCAAAGACCTTATCGTGACTGGCATAACTCCGTCAACTGTCGTAGGAAACACAGCCTCCCCTGTCAATGCCGGCAACATTTCCAATACAGGATTTGAATTTGAAATCGGCTGGCAGGACTATGCGGGTGACTTCAGCTACGGCATACGCGGAAACCTGTCAACCCTCAAGAACAAGGTAACGCACATCCATGAGACCCTCAGCGCGATAGACGGAGCGACTTTCCACTCTTACGGAGCCATCACACGCTTTGAAGTGGGCAAGCCCGCATGGTATTTCTACGGCTACAAGTCCGACGGCATCGACCCTGAGACCGGAAACCCTAAGTTCAAAGACCTCGACAACAACGGCACTATTGATGACAAGGACAAGACCATGATAGGAAAAGGAATGGCCGACATCAACTACGGAATCACCCTGACCGCGGCATGGAAAGGACTTGACCTCATCGTATTCGGGACAGGTTCGGCAGGCAACGACATCTATTGCTGCCTCAACCGTCCTGACTATACGCTCAACAAACTCACATACTTCACCGAGAACAGGTGGAGAACCACCAATACCGCAGGAACTACACCTAAGGCCGGAGCCACTGACATGGACAAGTACATGACTTCAGACGCCTGCGTATTCAGCGGAGCATATTTCAAAATCAAGCAGATTCAGCTCGGATACACCTTCCCGCAGCGCTGGATGAAGAAAATCAAGGTTGAGAACCTGAGGATATATGCCTCACTCGACGACTTCTTCACTTTTACGAAATACCCGGGATTCGACCCTGAAATCACAGGAGCTGGAAACGCACTCGGAGTGGACAAAGGCAACTACCCTACCTCAAAGAAGGTTGTGGCAGGTCTCAGCATCACATTCTAATGACACTAAACTTTACGGAAATGAAGGCAAAACATATAATCACATCATTTGCGGCGGCAGCCATGCTCCTGAGCTCATGCAACGGACTGCTGGACATTCCGCAGAAAGGAGTACTGAACTACGAGACATATTACCAGACCGATGAGGACGCGGAAAATGCGGTAGTCGCATGCTACCTCCAGATGCGCGGTCTCGAATTCAACTATCTGATGGGCAAGAACATGCTCACCGATGACTTCTGGGCAGGCGGAGGCGGACGCAACGACAACGGAGACCTCGAGCAGCTCAACGAATTCACCTTCGGAACAGACCAGAGCTTCCTCCAGGGAATGTTCCAGAGCTACTATCAGATTATCTACAAGGCCAATGTAGTGCTCGGACATGTAAACGGAGACTCCCAGATTATGCAGCGCGCAAGAGCTGAGGCGAAAGTTTTCCGCGCATGGTCATATTTCGAGCTTATCACCATGTGGGGCAACCCGCCTCTGGTTGACCATGAGCTTGAGCCAAGCGAATATGCACAGCCTAACGGCTCTACGGAAGCGCTCTGGAACCTTGTCGAGACCGACCTCACGGAGGCCATCGCCTCAGGCATGCTCACAGAGAAGAAAAATGCGGACGACAAGACATGGAGAGTCACCAAGCAGTTCGCCCAGGCCATACTCGGCAAGGCATATCTGTGGCAGAACAAATACGAAGAGGCTGCCGACATCTTTGACGAAATAATCGGCAGCAAGCTCTACAGGCTTTATGACGATTATGAGAACATCATCTCTTTCAATGCAAAGCAGAACTGCGAAAGCATCTTCGAAAGCGTGAGGGTTGACAATCCGAACAACGGATACGAGAACTACTACACAATCTTCGCTGTGATGGTGCATTACCGCACCGACAAGATGTCCCTGAACAAGGCTGACGGCCTTGCAGACACAGGCTGGGGCTTCCTAAACCCGACAAAGAGCCTCTATGACGATTTCGTGGCATCCGAGGGAGCAGACGGATACCGCCTCAATGCCTCTCTGAAAACTTACGACCAGATGAAAGAGAGGGGCCACAGCATCAACATCGGCGGAACAATCATCAACGAGGGATATTTCATGTGGAAATGGAGAGTCCTCCAGGAGCAGTACGGCCAGTATGCAGGCGGAGTGGGCTTCTTCTGCAACATCAACAACCCACGCTGGATGCGTTACGGAGAAGTTCTGCTGTGCGCTTCCGAGGCAAGCTTCATGGCTGGAAGACAGGACAACGCGGACAAGTATTTCAACGAAATCCGCAGACGTGCCAAGGCTTCCGAGAAATCAGGAGTGACCCTTGACGACATCAAGAGGGAGAAGAGGGTCGAGCTGTGCGGAGAAAGCACACGCTTCCAGGACCTGCTCCGCTGGGGAGAGGCTGAGGCCAAAATGAAAGACAACGGAAAGCACTGCCCTATCCTTGACTCCAACGGACATGTGACATACAACAAGTACAACGGAGATGACGCGTCAAAATATGGTTTCAAGCAAAAGCACAACAGGCTTCCTTATCCCGGCGTAGAAATACGTCTGAACAAGAACATCACACAGAACCCGGGATGGTAACCATCAGAACTAAAAAAGGAAATACAATGAAACTGAAATATATGTTTTTGGCCGCGGCATCAGTTCTTGCACTCGGCTCATGCGTCAGGGACGCGATTTCACCTCTCACAGGAAAATATCCCGCACCCGAAGTCTGTGAAATGACCAAGGTCCTGTCTCAGCCGTCAGAGAAAGTCGGGAATGTACGCATGTTCACCTTAGAGCTTGCCACCGAAGGTGTGACAGGTTCGGAAGGGAACTGGCAGGGAACAGGCTCTGTGCTCTGCGTCAAATTCATCGGAGACAAATACTTCCTCCATGACGCCGCATATACCGCAGCACCTGCCGGAACCGCAAAGAAAGGCAACTATATAGTAGGCCAGGACGGCTCCGCCATGTACACTGTCACCAACGGACAGGCAAAGAGCATCGGACTTGACTACGGAAGCATCACAGTCGTTTCAGACAACGGTGACTATACAATCTCAGGCACGCTATGGCTCGCTGACGAGAGCATCGCGCAGGTCAAGGCAAATGTTGCCCTCACATACGAGGCTGACCCTGAGCCGGTGATGCTCACCAAGGTGCTTCAGGCACAGAGCAACCTCAACAACGGCACCAATACCGTCACAATGCAGCTTGCCACTGACGGCGTAAGCATGACATACGACCCTGCCACATGGCAGAACGTATATGGCGGCACAGGAAACTACCTTGCAGTCGACATTTACAGCGAGGACGGCTACCTCCACCCCGGCACATACAAGCCGGGCGCAACAGGCGGAACCGTCAATGCCGGAGAATACGGCATAGGCTGGGACCCCGGCGACCTCTGGGGCGTCGGAATGGTATTCACCAACTGGGGCACATGCTGGTGGACCGTCACGGACGGAACGACATCCGCAGAAAAGATTCTCGAAGGAGACATACTTGTGGAGAAGAACGGCTCGACATATACCATCACCTACAATCACAACGGACTCTTCTTCCGCTATAACGGAAAGATTGAGGCAATTGACCCGGACGGTGGACAGGCTGTGGCATACACTGAGCTGAAAACCCTTATTTCCGCATCCGCAAACCAGGGACTCGTGACCCTCAATCTCGCGACTGACGGAGTATCCGCCGAATATGACCCTGCGACATACAGTTGGATTTACAGCGGTACCGGGAACTATCTTGCCGCAGACATCTACAGTGCTGACGGCAAACTCCACGAAGGGACATACCAGGCCTGCACCGAAGGCGGCAAAGTCGGCGAGGGGCAATTCGGGATCGGATATGACACCGAGATGTGGGGCATGCAGTTCTTCAATTGGGGCACATGCTGGTGGACCGTCACGGACGGAGCGACATCCGCGGAAAAGATTCTCGACGGCACGCTCAAGGTGACCTCCGAGGGCGACAACTACACCATAACAATCGAAAGCAGCGCGATCAACGCCAGATATACCGGACCGGTAACATTCGCACAGTAAAAAACCGGGGCGCCGGGAACTGAATCCCGGCGCCCATAAACCAAGACACATATGACAAAGAAATTCATCATTGCAGCCGCAGCAATGCTCATCGGCATCTGCGCATCAGCACAACAGGCCCTTTGGGGAGGCTCACAAATCAAATCGCCTGAAATCAATCCGGACAACAGCGTCACATTCAGGCTCCGTGCCCCGAAAGCGGTCAAGGTACAGGTGACAGGAGACTTCCTCCCTACACAGAAAATAGAGACTCCTTTCGGAACATTCGACGGTCCGGGATTCGCCGACCTCATTGAAAAGGACGGGGTCTGGGAATTCACTTCCGCACCTCTCGCGCCGGAACTTTACAGCTACTCATTTGTCGTTGACGGGCTTATGATGCGTGACCCTTCAAACGTATATATGATACGCGACGTGGCGTCCGTAACCAACGTGTTCATCATCGGTGGAGGACGCGCAGACCTTTACAAGGTGAATGACGTGCCGCACGGAAGCGTGACAAGAGTATGGTACGAAAGCCCGTCACTCAAGATGAACCGCAGGCTCACAGTCTATACGCCTGCAGGCTACGAGCAGAACAAGAGCAAGAAATATCCTGTGTTCTACCTGCTCCACGGCGCAGGCGGTGACGAAGAGGCATGGATTGCACTCGGAAGGACAGCGCAGATTCTTGACAATCTCATCGCACAGGGCAAGGCCGAGCCGATGATTGTAGTGATGACAAACGGCAATGCAGGAGAGCAGGCTGCCCCCGGAGAAAGTGTGGAAGGCTTTGAGCGCATACCAGGAATGCAGCAGCGCGGCATGATGGACGGAGCATTCGAGATGTCATTCCCAGACGTGGTGAAATTCGTCGAAAGCAACTGGAGAGTATATAAGGACAAGAAGCACAGGGCAATCGCAGGCCTTTCAATGGGCGGATATCACTCTATGCACATATCGAAATACTATCCTGACATGTTCAACTACGTAGGTCTTTTCTCAGCTGCAATAATGCCGGGCAAAGACGCCAAGTCGCCTGTATATCAGAACATCGAGGAGCAGCTTGCCGCACAGTTCGCAAAGAAGCCTGCCCTTTATTGGATTGCCATCGGAAACAAGGACTTCCTCTATCAGGCAAACAACGAGTACCGCGCATTGCTTGACAGCAAAGGCTATGATTATGAATACTACGAGACAGGAGAGGGACACATCTGGAAGAACTGGAGAATCTACCTCACCGAATTCGTACCTATGCTCTTCAAGTAGTATGGACATGATAATGAAAACAGCATTGATGGCATTGTCGGCAGCGGCAATGCTCTCATGCGGTCCAAAAGGAGACCCGCAGCTCGGAAAGGCATCCATCGACAAGGTAATCGGAGCCATGACCCTCGAGGAGAAAGCCCATCTTGTCATCGGAACCGGAATGGCAGGAACAAGCGGAGACGCCCCCGTCATCGGTGAGACCAGGAATCTCGTACCGGGAGCGGCCGGAACCACATATCCGATTCCGCGCCTGGGCATACCAGCGATAGTTCTCGCTGACGGCCCTGCAGGACTGCGCATCAATCCGGTGCGTGAAGGGGACGAAGCCACCTACTATTGCACCCACTTCCCTATCGGGACTCTCCTTGCATCCACATGGAACCAGGAGCTGGTTGAGCAGGTCGGCAATGCAATCGGAGAAGAAGTGCTCGAATATGGCGCAGACGTGCTTCTCGCCCCCGCGCTCAACATACACAGGAACCCTCTTTGCGGAAGGAATTTCGAATATTATTCGGAAGACCCGGTAGTAAGCGGAAAAATTGCAGCCGCATACGTTAACGGAGTACAGAAAAACGGAGTCGGAACATCCATAAAGCATTTCGCGGCAAACAACCAAGAGACCAACCGCATGGGCAATGACGCCCTGATAAGCAAGAGGGCACTGCGCGAAATCTATCTCAAGGGCTTCGAGATAGCAGTGAAAGAGTCACAGCCATGGACAGTGATGTCATCATACAACTACCTCAACGGAGTCTATACATCCGAGAGCAAGGACCTGCTCACGACCGTTCTTCGCGACGACTGGGGCTTCAAGGGCATGGTGATGACCGACTGGTTCGGTGGAAAGGACGCATGCGCCCAGATGGAAGCAGGTAATGACATGCTCCAGCCCGGACGTGACGGACAGTTCGAAGCCATCGTGAAAGGTGTTCAGGACGGGACTCTCGACGAAGCAGTCCTCGACCGCAATGTCAAGAGGATACTTGAGCTGATAATGCTTTCTCCAAGGTTCAAGGGATACAAATACAGCAACAATCCGGACCTCAAGGCACATGCCAAGGTGACAAGGCAGTCCGCTACAGAGGGAATGGTGCTCCTGAAGAACGACGGCGTGCTTCCGTTCTCATCCGAGATAAAGAACGTGGCCCTCTACGGAACCACATCTTACGATTTCATCGCTGGAGGCACCGGTTCAGGCAATGTGAACCGTGCATACACAGTATCACTTCAGGAAGGCCTGTCCAATGCAGGCTACAAAGTGGACAAATCCCTTGAGAAGATGTATCTCAAGTATATAGCGGAAGAAACCGAAAGGCTCAATCCGAAGAGCGACAATCCTATGGCCATGTTCATGCCTAAGAACCGCGCCGGAGAAATAGTGCCGTCAAAGGCGGAGCTTGCATCATCAGTTTCAGCCAATGACGCGGCTATCATAACCATAGGACGCACATCTGGAGAATTCCTGGACAGGAAAGTGTCAGACTTCTCACTCACCGCAAAAGAGCAGGAGCTTATCCGTGAGGTATGCAAGGCATTCCATGCGGCAGGAAAGAAGGCAGTTGTCGTGCTCAACATAGGCGGCGTCATCGAGACTGCCTCATGGAAAGGCATTCCTGACGCCATCCTTTGCGCATGGCAGGCAGGACAGGAAGGAGGAAACAGCGTCGCAGACGTGCTCAAAGGCAATGCATCCCCTTCCGGAAAGCTTACAATGACATTCCCAGTAGCCTACAAGGACCACGCGTCCTCAAAGAACTTCCCTGTGGATCTTGAGTTCGGCATGTTCGGAAAGACGCTTGACGCGGACAAAGGCGAAAAAGTGCGCAATGTGGACTATACGGAATACGAGGAGGGCATCTATGTCGGCTACCGCTGGTTTGACAAGGCCGGAATAGAGGTATCATATCCTTTCGGATACGGCCTGTCCTATACTGAATTCGAGTACGGAAGCCCTGCAATCTCACATTCAGCAGGCGTTACCAAGATGACTGTAACTATCACCAACACCGGAAAATTCACCGGCAAGGAAGCCGTACAGCTCTATGTATCAGCACCTGCGGACACAATGGACAAGCCTGTACGCGAACTCAAGGCGTTTGCCAAGACACGCGAGCTGAAGCCCGGAGAATCGCAGACAATCACCCTCACAGTGGCAGATGCGGACCTCGCGTCATTTGACCAGGAGCAGAACGCATGGACAGTCGAAGGCGGAAATTACATTTTCCAGGCCGGAGCATCCTCACGTGACATAAGGGCAAGCCTTGAAACCGAAATCAAGCCCTCTGTCATCAAGGTCAGCCAGGCCCTGTAACATAAGCCCTTCCGACAAAAGGACACAATGACCATTAGAAGCTGTCCAGACGATTCGGTTCCGGACAGCTTCTAAAAGTTTTATGGATATGAACAGAAAAAGCACAACGGCATTGCTGGTGTCAGTTCTTGCGCTTCTTGGCGGATGCCAGGGCGAGGAGCCGGCGACAGGACCGGAAAGCATGCATATGGATGCCAACCTTGTTGAAATAACAGACATAAGCTCCAAAGGAGAGAACCTGCATCTCATAAGCCTCAGACTGTCCGACAAATCCGGCAATTCCATCGGAATTACGGCAGGAAGCACTGTCAACTACCTCGAAGGCGGAAGATATTCCCTTGTCCAGGACAATATAGGAAACAGGGATTTCACAGCAACCGCAGATGTGGACGGGCAGCTCAGGGAAATTGAGTCCGGCAATCTGACCGTCACAAGGAAAAATGACAGCTACAGCCTGTCTCTCGCATTGCACAGTCCAGGCCTTGAGATTACAGCTTCGACAAAAGACAAGAACATATACTTCGACAGGCAGCAGCTTGACAAGATGCCCAAGGACGAGAATGCAGGCTTCACAAGCGGCCTGAAACTCCAGAGCAAGGTTATCGGACAGGAAATGCTGTACTCGGTCTATCTTCCGGGAAGCTACGACGGAGTCAAGGAGTTTCCGGTACTGTACATCCTGCACGGAATGTGGGGCACGCACAGCGACTGGTTCAACCACAACAGGATTCACGAATATGCAGCCCATAATGAGACCGCCTCAGGCAAGGAAATGATAATCGTGTCCCCGAATGCGTTCGACTCCTTCTATTGTGACGGGCACATGGCAGGAATAAATTTCAGGACATATTTCTTTGACGAATTCATTCCTCATATCGAAAGCACGTACAAAGTGAAGGCAGGCCGCGGGAACAGGGCCATCGCAGGACTTTCCATGGGAGGCTACGGCTCGCTTTACTACGGCATGTCGCACCCTGAGATGTTCTGCTGCGTATATGCATGCTCCGCGGCATGCTACGGCTCCGGAACGGCCACCACTCCTGCGCTCAGTTCATTCTTCAAGTCCCCGAAAGACCTTCCGGAACTTGTGATGGAAATGGGCACGGAGGACCAGCTGTTCTCACAGAACGAAAGCTTTGTGAAAGAACTTGACGCAGCCGGAATCCAGTATGAATACATAACCCGCAGGGGAGCCCACGACTCCAGGTTCTGGGAAGAGTGCGCCCCTAAAATTCTCCGCAAACTCAACGGAATATTCTAAAACTAAAAGACAATGATTAACAAGAAACTTATGCTGACAGCCGTCACGGCCTTCCTGGCCTCAGTGCCGGCATTCACATCCTCCGCACAGGTCCGCCTTCATGGGGAGGAGAACATAGACGAAGTAATAGGCGCCATGACTGTGGAAGAGAAAGTCCGCATGGTGCTCGGAACAGGCATGGCAGGAGCGGACTCGCAGTTCCCCGGAACAGCCGGCAGCACTTATCCGGTAGAACGCCTCGGCATACCTGCCGTATATCTTGCGGACGGCCCTCATCAGCTCTGGATGAGCGCAAGAAGAGAATTTGACAGTAAAACTTACTACACCACAGAGTATCCGACCTCATTGACCCTTGCGGCCACATGGAACCGCGACATGGCCGGACTTATGGGAAGAGGACTGGGTGAAGAAGTGCGCGACTACGGTCTTGACGTGCTCCTTGCGCCTGGACTTAACCTTGTAAGGAACCCGCTGGGAGGACGTGCGCATGAGTATTACTCTGAAGACCCTGTCCTCGGAGGCAAAATGGCGGCATCTTATGTGCTCGGACTGCAAGGCACGGGTGCAGGTGCCTGCGTAAAGCATTTTGTCGCGAACAACCAGGAGACCAACCGTACCGGAAATGACGCACGTGTCAGCGAAAGGGCTCTCCGCGAGCTTTATCTCAAGAGCTTCGAGCTGGCTATAAAGGAAGGGAAGCCATATACCATAATGACTTCATACGGCATAGTGAACGGCACATACACCCCGGAAAGCCGCGACCTCAACACCGTGATCCTCCGCGACGAATGGGGATATGACGGAGTCGTGATGTCCGACTGGAATGCCGGAAAGGATGCCGTACAATCCATGAAATGCGGAAACAACATGATGCAGCCAGGCCAGGAAAGGCAATACAAGGCAATTCTCGAGGCCGTGCAGAACGGCAACCTGCCGGAGGAGACCCTCAACGCCAATGTGCGCGAAGTACTCAGGCTCGTATGCCGCTCCCTCACATTCAACGGACGTGAAATCACAAACTCACCCGACCTCAAGGCCCATGCAGCTGCCGCAAGAGAAATAGGAAGCGAAGGCGCCGTGCTCCTGCAGAACAACGGTGT
Source organism: Bacteroidales bacterium UBA714 (assembly GCA_002298075.1). Lineage (GTDB taxonomy): Bacteria > Bacteroidota > Bacteroidia > Bacteroidales > UBA932 > Cryptobacteroides. The sequence goes on along the minus strand of DBLW01000176.1, from coordinate 12,220 downwards.
CCTGCCTTTCCAGGCAAATGTAAGGAATGTAGCGCTTTACGGAATAGCCTCATACGACATCATCTCAGGAGGAATGGGATTCGGAGGAATGAATATCAGCCCGTTCACCGTATCATTGGTCGAGGGACTGAGAAACGGAGGATATGCGGTTGACAAGGCCGTACTGAAATCATACAGCGGACATATCCAGGCGGAGACACGCAGGATATTCCCTCACGGCAAGCCGCCTTTCGCCCTTGTGCCGCTCCAGAGACCTGACGAGATGAAGCTTGACCCGCAGCAGCTGACAGATGCCGCAGCCAGGAACGAGGTGGCAATCATCACTTTCGGACGTAAAATGGGAGAAGCATCAGACCTGATGTCAAAACAGTTCTATCTCACCGACGGAGAAAAAGAGACTCTAAAGGCCGTCAGCAGCGCATATCATGCGGCAGGAAAGAAAGTCGTGGCCATACTCAATGTAAGCTGCGCCATAGAGACAGCATCATGGAAAGATGAGGTTGACGCGATACTCTGCTCCTTCCAGGGAGGCGAACAGATAGGAAACAGCATCACTGACGTGCTCAGCGGCAAGGTGAACCCTTCAGGAAAGCTTCCTGTAACTTTCGCGGCCAATTACGGCGACACCCCTGCCGACAAGAACTTCCCTCATGACATAGAGCCGATAATGGACTTCTCGGCCTTGTTCGGAATGAAGGAAGAGGCCCAGGAAAAAGAACCTGTACGCAATGTGGACTACACAATCTATGAGGAAGGCATATACGTCGGATACAGATATTTCGACACATTCGGCAAAGCAGTCTCATTCCCGTTCGGATTCGGACTCTCATATACAGATTTCGCATATTCGATTGTAAGTTCGGAAATGAAAGAAGGCAAATGCTCAATTGAGGTTAAAGTTACCAACACCGGCAAGACGGCCGGCAAGAATGTCGTAGAGCTGTTCGTATCGGCACCTGAGGGCAAGCTCGAGAAGCCGGCCAAGGAGCTTAAGGCCTTCTGCAAGACCGGCATCATAGCCCCGGGAGAAAGTGAAACGGTCAAAATGGAATGGGACGCCATGGACATGGCCTCATTCAATGAAAAGACCTCTTCATGGGAACTTGCCAAGGGAACATATATGTGGCATGTGTGCTCGTCTGCAGACAAGATAGAATGCACCGCAAGCCATAAGGTAGCCAAGGCAGTCTCACAGAAAGTACACAAGGCAATGGCGCCGGCACAACCGGTTGAAAGCATAAGCAGAAAATAAAGACATTAGCTTTTCATAACGCACAGAGTGCCCCGGACACCGTCACGGCAGCCGGGGCACTCTTTTTCTCTATATGTCAAATTGGCAAAAGTTCCTGTACCCGGAGACAGGTTTGAATCACTTCAGTCCTGACTCCGTGAAACTGTGCGCGGCATTGTCATCCTCACTTTCAGGGCCTCCATGCCGGCCGGTTCCAGGTTTATTCAAAATGTATAGTGTAATATATAGTGTGCAAGATTATGCGACATGTGAATAATGGTTTGCGCGAGGAGCATCCTCAGCAGCATTGCAGAATATTATTTCCTCATACAGGCGGAATTCCGGAGAGGAAAGCTGGCTGTATATCATTTCGTCATCGATGTTATCCATCCAATCAGTTGAATTAGCACGTCCTGATGTCAGAGCTATGGCTTCTGCAGGATTCTGGAGGTATTGCTCTATAAATGTACGCATGGTCCTGTAGGTTTTATTCGTTTATAATTTGTCTTATGCCTACCTCTTTTTCAAACCGCGGGCCAAACCCTACAATTTTTGTAATATTTCTACACAATTTTTGTGAATTTTGTAATGCCAAATAGAACAGATAACACAAAATCAGTCATAAACCACTGCTTTTCACCATTTTACATAGAAAGAGAAAAATATCTCCTTAGCACCCTACCTTTCCTGTCCGTTTCCATAAGGAAAGGCAAAGAGGAAAGATCGAACGAATCAAAAAGTTTCTCGGCAAGAGCCTGGTCAGACTTCACTGCCATATCAACATTCACAAGAAAGACTCTGACGCCCCTGTCATCTGCGGCAAGCTCACGCGCCTTGGCAATTTCCGCTTCGCAATAAGGACAGCCTTCCGTGTGGAATATTATTATATTGCGCCGCGCCCCAAGCTTGCGCAAACGGTATTTTCCTATCTTCGTGCCACGTGAAGACAGAAGTTCACCACCGGCAGCAATGTCCGGCACAAGTGTTCCCGGAGCGGCCTTTGAAAGCAGGTCCGAAAGAATCTGCGAAAGTCCGATTATCTTGAGCGAGTCGTCCTCAGTTTTCCATATGTCCCCACGGCCCTCAATATATTCATTTATAAGATATGCGGTCCCCTCTTTATAGCCCTCTCCGGTCTTGGACGAGAGATAATACAGAAGGTCACCGCTCATCTGGCGGAACATCAGCGTGTCTCCTTTCTCAAGCGTAGCCCAGGCAATACGGTCTGCCATTTCCGCGACATCTTCACGGAGGACAGAAGCCCCGCATGCATTGAACATCCCGTCAAACAAGGCTGCTGACTCTTCGCTTCCATACTCAAGCTCAGCCCTCCCGAACATCCTGTCAAGCATCTGCCCCAGGGCGGAAACCGACAATCCCCTGCCAATTATTGTTCCGTCAGCAGAAACAAGGAACAGTCTCGGAGTAACGACTACGCCATACTTCCTCTGGAAATCGGAATCCAGTTCCGGATCCCACAGATGCATTATGGTAGCCTTGCACCCGATAGAGCCTAATTTCTCCGATACATATTCCTGCCATGCCTCAAAATCATTGCCTGCATATATCGCGAAAAAATCGACAGGATAATCCTCAGTCATAAGAAGATTCCGGAGCAAGGCCGTTTCCAGCCGGCATTTCGGGCAGTCCGTATCATAAAAATACAGCACCTTCAGGCGCCCCCTGACGTCCTCATCACCGAAAAGTTCCATAGGACTTCCGTCCGGCAGATACAGATTCAGCTCCGGGGCTTTCATGCCTATGAGCGAACTCCTGTTGAAATCCGCAAAAATCTTTGCATACATCAGGTCCTCATCATTGCGCATCCTGACCTTGCCGCTGAAGAACCATTTGTCAAGCAGATATATGGCGACCGCCTCATCCCCCATCACAGGAGAATCAAGATACTGTCCATAGGCCTTCAGGGCCACGAACTGTCTCACAAGGGAATCAGTGCAGCTTCCGATGAGAAAATCACACTCCTGCATCTTGAACTCAGGAGCTTCATGTTCAAGCGCGGTGAAATATTCATCCAGGCGCGTCTCAAGGGCATTGCACCTCAAAGAGTCAAGTTCCTGCGCACCGGCATGAAAAGTGCCCGCGCATGCAAGCATGGCAGACACTCCTATAATAAATATACATGACAAATGTTTCATGATGCAATACTCATGGAGGGCAAAACTACAATTCCACTCCATCCGGGACAAACAGCGAAGTGTCTCCCCCATGACGGAGAATGTCACGCACAGCCGTAGAAGATATGTGCGCGAACTCCTGGGCAGTAGGGATTATTATGGTCTCGATTTCAGGTGCCAGTTTCCTGTTGGCGTCAGCTATCGACCTCTCGGTCTCGAAATCAATCATGTTCCTCACTCCCCTGACTATATGCCTTATCCCGAGCTCGCGGCAAGTGTCTATGGTAAGGTTGCCGTACTGGATGACCCTCACTCCGTCAAGCCCCCTTGTAGCCTGCCTTATGATGTCAAGCTTCTTTTCATTAGGAAAGAAGCCTCTTTTGTCTATGTTCATTCCCACCGCCACAACAACCTCATCAAACATGGTCAGCGCCCTCTTAAGTATATTGAGATGCCCTGCGGTAAACGGGTCGAATGAACCCGGGAACAATGCCGTCCTTTTCATCTTGTTCAGAAAAATCTAAAGCTGCCAGTCTATAGGCTCCTTGCCCTGCGACGACAGTATCTGGTTTGTACGTGAAAAATGCCTGCATCCGAAGAATGCTCCCCTCGCCAGCGGAGAAGGATGCGCCGCCTCAAGGACATAATGCCGTGACGCGTCAACCAATTCCCTCTTGCTGCGGGCAAAGCTTCCCCAAAGCAGGAAAACGACCCCTTCGGAACGGTCAGAGATGCACTTTATCACAGCATCCGTGAACTGCTCCCACCCGGCCTTGCTGTGTGAGGCGGCCTCTCCGGAACGGACTGTAAGCACCGCGTTCAGCATAAGCACTCCCTGACGGGCCCATTTCTCAAGATTGGGATAGCCGCTCATCCTTATTCCAAGGTCAGTCTCTATCTCCTTGAAGATATTTTTCAGCGACGGGGGTGCCGGCACTCCGTCAGGCACCGAAAAAGAAAGCCCGTGCGCCTGGCCTGCTCCGTGATAGGGGTCCTGCCCGAGAATCACCACCTTCACCTTGTCAAGCGGTGTCAGGTCAAACGCCCTGAAAATCTGGTTTCCGGGAGGAAATATCCTTTTGCCGGCAGCCTTTTCCTCATGAAGAAAACGCACCAGCGAGACGAAATAAGGTTTCCCGAATTCGTCCGCCAGCGCGTCCTTCCAGCTCTGTTCTATTTTAACGTCCATAACAAGTCTCTTGCATCAGGAGCGGAATCAGCTGAATATGAAGCCAATCACATCCTGTATGTCCTTTACATAGACAAAGGTAAGACCTTTTATGTAAATTTCCTTGATGTCCTCGACATCTTTCCTGTTTTCCTCAGAAATCACTATCGTATGGATACCGGCCCTCTTGGCGGCGAGTATCTTCTCCTTGATTCCTCCCACAGGGAGCACACGTCCCCTCAAGGTCATCTCACCCGTCATGGCGATTCCCGCCTTCACTTTCTGCTGACGGAATGCTGACACCATAGAACTTACCATCGTAATTCCCGCCGAAGGCCCGTCCTTAGGAACCGCACCCTCCGGCACGTGCACATGGATGTCTTTCTGCGAGAACTCCTCATAGCTCATTCCTGTAAGCTCCGGATGCGCCTTTATATATTGGTATGCTATAGTGGCGGACTCCTTCATAACGTCTCCGAGATTTCCCGTCATGGTCAGCACGCCCTTTCCTGTGCTCACCGAGCTTTCAATGAAGAGAATCTCGCCTCCCATCGAGGTCCAGGCCAGTCCGGTCACGACTCCGGGAGCCTCATTTCCCTTTTGGACATCATGAGAAGCCGTCGGCAAACCGAGGTATTCTCTCAGATGCTCTTTCTTCACCGTCACCGGATACTCCTCCTCCAATGCTATTTTCTTTGCGGTGACACGGGCCACCTTCGCAATCTGCTTCTCAAGGCCTCGCACGCCAGACTCATGGGTATATTCCTCTATTATCTTGGATATAGCACCCTTGTCAAACCTGAGCTGCTCCTTGTCAAGGCCATGCTCCTCAAGCTGCTTTGGAATCAGATAGTTCTTCGCTATCTCATATTTCTCCTCAGCAAGATAGCCGCTCACGCTTATCATCTCCATGCGGTCCTTAAGGGCCGGCTGGATGGTGTCGATGTTGTTCGCGGTAGTTATGAAGAGCACATCGGACAGGTCATAGTCGATGTCAAGATAATTGTCATGGAACGCAGTGTTCTGCTCAGGGTCCAGAGCCTCCAGAAGAGCGGACGAAGGGTCGCCCTTGATGTCCTGGGTGAGCTTGTCAATCTCGTCAAGCACGATGACCGGATTGGAAGTGCCCGCACGGCAGATTCCGTTAAGGATTCTTCCCGGCAGTGCTCCGACATATGTCTTCCTGTGTCCGCGTATCTCCGACTCGTCATGCACACCTCCGAGGGCAATCCTGACATATTTGCGTCCGAGGGCCTTTGCCACAGACTTGCCCAGACTGGTCTTTCCGACTCCCGGAGGGCCGTACAGGCAGAGTATCGGTGATTTCATGTCTCCCTTGAGTTTGAGCACAGCAAGATACTCGATGATTCTGTCCTTCACCTTGTCAAGGCCGTAATGGTCCTCGTCAAGTATCTTCTGGGCATGCCGGAGGTCAAGATTGTCGTTCGAACGCTCGCCCCACGGAAGGTCAAGCATGAACTGTATATAATTATACTGTATGCTGTAGTCAGGAGAGCTCGGGTTATATCTCTCGAGCTTTGTCATCTCCTTCTCGAAAATTTCCTGCACGGAGGCCGGCCATAGCTTCTCCTCCGCACGGGCACGAAGGGCGGAGAACTCCTCAACCTCGTCCATTCCAAGTTCCTCCTGTATGGTCTTGAGCTGATTGTTGAGATAATACTCCCTCTGCTGCTGGTCGATTTCCGTCTTGACCTTCTGGTTTATCTCCTGCTTTATCTTCTGCAGTTCAACCTGCGTGTCAAGCACGGCAAGAAGCTTCATTGCCCTGGCAAGCAGGTCGCCGTACTGCAGGAGTTCAACCTTATCCATGAAATTCTCCACCTCAATGGTAGTTGCGATGAAGTTAACGAGAAAATCAAAGCTGTCGATTCCCTTGAGGGCTCCCGCAGCCTCGCGCGGGACAAAAGACGAAGAACGTATGATTGCGGAAGCCTTCTCCTTGAGGGTCTCGGCTATCATGCGGGTCTTCTTGTCATCTTCAGGGACGACGTCCTCAAGGTAGCGCACGCGTCCGAGCATATAAGGCTCGTAATCCGAAATCTCCTCAATCTCGAAACGGCTGTATCCCTGAAGGATGGCAGTAATCGTGCCGTCCGGCATTTCCAGTGTCTTGATTATTTTGGCGACAGTGCCGTAGCCATACAGGTCGTCCCTACGCGGGTCTTCAACCGAAAGGTCGTTCTGGGGTACTGCACCTATGAATGTATTGTTTTTTTCCGCATCCTCTATAAGGCGGACCGACTTTTCCCTGCCTATCGTTATGGGATAGACAGTACCGGGAAACAGGACGGCGTTTCTCAGCGCGAGTATGGGGAGGGACTCCGGAAGCTGTGACTCGTCTATCTTGATGATGCCGTCACCCTGGACCACAGGGATGATGCTGACCTCAGTTCCGGCCGCTGCTAAAATGTCGTTCATTATGTCTTTCATAAGCATTGATTTATCGTTTCCTGCCATTTTGGCAGTTCTTTCCTGTTTTTAATTACCGCAGGCATATTGTCAATCTTTGTGCCACAGTTCCGTCATTCTCTGCATTTGGAGTCATAGCATTCATTTTCAAGGCGTCACAAAGCACTAAAAAACGGATTTAGGAGAGTTTTTCAAGGTTTTTTCTGTCCGTTGCTTGGTTTATTGGAAAAATCGTTCTACTTTTGCAGGGATATATCGACTATAGTTTTTGATTTAAAAGTTAATAAGTTATGACAAAGGCAGAAATCGTCAACGAGGTTGCGAAGGCAACCGGCATCGAGAAGGCTACGGTTCAGATTGTTGTTGAGTCTTTTATGGAGAGCGTAAAGGCTTCCCTCTCAAAAGGCAATCCTGTTTACCTTCGCGGATTCGGCAGTTTCATCATCAAGCGCAGAGCTGAGAAAGCTGCGAGAAACATCACCAAGAATACGACAATGACTATTCCGGCTCATGATATCCCTGCTTTCAAACCGGCAAAGATATTTTTGAACTCAGTAAAAAAATAATTATAATCTAAAAACCAAAGTATTATGCCAAACGGAAAGAAGCATAAAAGGCATAAGATGGCGACGCACAAGCGCAAAAAACGCCTGCGCAAGAACAGACACAAGAAGAGAAAGTAATCTCTCAGTGTCTGCCATTTTAGCAGTCTGCTAAAGAGAGGCTGACCCGGATGGTCGGCCTCTTTAGTTTTGGGAAGTCCGTAACGGGCTTCCGGCACACACAAGTTCTTATCACTGAAATTCCTTATGGAGTCTGTAAAAGATCTGATCGTTGATGTAAATTCAACGGAAGTCTCGATAGCGCTGATGGAAAACCACAGGCTCATCGAGCTGAACAAAGAGTCCAGCAAAGGGCACGGCTTTTCTGTAGGAGATGTTTATCTCGGAAAAGTCAAGAAGATTCTTCCGTCGCTCAATGCTGCTTTTGTCGATATCGGAGACGAGAAGGAGGCATTTGTCCATTATCTTGACCTGGGACTGTATTTCAAGGCTTTTGACGAATTTGTCAAGAGAATCAATCCCAACACTGATTACAAGGGCATCTACAAGCACATAAAGCCAAGCGGCATCCTCGAAAAGGAAGGACGCATCGAGAATGTGCTGACTCCGGGCCAGATGATAATCGTACAGATTGTCAAGGAGCCGATTTCCACAAAAGGTTCACGACTGACTGCAGAAATTTCATTGGCAGGACGTAACATTGTACTGCTCCCCTTCGCCGAGAAGGTGAGCATATCCCAGAAAATCTCTTCAAAAGAGGAAAAGAAAAGGCTTGAGACACTTGTCAGGAGCATTCTCCCGAAAAACTATGGAGCCATCATCCGCACGGCAGCAGAAGGCAAGAACGCAGCAGTGCTTGACGCGGAACTGATGTCACTTGTCGAGAAATGGGAGAATTCCTGGAAAAAATTGGCTAAATCCAAGGGAGTGCAGCTGCTCTTCACCGAATACAGCAAGACCACCACCATCCTGAGGGATCTTCTCAACGACTCATTCACGAACATTTATGTGAACAATGAGACCATTTATGACGAGACGCGCAAATACATCTCGCTCATATCGCCGGAACAGGAGAAGATTGTTAAGCTCTACAAAGACAAAGATCCTATCTTTGACCACTTCGAGGTCACCAGACAGATCAAGAGCTCGTTCGGAAAAGTGGTTCCCATAAAGCAAGGGGCCTACCTTGTGATTGAGCACACAGAAGCATTGCATGTGATAGACGTCAACAGCGGCACACGCACCAAGAACAAGGAGCAGGAGCAGAACACCTTTGATGTCAATTGCCATGCGGCCGAAGAAATCGCCAGGCAGCTGCGCCTCAGGGACATGGGCGGCATCGTAATCGTGGACTTCATAGACATGGAGACCAACGAGCACCGGAACGCCCTCTACAAGAGGATGGTCGAGCTGATGGACAAGGACAGGGCTAAGCATAATGTCCTGCCGCTCACGAAATTCGGTCTGATGCAAATCACAAGACAGAGAGTCCGTCCGGCTACCGAGATCAACACCCAGGAGGTTTGTCCGGCATGCAACGGAACAGGAAAGATATCTTCAAGTGTCGTCATAGACGAAGCCATTGAACGGAGACTGTCCTACTACGTTACGGAGAAAGGCATTTCAAACCTTACGCTCAAAGTTAGCCCCATCTTGGGGGCCTACCTTACAAAAGGGCTGTTCTCATCCATTCTGGGACGCTGGAGGAAAAAGTACAAATGCAAAATCGAATTGGCTGAAACCACTGATTTCACCGTTCTGCAAAATGAATTTTACAACGAAAAAGGTGATAAGCTCGATTAGCTTATCACCTTTTTTCATTCCTCTTCAATCTCAGGAATCATGTTCTCCGAATATTTCCTCCATTTGTCTATCAGCGACTGCATATCCTCAGGAAGGCTGGAATCAAACCTTATGAACTCTCCTGTACGGGGATGCACAAACCCGAGGGTCTTGGCATGCAGGGCCTGGCGCGGCAGAAGCCTGAAGCAATTGGTGATGAACTGGCGGTACTTGGCATA
>DBLW01000176.1:0-2264 GCA_002298075.1 Bacteroidales bacterium UBA714 | reverse complement strand
GGATGCCCGATATAATTGAAATGGACACGTATCTGATGCGTACGTCCCGTCTCCAGGCGGCATTCCACAACGGTAACATAACCGAAGCGCTCCAGCACGCGGAAATGAGTCACGGCATGCTTTCCATGATCACCTTCAGGAAAAACCTTGAACCGCATGCGGTCGTTGGGGTCACGTCCGATGTTGCCGGTTATCGTGCCCTCGTCTTCCCTTATGTTCCCCCATACAACAGCCACATAACGGCGCTCGATTGAATGGACGAAGAATTGTTTCGCAAGATTCAGCTGTGACTCGTCATTCTTGGCAACCACAAGAAGTCCGGAAGTGTCCTTATCAATACGGTGCACAAGCACTCCCATGCGCTCGTCTGCCGCATCCGGCCCCTGCGAGAGCCCGAGATGATGGGCAAGGGCATTCACAAGTGTCCCGGAGAAATGCCCATGTCCCGGATGCACGACCATGCCGGCTTCCTTATTCAGCACTAGCAGGTCATCGTCCTCATAGACTATATTGAGCGGAATGTCCTCAGGAAGAATCTCAAGTCCCCTCCTCTGGTAAGGCATTACGAATGTCACGACATCGCCAGGCCTGACTATATGGTTGGCCTTGGCCACCTTCCCGTTGACACGTATATAATCTGCCTTTATTGCGAGCTGTATGCGATGGCGTGAGGTGTATTCCATATGGGTGGCGAGATATTTGTCCACCCGCATAGGGGCCTGTCCCTTGTCGATGTCAAAGCGGTAATGCTCGAACATCTCCTGCTCCTCGTCCTCATATGCCACCTCGTCACCGGCCTGTATGGAGTCAAAATCCATAACCGGCTCTTCCTCAAAGTCAAAGAATCTGTCTTTAGGATTCATTTCCATATGCTTATTTTTCAGATGCAGGCTTGGCGGCAGCCTTCAGATACAATGTCACGTCCGTTCCGAGCCCGACAGGATATTCCGTTGCGGAAGGAGCCTGCTTGTATACAACGGCTGACAACGAATCCTCATATGTCTTGAGTCCAGGCGCGAAATGCACGGAGCGTACATTAAGATAATACTCATGCAGGATGTCTGATGCTCCCTGAAGAGTCTCTCCCGTCACATCAGGAATCCTTGTCTCATTGTCAGAGGCATTCAAGCCTATTACAAGGTCTATCACAGATTCCGCCGGCACAAGGCTTCCGGCAGCCACAGGACGTCCGCCATGGAGCTGGCTGAGCACATTGTTGGTCGCCATGTCTGGCCTGTATGAAAGCCTGCCGAGCACAAGGCCGCGTGTCTTAAGCTCGGCTGCGGCCTGGCGTACTGAATAGCCGACAAGATTCGGCACGGTTACTTTCTTTGATGTGACTGCATTGACAGTGAGCAGGATGCGCCTGCCCTCCTTCACCATCTCCCCAGCGGCCGGATTATGCGAACGCACAGTGCCGCGGTGCCTGCGGGAATATACGGAGTCCACGATTTCCACACGCATCCCTGCAGCGGAAGCGGCTTCACGGGCCTGCCATACGGTCATTCCGCGCAAATCCGGCACAACGATTTCCTTGTTATGTCTTGTGCCCACATTAAGGCCTATCATGGCAGCAGTCAAAAGGACCGCTATTATCAGAAGCGCCAAAAGAAGATTGCGCACTATCCAATTTCCAAGCAATTTCATTCAATTCAGACTTTTATGAGTTCATAGCCACGGAAGCCGAGGCCTATCTGCTCCCCGTACTCAGTTCCGGCCTCCCAATTGGTATCGGGATGCACAATGCGGAACTTGTCCTCGCCCTGATGACGGTTTCCGCAGGCACAATCATGTTCCTTGGCATGCGCAGCGTCCCTGTCAGAGATGGCATTGCCTGTCAGGCTCGGAGCAGCCTTTACAAGGTCGGCACATGCGCAGTCGAGAGCCACCGGGTCAAAAGAAGCCGCGATTCCAAGATCAGGAACAATGGCTGCGTCATTATGATTCCAACAGTCGCAATTAGGGGAAACGTTCATTATGAAGCTTATGTGGAAAGACGGCTTGCCCTTCACCACGGCAAGCGCATACTCTGCAATCTTGCGGTTGAGAACTTCCGAAGTGTCGTAATCCTTCACCACGGCAGCCGACTTCTGGCACACGGCGACGCACTGGCCGCATCCCACGCACTTCGAGTAGTCTATGGCCGCTTTACCGTCAGTCACCTTGACAGCGTCATGGCGGCAGTATCTCTCGCATATCCGGCAGCCGATGCAATTGGAAAGGTCAATGCAAGGCTGTGAAGAGGAATGCAGCTCGAGCTTTCC
>DBLW01000106.1 GCA_002298075.1 Bacteroidales bacterium UBA714 | reverse complement strand
TTGACCAGTTCCGCCTGCAGAAAAGAAAACGCCAGGGAGTTGTCATTGGCATAGTGGGCTGCATGGCGGAAAGGCTTAAGGACAAGCTGCTTGAGGGGCATGAGGTTGACATTGTGGCAGGGCCGGACTCATACAGAAGCCTTCCGGCCCTGCTGAGGGCTGTCACTCCGGACAATCCTCAGATAAACGTGCTGCTCTCGCATGAGGAGACCTATGCAGACATCTCTCCGGTCAGGATGGACAGGAACGGCGTTTCCGCATTCATTTCCATTATGCGCGGCTGCAACAACGTATGCTCATACTGCGTTGTGCCATATACCAGGGGGGCAGAGAGGAGCCGCGACCCGCAGACCATCGTCAGGGAAGCCCGGCAGCTCTTTGACTGCGGATACAAGGAAGTGACTCTCCTCGGCCAAAATGTTGACTCATATTACTGGAAAGACGCCTCGGGAGCAGCGGACAAGGACGTGAATTTCGCCCAACTGCTCGAGATGGTGGCAAAGATAAGCCCCGAGCTCCGTGTCCGCTTCTCCACTTCACATCCGAAGGACATCAGTGATGAAGTCATATATACCATGGCGATGTACGGCAACATCTGCAGGCACATACATCTTCCGGTCCAGTCAGGAAGCAGCGCCATGCTTGAGAAGATGAGACGCAAGTATGACCGGGAATGGTATCTGGAGCGCGTCAGGAAGATAAGGAGCGTGATTCCGGACTGCGGCATAACGACGGACGTGATAGCCGGATTCTGCGGAGAGACAGCCCAGGACCATGCCGACACACTGTCACTTATGGAGGAAGTGGTCTTCGACTCGGCTTTCATGTTCGCATACTCGGAACGTCCAGGCACACTTGCATCCAGAAAATATCCTGATGACATCCCTTATGAGGTCAAGACAGAAAGGCTCAATGAGATTATCGCGCTTCAGGGACGCATGAGCCTCAAGAGCAACGAGAAAGAAATCGGAAGACGTCTGAAAGTGCTCGTTGAAGGCGCGTCAAAGAAAAATGCGGAGGAACTATGCGGCCGGGCAAGCAGCAACAAGATGTGCGTGTTCCCGTCACGCGGTGAAAAGGCCGGAGACTACTGCGAAGTGGAAGTGGTGTCAGTGACTTCCGCCACGCTGATCTGCAAGCGCATAGACTGACACGAGGGATGGCTGCGGACTGTGCCAAACCGGCCTCGACATATGTCATGACCGGCAACGGGAGCTAAGCTTGGCTGGCTTTTTGCAGCCTTTCCGTTATTTTGGCATATTGAAAATTTCCACAGATGAGCGGTTTCCTATCCATAGCCATATCGGTAATCAGCGGCTTCCTTATAATAGGAGCCATACTGGTGATTCTTAACGACAATCAGGATTCAGGCAGAAAGATAGCCTGGATTCTGACTATCGGCATACTGCCGGTAGTGGGCCTGCTGCTTTACATAGTCTTCGGGCTCAATTTCCGCAAGCCGGGGATTTTCCAGAAGCGCAACAGGAGATTTCTCGAAACCTTTGATAGCCGGACTGGCAGCAGCACAAAAGAACTGCTGTTCGGAGATTCACAGGAACAGAACATCAGGCCGGAATACCGCAACCTTAGCCGCCTGCTGAAAAAGGACAGCGGCCTCACGGTATGTGACAATAACGAAATAGAAATCATAACGTCAGGAGGCAGGAAGCTTGAAGCCCTGGTAAACGACCTTCTCAATGCCAAACACCACATCCATTTCGAATACTTTTATTTCCTGAAGGACGACGGCAGCAAAAAGATAAAGAAACTTCTCATGCAGAAGGCAAGAGAAGGAGTCAAAGTCAGATTCATACACGAGAACATCGCCAACATAACGATTTGGCCCAGCTATTACAATGAGATGAAAGAGGCCGGAGTGGAAATCGTCAAATTCACGAACCCCAACAGCTTCATCCTGTCAAAGTTCAATTACAGGGATCACCGCAAGATAGTCGTAATTGACGGAAAAATCGGCTATACCGGAGGCATGAACATAGGCGACGATTATTTTTTCCGCTGGCGGGATACCCACACGCGCTTTACCGGGAATGCGGTTGCAGCGCTCCAATATTGCTTCCTGAACTCATGGATAACATCAGGAGGTACCATAGACGGCGATTTTGACGTTTTTTTCCCTCAGGACAGAGTGACCCACGACCGCAAGCTCGTGCAGATTATCCCAGACGAACCGGACAGACAGTTCCCTATCCTGCACATGGGCGTAGTGTGGACAGCCCATCACGCCGCGGACTACCTTTATATCCAGACACCATATTTCGTGCCGCCGGAGCCTCTTATGCAGGCACTCAAATCAGCCGCAATAAAGGGTTGCGATGTGAAGCTTATGCTTCCGGCAAAGGCCGACCTGTGCTTCATGGGCCCTGCCAACAAGTCGTATTACAAAGAGTGCCTTGAATCCGGAATACGCATATTCGAGAAAGGAGGAAACTTCATACATGCAAAGACACTTGTCTGTGACGACTATCTCTCGGTGATAGGCTCGGCAAACATGGACTACCGCAGCCTTGAACTGAACTATGAGATAAACTCCTACATATACAACGAAGAAATCGCCAAGGAGAACAAGGCGATTTTTCTCAGGGATCTTGCACAATGCAAGGAAATAACAATCGGGCAATGGAACATCCGCCCTTGGCATCAGAAGCTGATACAGTCTGTAGTAAGGCTGTTCGCTCCGCTTCTTTAAGCTACTTCCCCGGACGGACTTGCCCTAAACTTTCCATGGCTGCCTCTATCGTGTCATCAATAGGCATATAGAAACGGTAGAATGCCTCATCATCCAGTTTTGAATAACGTCCGACGAGCGCTTTTAGCTGCGGCATCATATAGCTGCGCGTCTCTTCCCATTCGCTTTTGGACGGCCTTATCCCATCCACGCGCGAGGCATAATCCAAGAAACGGTCCTCAAGTCCGATATCGTCGAGATACTGTTCAAGCTCTGCGAAATCATCAATCACGGACAGGGATTTCCTATACTTGTCGAACATTGAAGAGGCAAAGCGCATGGCCGTGGCTTTCCTGTTGCAATTGATATAGAATCCCGTGGCCTTTGTCGTGTCCATCGGCACGAATACATCAGGCACGATTCCTCCACCGCCATATACGGGACGTCCCTTGACAGTATGATAAACCACTGTAGTATCCACTTTCATGCTGTCTGCAGATACCATCTCACCATGGGCATACCTCTCATAGATATCGTACTCATAGTTCTTTCCATACGGCTTCTGGATGCACCTGCCGGACGGAGTATAGAAACGGGCCACAGTCAGGCGTATCCCTGAGCCGTCTGTGAAATTCACAGGCTCCTGCACCAGCCCCTTTCCATAAGAGCGGCGTCCCACTATCACTCCCCTGTCATTGTCCTGGATTGCACCGGAAAAAATCTCGCTCGAAGAGGCCGTTCCCTCATCAATCAGTACGGCCAAGGCTATATCTTTCATTGTACCATTCCCGTCCGCATCAAAATTCTGGCGCGGCCTGTTCAAGCCTTCCATATACACTATACGGTCATCCTTGCCGAGAAACTCATTAGTAAGCAGCAGGGCCTGGTCGAGGTACCCTCCTGTATTGTTCCTCAAGTCAAATACAAGACGTGTCATACCGTCTGCAAGAAGCTTGTCCTTGGCATCGCAGAACTCTTTATATGTTGTTCTCGTGAACTTTGAAAGCTTTATATAGCCAGTAGAATCATCGGCCATGAAAGCCGCATCCACACAATGTACAGGAATCTTGGCCCTGGTGATGTCGAAAGGAATCAAAGTACCGCTCCGGCTTACGGTTATCTTGACCTTTGAGCCGGAAGGCCCCTTCATCATACGCACCATGCTGTCCTGCGGCGTCCTGGTTCCGGCAATTATCTTGTCTCCTACCTTTATGATACGGTCACCCTGGCTAAGGCCAGCCTTCTCGGACGGTCCCCCCGGGATGACGCTCAACACGACGGCAGTGTCATTAGGCACATTGAACTGGATTCCTATTCCCTCAAAATTGCCGGCAAGCGCAGTCTCCGACTCCGTGAGCTTGACAGGGGGAAGATATACAGAGTGCGGGTCAAGCTTTGCAAGTGCGGCCACCACGGCAGCATCCGTCATTCCGGCCTTGTCAATCGTGTCAACATAATTCTTCTCGACCTGCTCAAGAATCAGATTAAGCTTGCGCCATCTCTCATAATCCCCGTCAAACCTCTTCGCTGGACGGAAATTCTTTACGACAAAGACAATCAGCACTCCTATCACAAAGCCAAGGAGCATTTTTGCAGCACCGGCATAAAAATTCTTCATATCAACCATCCCCTCCAGCCTGTCAGTCCACCTGTTCAACTTCAACTCCTGCAGTACGCAGCAGGTCGATTCCATCCGTAAGACGGTATTCGTCCCGATAGACCACCCTCCGCACGCCAGCCTGGATGATGAGCTTCGCACATTCAAGGCAAGGAGCAGCGGTCACATACAACGTTGCACCGCTGCTGCTGTTGCCCGATTTGGCGACCTTAGTTATCGCATTTGCCTCAGCATGCAGGACATAAGGACGGGTCACGCCGTCAGCGTCTTCGCAATTGTTCTCGAAACCGGCGGGCGTGCCGTTGTAGCCGTCCGATATTATCATCCTGTCTTTCACGAGCAGCGCCCCTACCTGACGCCTTTTGCAATATGAGTTCCTCGCCCATACTGCAGCCATCTCTATGTAGCTTTGGTCAAATTTGTTCATATTCAATTCTGTATCAGTTACCTCTGGTAGAGGTATCTTTTTATGCTCTTCTTCGGAGTCCTCTCAAAATCTTCCGGCATGATTTCAATCTTCTTGATTCTCGCATAGTTCGGAAGCTCCTTGTTTAGCTCCGGAAGAGAATCCGTCATGAATTTGCTGAAGACTTCCTGCGGCATTCCGTCTGCCTCGCCCTGAGGAAAATCAGGATAAATCAGGGCAGTAAGCCCGCCGTCATCCTCAATCACAAGAGAATCAATCACATACGGACGCGTATTTATCACAGTCTCGATTTCCTCCGGATAAATGTTCTGTCCGCTCGGTCCGAGAATCATGCACTTTGAGCGTCCCTTAAGGAATAGCGCGCCATCACTGTCAATGACTCCCATGTCGCCTGTACGGAACCATCCGTCACCACCGAGAACAGCTGAGGTAGCCTCATCATTCTTATAATAGCCGAGGAAGACATTGGCGCCTTTCACCAGCACCTCGCCCGGAACATTCTCAGGGTCTGAAGAATCTATTTTTATTTCCATATTAGGAGCTGCCTTTCCGCATGAATACAGCTTCGACTTCTGCCAGTCATCATAGGTGATGATTGGCGCACACTCTGTCATGCCGTATCCCACGGTGAACGGGAATCCCATCTTCTTGAAGAAAGCCTCGACTTCCTTGTTGAAAGCCGCACCTCCGATTATGACCTCGTAGAACTCTCCTCCGAATGCATTCACAAGCTCCGCGCGTATCTTGTTCATCACTACCTGGTCAAGGCCCGGAAGCTTCATCATGAACTTGATGCC
>DBLW01000180.1 GCA_002298075.1 Bacteroidales bacterium UBA714 | reverse complement strand
TTGCCAACCTGCTGCTGTTCATCCCTTTCCCGAGCTATTGCGCAAAAGTCGCGGCTGAGACGGGAATCCCTGTGGCGGAACTGACGGCATCTGACATATGGCTGCTGCATTTCATTCCTGCCGCACCTGATTTCAGCTATGTCATCTTCGCAATCTTCATAAGCTGCGCCGTATGCGGCCTGCTGTTCATTCCTGATTTCATGAAACTGAGCTTCCGTCTCGACAGGAAACTGCTTGGACAGATGCTTGCTTATTCCCTGCCTCTCATGGTAGCCTCTCTCCCCGGAGTGATTAATGACTTCGTCGACAGGATATTGTTCAGATATTTCGACACGAATGCGGATGCATGGAGATCAAGCTTGGGCATTTATCAAGCCGCTGTGAAGCTCGCCGTGATAATGAACCTGTTCATCCAGATGTTCCGATATGCAGCCGAGCCGTTCTTCTTCAGAAAAGCCAAGGACAAAGGCTCAAAGGAGCTTTATGCATCCGTACAGGAGTACTTCACCGCATTCTGCGGACTCGTTTTCCTCGGGGTAATACTTTATATCGACATAATAGCCCTAATTCTCGGCCCGCAGTTCCGTTCTGCCGTGGGAGTCGTTCCCGTAATGCTGCTGTCATATATGATATTAGGCATGCTCTACAACGTATCCATGTGGTACAAACTCTCGGGCAAGACCGACATGGCGATATGGATTACTCTCGCAGGACTTGCCGTAACAACCGTGATAATAGTGGTGTTCATGCCGAAGTATTCATACTGGGCCGCCGCCTACGGACATCTCGCAAGCTATATTGTCATGTTCGCGATAAGCTCATGGCTCGGCTCCAGACATTACCCTATACCGTACAGATGGGGACGCATCTCAGCAATCGTAATCCTTATGGGAGCAGTCTATGGACTTTCGCTCATAATAGACAGCGCTTTCTTCGCAGATATCCGGACCGACAGCTACGGTCCCATGCTTGCAAAACTCGGAGCACACACAGCCCTTATAGCATGCTATGCTCTCCTGGCATGGAAAACCATCCGCAAACAGTGCGCATAACCATCTGGTTCCCGGCACATTCCCGGCACATTCCCGACACACAACTCCCCATTTTAGGGGCGCTGTGATTCAATAACACACTGAAAATAAAACAATCACGCTCCACAAGAGAACAGAGGGCAGCTGATGATTTTGAGATAAGACCGGGAATTTAAGCCCCTGCCAGGTTCTATCCCAGGTCTCCTCTCATATATTCCGATCCGGACCTTTCCCTGGCCATGGCACAAATTGGAAGGATGGTCAGTTATGCATTGAGCCAGTACCATTTTATACCGTGCCTATCCATTTATCATAAAACGGTTTAAAAAATGCGTCTGATTTTTACCGAATGCATCCCAAAAGCAATTGCCCGATATTTAAACCATTTTCCATTGCAATCTGCTAAAAGGAGCAAAAAAAAGGATGCCCCGTTTAAGGACATCCTTGTATAATTTGCAGAAACTGCTATCAGTCGTTGAGAGAGAGTCTCTTGAAACAAAGAATCTTTGCCTCTTTGTCTGCCGCGGCAATAACATCCTTTACAGGGGTCTTGCCGTCACCCATCTGATAACCCTGCTCCTCAAGAGTCTGCTCCTTGAAGAACTTCTGAAGACGGCCCTTAGCGATGTTCTGGACCATCTGCTCAGGAAGGTTGGCTGCCTTCTCTGCAGAAACAGTCTTGATGATCTCGCGTGCCTGCTCAGCCTGCTCCGGAGTGAGCCAGCCTTTTGCAGTATTGGACTCGATGTGAGCCTCGCTGTCAACATGTGCAGGGTTGATGCCTGCCTTGTCGAGAGCTGCGTTTACAGCCTTCTGAACCAACTCTTCCTTGGTCTTGTCAACAGCGACCTTAAGCTCGTTGTCGATTACCTCCTGAGAGCAGTCAGCCGCTGAAACGGCAACCGGGTTCATAGAAGCGACCTGCATGGCAACTCCCTTTGCAACCTGTGAATCGAACTCCTTGCTGAAGCCGACAACAGAAGCGAGCTTGCCATTGATCTTGTGGATATAAGATGAGATGAAAGGTGCCTCGACTTTCTCGTAGCCTACGATGACATGCTTCTCACCAGTCTTTCCTGTCTGCTCAGTAACAGCAGCCTCAACGGTTCTGCCGTCAGCAAGGACGCAAGCCTTGAGGGCTTCAACGTCAGCAGGGAAGTTTGCAATTGCAGTTTCAGCTATAGCCTCTGCAAGAGCCTGGAACTCAGCATTCTTCGAAACGAAGTCAGTCTCACATCCAAGGGCTACCACGATGGCCTTGCCACCGTTTACCTTAGCGATCACAGCACCTTCTGAAGTCTCGCGGTCAGCCCTTTTGGCTGCTACGAGCTTGCCTTTCTCGCGGATGATTTCCTGCGCCCTTGCGAAATCGCCTTCGGCCTCAACAAGTGCTTTCTTGCAGTCCATCATACCTGCACCGGTCATTTGACGAAGCTTTGCAACGTCAGCTGCTTTAATCTCCATTTTGTAAGATGTTTAAAGAATTGATAACCTAAGATTACTCTGCAACAGCAGCCTCAGCAGCAGGTGCCACAGCCTGAGCCTCCTCAGACTTTACTGCGCCCTTGCGTGCGCGCAGCTTCTTTCCTGCCTGCTTCTCATCTGCCTGCTCAGGTGTCTCTTTCTCCTTCTCGAGCTTCCTTTCGTCCAATCCCTCTTTGATGGCGCCGCAAAGCACCTCCATGATGTGTGCTATAGATTTTGCCGCATCGTCATTTGCCGGAATCACATAATCAATCGGAGTAGGATCGCAACAAGTATCAACCATAGCGATAACCGGAATGTTAAGACGATTTGCCTCTTTTACGGCATTCATCTCTTTCTGTACGTCCACTACGAAAAGTGCTGAAGGGAGACGGCTGAGGTCCCTGATTGAACCGAGGTTCTTCTCCAGCTTAGCTCTCTGACGGGTAACCTGGAGACGCTCACGCTTTGCGAGAGTATCGAAAGTACCGTCCTCAATCATCTTGTCGATGGTATTCATCTTCTTGACAGCCTTGCGGATAGTCGGGAAGTTTGTAAGCATTCCGCCCGGCCATCTCTCTGTCACGTAAGGCATGTTTACGGATCCTGCCTTCTCAGCAACGATCTCCTTTGCCTGTTTCTTTGTGGCTACGAAGAGTACCTTGCGGCCTGAACGTGCAAGCTGTTTGAGTACATTTGCAGCCTCATCGATTTTAACTATACTTTTATGCAGGTCGATGATATGGATCCCGTTCTTCTGGTCGAAGATGTATGGTGCCATCTTAGGGTTCCATTTTCTCGCCAAGTGTCCGAAGTGAACACCTGCATCAAGCAATTCTTGGAAATTTGTTCTTGGCATTGTCTTGTTTGTTTTCTTTTGTTTTTTAATTGGCCTCACAGGCTGTTGCCTTCGCCTGAGGGTCTCTTTTCATCAATCCGGAGCAGCGGCATTGCCGGTCCCCGAGATTTTCCGCAGCCACGGCAATCATCAGGCAGCTCCCGAAGATTCGCATCTTCCGTGAAGGTCCCATGATTTGGCACCGGACTGTACTGATTTGTAAATCAGGCAGCAAATATTAACGTTTGCTGAACTGGAAACGTCTGCGTGCGCCAGGCTGACCAGGCTTCTTACGCTCGACTTCACGTGCATCACGTGTAAGGAATCCGGCGGCCTTAAGCGCAGGACGATAAGCCTCTTTGTCAACCTCGCAAAGTGCGCGGGCGATACCGAGTCTCAAAGCCTCTGCCTGACCTTTGATTCCACCTCCGTCGAGGTTTGCCTTAACGTCAAACTGAGCTGCAGTGCCTGTAACCTCAAAAGGCTGGTTGACAATGTAACGGAGAGTGTCCTCTTTGAAATAGTCATTGAGGTCACGGCCGTTAATCACAATGTTACCTTTACCAGGCACGACATAAACGCGTGCGACTGCTGATTTACGTCTTCCAAGGGCGTTTACTACTTTCATGCTCTGCTTAAATTTCGTTTAATGTAATTGTTTTAGGATTCTGCGCCTGATGCGGATGCTCGTTACCTGTGTAGAGGTAAAGGTTGTTGATGAGCTTCGCGCCGAGACGGTTCTTAGGAAGCATGCCTTTGACAGCCATCCTTACGAGTTCGGTAGGTTTCTTTGCGAGAATCTCCTTAGGGGTGCTGAAACGCTGTCCGCCCGGATATCCGGTATGGCGCACGTACACCTTGTCGGTCATCTTCTTGCCGGTGAGCCTTATCTTGTCCGCATTGAGGATGATGACATTGTCACCGCAATCCATGTGCGGAGTGAAAGACGGTTTGTTCTTACCGCGAAGAACGAGCGCCACCCTGGCAGCAAGACGTCCGAGCACCAAGTCGGTAGCATCGATCACAACCCACTCCTTCTTGATATCACCAGCTTTGAGGGATACCGTTTTGTAGCTCTGTGTGTCCATCTTGTACTTTTAAATGGTTAATACTTAATAAATTTAATGCGATCCCTATACCACATAGGGGGCGCAAAGATAGGAATAATTTTTTGTTTGTCAAAATTTTACCGTTTTTACCGGAAATCATCAGCAATTATTCCCCGGCATGGAGACAACTCAATACGGATGCCGGATGAATTCATTTGCATGACGAATCTGTTATACCGCCACGGCTGTCCCGACAATCACCGTAACAAACAAAAGGAGGACTGCCGGCATTTGCGGCAGCCCCCCCAGAAGAATATCCAATGTCACAGCAAGCAAGGCCACGACATTACGGCATCTGAGAAATCAGGCGATCAAGGTCGGAGATACGCCTGTTCAGATTGCTCTTGACCCTGCTTATCGCCTCATCCGTGCTCATGAAACGCTCACCGTTAGGGTCCCCGCTGTCATTCATGTCCGGCCACAGGGAAATATTCAGCTGCGCCGTCTTCTTTATATAGGCTCTGTTCTGCTCTATGAACTCATCCATATCCAGATTAGGCTTCAACGCCGACCAGCGTGCCTTGACAGCATTGCGGAACGAAGCATTCTCGAAAAGACCGACATACCACAATGTATTGAGATTAAGGAAATTATTGCTTTTGTTCGGATAAAGTCCCCCGTCAGTGAAATCCACATTGAAAGTGCCATAGTCAAAGTCCCATATAGGACCCGCAAACAATTTCCCGCCATCATAAGCTGGCTTCTTGTACATGTAGCAGCTTCCCGGATTGTTCGGTTCCTGATTCATAGCCAGTTCAAACACAAGCCAATAGTCTATGAAAGAATCCACATCAAGCCTGGACAGGTCATGAGGATATTGCAGTACAGATTTCTCCGTCTCAATGACATAGTCACGTATATACCCGAACTGCAAGGATGACGTATTGAAAAGCGCCCCGTCATCAGGGTCTTTCAGCCCGAAGTTGAACTTCAGCCTTCCGTCATAATAATTTGTCCTGTACGACTGCCATCTTGCCCATGACACCATGTCAGCGTTATAGTTTGTCGTGGTACCGCTTCCGCTATAGCGCTTTGAAGGCCACCAGAATTCGGACGCCTCGAACGACATGCTGCCCCAATACCTGTCAATTTCCATGAGGAAACCCATCTGTGAAGGATCTGCGGACGGGCCGCCTCCCTTGGCAGGGTCAAGGGCGTCATTTCCGCTCGGCACCGGCACCCTGTTCTTGTCCGTCTTTATCTGTTCGACCAGCAGATAAGAGCCTTGATGCTTCCCGTTCATGACGACTTCCACAAAACGGTTGCGCGGAGTCCACTCAAGCCCGTCGCATCTTGCTCCGATTTCAAAGGCCAGACGGTTGCGGATCAAGGACTTGTCAATCGAGTTGGCAAGCAAGGCCCAACGCTTGTGCTTAGGCATGCCGAGCCACCCGGCCTTCTCGCCGAGCTTGACGGCATAAGGTTTCTTGTTCCATCCCCATGTCGTGTTTCCGCGCCCTTTGAGCTGGTCAGTCTCCCCATAATAATCCTCCTCGTAAGCAGTCCCGTCAGAATCGGCTTTCCCTACGGCATCAAGATAAATGATGCAGTCCTGAGTCCATACATCTTTGCTTGCAATCGCTGAGCCGTCAGGCGTAAACAAATAAAGCACAGGTACGCCTGTATTCAGATTATGGAATCTGAACGAATAGTCACGGAAGATAGGTTTGCCGTCCATCACCGCCGACAGCCTTATGGTCACGGGACGCATATAGTCCGCCGCCGTCTTGCCGCTTGCAAGCGTCTTGAATGTTTCTCCCCCCTGCACACCTGCACTTACCTCAACATCACTGACACTCTCACAGGCAAATACATCAAAAGAGGCCACAAGCGCCCTCGGGTTCACATAATAAGGAATACCCGCACCGTCATCGACGCAGACCTGCGAAATCACCGTCGTCACATCATCCTTAAGTGAAGAATTTACGGACTTGAGGAAAGAAAACGACTCCAGCTTCAAAACAGAGTCATCAATCTTCACTTCGTCAGGACCATCCGTCCCGGGCAGGACTTCAGGCTTGCAGCCCGTCAGCATTGCAGCCGCACAAACCGCCGCAAACAAAAATCTCCGTGTCATAATATGTGGTCAAAAAAGGCGGAACACATTAAGTATCCCGCCAAAAACAAATAAATTTCCAAACGGTAATAACTGCCGTTTATCAGTTTGCCGGCCAAGGAGTCGCCTCGACAAATGCAGAAGCATTGTCAATCCATGTGATTGCCTGGGTCGTCTCCAGATCATGTCCGTTGCCGGTAAGGTCACGGAATATCGTCTTGCCGTCAGATTCAACGGCAGAATGCCTTGTCATGTTCCAATAGCCCACGAGGCCTTCTGAGTTAGGGTCAACAGATTTCCCGAGGTTATCTGCAATTTCCTGCCCGTTTCTGGCAACAGACCATATGCGCGCCTCAGAGCAAAGCACCTTGCAGTCTCCCCAATAATCAAAAGCCTTAAGCTGATGCTCAACATTTCCTTCCATAGCGAAAGCGCCACCCATAATAGAAAGCTTTTGGAAATTATAATTATCGAGATTATCCGCCCCGAACTTGTCCTTGAACCAGCCAGGATTCTGCTCCATCTCTATTCTCTGACCGTTCATATACATGTAAATCTGACCGTCCTCTGAATTATGCGTTATGGCAAGATGCTGCCATTTTTCCGCCTCGAAAGAATACTCTGCACGGTATGCCGGGTTAAAGCAGTTAGGCTGATCCCCGCCACCCTGGAACTGCACCTGAGAATGCTGCGTAAGCCCAGGAGTGTTGCTGTTGTTAGGGTCCTCAAAACGTGCTATGACATGTCCGCCGAAATAGAAAACGTCGCGGTTGCGGCCGACAGTCTGGTCACCAGCATAATTCCTGCCGAAATTCTCGATCTGGAAACGGATTTCAAAAGTGAAGTCCCTCAGTTCCTGATTGAATGCGTTGTTGACAAGGCCGCTTCTTCCCGAGAACATTGCCAATCCGTCCGTAACATCCGGAGCTTCATATTTGGCATATTTCACCACAAGGACATACGAAGCCTTGTCCTCATCTACCACAAAATCACCCTCACCAGCCTTGGCAAGCTTGAGCGGAAGCGCATATTCAGTATCTT
Organism: Bacteroidales bacterium UBA714; assembly: GCA_002298075.1. GTDB lineage: Bacteria > Bacteroidota > Bacteroidia > Bacteroidales > UBA932 > Cryptobacteroides. The sequence continues at coordinate 3,599 of DBLW01000180.1, read as the reverse complement.
CCGATACAATATGTGTCTTTACCGTAAGAGTCTTTTCCGCACTTGTGGCGCCGGCAGTTATTTTGTCCGCACCTTCAAGGCTATACAGATTTGCCGGAAGCAGAGTGCGTCCTCCCAAGAGCGACTCATCGACTTCAAGAGTGAAACCGCAGTTTTCCTCGAGAGCCTTTGACAAAGCAACCTGCAATGTCTTTGTCTGGGATTCCCCGCCAATCTCTATTGTTTCAGAAGCAGAACCGTCAAGGAAAAGCACGGCCTGCTCCCCGTTGTTTCCTTCGTTTTTGCCGTTTCCGGTATTCTTTTCCTCGCAGCCAGCCACGAGCACTGCTCCTCCAAGAAGAAGAGCTAAAAATTTTGATGATATTTTCATGATGAATAAGTGTTATTAAAAAATCGACACAAAATTAATCATAATACGGAAAAATGCAACCGAATCGGCGCATTTCTGTTGCAAATTGTCCTGCACCCAATGATGCCGGTGCCCTCATCCCCTGTCTACCGCAAAACGACAGCTGCCCCTAACCACTTGAATTCCAGGGCAGGAGCAGCTACTAAATATTGGAACAACCGTCTCAGATTGACAGTACATTCAGAACATTAATCAGTTCACGGTCTATAGGCTTGTCGATTCTGATGGCTTTGTTGAAAGGCACATATACAATCTGGTCATCCTTCACACCAATCATGATGTTGCGCTGGCCGTCCTTGAGAGCCTCGATTGCGGCTACTCCCAGGCGGCTTGCGAGAATGCGGTCCTGGGCAGTCGGGACACCTCCACGCTGAAGATGGCCGAGGATAGTCACGCGCGCCTCGAACTCAGGATATTCATGCACGAGACGGTCGGCATAATACCTGGCACCGCCAGTACCGTCCTTCTTGCTCTCGGACACAAGCACAATGGAACTGTTCTTGCTCTTGCGCACTCCCCTTCCGATGAAAGAGGCAAGCTGGTCGACATCCGTCTTGTCCTCAGGAATAATCGCGGCTTCAGCTCCGGTCGCAATGGCGGCATTCTGTGCGAGGAAGCCGGCATCACGTCCCATTACCTCGACAAAGAAAATGCGGTTATGCGAATTGGCCGTATCACGTATCTTGTCAACGCAGTCCATGATAGTATTCAATGCCGTATCGTACCCTATGGTCGTGTCGGTCCCGTAAAGGTCATTGTCGATAGTGCCTGGAAGCCCCACGCAAGGGATATCATATTCCGCTGCAAGAATCTGTCCTCCGGCAAGCGAACCGTTGCCTCCTATCACCACAAGCGCATCTATACCGGCTGCCTTGATGTTCTCATATGCCTTGGCTCTTCCCGCCTCATCCATGAAGTCCTTGCTCCTCGCAGTCCTGAGGATAGTGCCTCCGCGATTGATTGTACCGCTGACGCTTTCCGAGGTAAAATCCTTTATCTCATTGTTTATCAAGCCTTCATATCCGCGGTAAATACCTTTCACTTTCCAGCCGTTATATATGGCGGCCCTTGTCACGGCACGTATTGCCGCATTCATTCCCGGAGCATCACCACCTGAGGTAAGCACACCGATTGTCGAAATTCTTGCCATGTACATTTATTGTAATTTACTATAATCCAAACAATTCCCCTCTGCGCAGCGATTAAGGAACGTCCTGTTCCGAATGGCCGCATTCAGGAGAGCTAAAACGGCACAAAGCTACAAAATTGGAAATGAGAACACAAATTCTGAAGAGGTTTTTGTATTTTTGCCGCCCGCACGGATACAGATAAAGACAATACGACATGAAAATAGGAAATATAGATTTGGGAGACAGGCCTCTGCTGCTGGCGCCGATGGAAGACGTCACAGACGCATCATTCAGATTCATATGCAAAGAATTCGGAGCTGACATGATGTACACGGAATTCATTTCCTCAGACGGCCTTATACGCGACGCGAGAAAGTCTCTCGAAAAACTCGTGACGTATGACTATGAAACTCCCATAGGAATCCAGATATACGGGAATATCCCGGAAGCGATGGTTGACGCGGCGGTAATGGCGGAAAAGGCGGCTGAAATTGCCGGAGGACACGGAGCAGACCTGGTGGACATAAACTTCGGCTGCCCGGTCAACAAAATCGCACGCCGCGGAGCCGGATCCGGGATGATGCGCGAACCGGACAAGATGGTGGAAATCACACGCCGCGTCGTAGATGCCGTAAAGCTGCCCGTCACGGTCAAGACCCGCCTGGGATGGGATGAAGACTCAAAAATAATCGTGGAACTGGCTGAAAGGCTGCAAGATGCTGGCATCCGGGCACTGACCGTACACGGGCGCACCAGATGCCAGATGTACACAGGTGAAGCCGACTGGACACTGATAGGAAAAGTAAAGGAAAATCCCCGCATGCACATACCTATAATAGGCAATGGTGACATTACCTCTCCGCAAAAGGCCAAAGACGCATTCGACCGCTATGGCGTTGACGGAATAATGATAGGGCGCGCGACCTACGGGCATCCGTGGATATTCAAGGAAATAAGGCATTATCTTGACACGGGGGAGCAGCTTCCGCAGATGAGCGTCAGAGACCGGGTCAGCCTTGCCAAGAGGCATCTGGCAAAATCGCTGGAAATTAAAGGGGAGCGTGTCGGCATACTCGAGATGCGCCGCCATCTGTCATGCTATTTCAAAGGACTTCCGGACTTCAAGGAGACAAGGCTCAGGCTCGTCACCCTCAACGACCCGCAGGAACTGTTCAGCACACTTGACGGCATTGCGGAACGCTGGGGAGGTGAAGATGCTCCCGAAGCCGCAAATGTATATGGGCTTTGACAGCACCCGGACTTTGATGCCAGACCCCTGTTTATCTTAAAATTTGGCATGGCTGACAATTTTTTGAGTAATTTTGCACCCTCTTTTTCAGAATGAAAGAATTATGACAGACAAAATACTGCTCTTTCCATACTGGCTCGTGCTCAAGATACGTCACTTGCTGTACGACTGCGGAATCCGCAAGACTTACACACCTGACGTGCCTTCCATCTGCGTAGGCAACGTGACCGTCGGCGGCACAGGCAAGACCCCGCACACGGAAATGCTGCTCAGGACACTTCTCAACGACGATGAGCTGCGCGGCATGAACATAGCCGTGCTGTCAAGGGGCTACAAGAGAAAGACCAGGGGCTTCCAGCAGGTCATATCAAACGGAACCGCAACGGACTACGGAGACGAGCCGCTTCAGATAAAGAAAAAGTTCCCGGATGTCACTGTAGCTGTTGACAAGTCAAGAAAAGAGGGATGTGAATTTCTGACGCACCCCGAAAAGCTCAAGACCTCCAAGAAAGCCCGCAAATGCCGTGACAAGGAGATGGCAAAGGCGGACCTCATAATTCTTGATGACGCATTCCAGCACAGGGCTATAAAAGCAGGAGTCTCAATCGTGCTGATTGACTGCGGCAGGCCAGTCTTCAATGACCATCTCATACCTGTCGGAAGATTGCGCGACCTGCCGGAAAGAATTGACGCCGCAGACATAATCATCGTGACCAAATGTCCCAAGGACATGAACGGCTGGCAGAAAAGCACCTGGGCCGAAGCACTCGGACTGGACAACTACGATGCGGCATCATGCAGCGGAACGGCA
>DBLW01000044.1:1176-5367 GCA_002298075.1 Bacteroidales bacterium UBA714 | reverse complement strand
GCACTATGGGTGCAAAAATACGACTGGGGGCGGTGTTGTCCGCGCGTGAGGTTTTCATTGCAGGCCTTGTCGGGTCGTTCATGGAGAATAATCAGGGTTTCTCGCAGAGGCTGTATTCGATGGGCTTGGATTGTTGGGAACTTGACCATTGCGTGCTTCTGGCATTGGGGTTCCGTGGAAATGAAATAGGATTTATGATGAATGACAAAAGCCATTACAACAGGAGCGCAGTCATCCGCCGCAAGATTGGACTGTCTTCGGAGGATGGGAATCTCGGGATATATCTGAGAAAAATGGCGGGAAATCTCAAAAAGTAAACTTTATATTTCTCTCTCCCGAAATTTTTACAAATGACTATTGATTTACAATGTTTTAAGAGTTTAAATATTAAACTTTATATTTATGGATGAAACTTTATGTACGTACCTTTGCGATACTAATCCATAAAAATAATGTTTATATGAAACAGTTTTTTGCATTTGCTCTGTTGGCTTTTATTGCCTCCGCTTCAATCTCTGATGCACGTATCAAATCGGAGTGTTTTTCTTGTTCTGAAGATAAAGAAAAAAGTCCGATTAAAACGAAAGTTGTGTCTAATGGCCCTTATAGTGATGAACGCTCTTTGGATGACTGGCCGTATGTGGAGGCGTGGCTGTATGCCGGTTCAGGCATAGTCGAAGTCATTGTGTCCGGCATCGGTACGGCTGCAATAGGGATTGTGGATTCGCGCAATCGTGTGATTGACCACGATGTGGTTGACACCGGGTGTGTTTCGGTTGTGAGTCTTGACGTTTCCGGTCTTGCCGGGACATACCGTCTTGTGATTTCTTCAGACTCCTGCTATGCGGAAGGTTCCTTCACTCTTTGAAGTGTATTTCCGGCTATGATACTTCAAACTATGGCCTTGCAGCATGCAAAAGCATAAGCTGCAAGGCTTGTGTATTGTATTTTCTCGATAAATTCATAAATTTGTTGTGTCATGTCAGAAGCTGCTGTGCTCTGACGTTATGCTTTAAGCTATGAGAAACTATATTCTATTGTTTTTGTCGGTCTTGTGCATTGGTTGCCACAAGCATTCTGAGCATTGGGAGACTCTTTTGGATGTCGAGAGCTATATTGAGTCCAGGCCGGACAGTGCTCTGTCTGTTCTTAAAGGTATTAATGCCGACAGTCTTTCATGTGCTTCCGAGAAGGCCAAGCATTCATTGCTGACGGCAATGGCCTTGGACAAGAACTATGTGGATACGACGGATTTCTCAGTCCTTCAACCTGCCATTGACTGGTATGAGCATCATGGCAATCCGACGGACCGTCTCCGTACTTTTTTTTTATCAGGGCCGTATATGCAGGAACAGAAATGATGATGAGAGTGCGATGGAATGCTTTGTCAAGGCTCTTGATTTGGGAAAGAAGTCGGATGACATCTTGACCAGGGCAAGGATTATTGTCGCGCAGGGAAATATATACATGTCATTGTACCGTTGGGACAAAATGATAGAGGCGAATCTGTGTGCTTCCGAACTTTTCCTGAAAGGAGGAGTGCAGCATAGCTATATGAATTGCCTTTTGCGTATAATCAACGGATATACTTTGGAGGAGGACTTTGAGTCTGCCATGCATTATTCCGAAATATGCAAAGGTCTTCTCCAATATGCAAACGATAAGTTGTTATCTGATTATTATAGCGTACATTTGACTCTGCTTGTAGAAATGGATGAGCCTCATGATGTCCTGAAGCAGTTCATAAAGGAATATCTTGAGGTAGTTCCCGTGGATTTGGTCGTTTGGCAGACTGTTTCATGGGCTTATTCTCATATGAAAGACTATGCCACTGCGGAGAAACTTATGGCGCGAAACAATGGTTTCAGTTCAGTTGACGACAGAATGCGCCATTATGCTGTTCTTTCTTTGATTCATCGTGATGCAAAAAATTATAAGGATGCGCTGGATGCCTATGAGAGTTATATGGTCTTGAAGGATAGTGTTGAGCGCTCCATTTTCAAACAGGATACCAAGTTTGTGGAAGACCGTTATAAACTTGAACTTGCGGCTGTCAACGAACGGGCAAAACGTAATTTTTCAACTGTAGTAGTGATTTCTGTCGTTTTGTTGTCCGGGTGCCTTATATTGTGGAACCGCAGCCGTCTGCGTATCTTAAATCTTGCGAAACAGATTTCTGACAGTGAGGCTGAGCGCTACCGTCTTCTTTATTGCCAGATAGAAGGGGAGCGTGACAATCTTGCGTCTCTTCTTGAAGAGAAGAACAATGGCAATTCTGCTGCCTTGAAGGTCGTTGCATCGCGCCTGGAGATTCTGAACAAGTTCTTGCACGCACATATAACGAAGAATTGTGAAGTTGACCAAAAGGCCGCTGACGAGCTTGACGCCCTTGTTTCCAACAGGGAAGATTTCATGGATTCGAACCGTCTTGCGTTTTCCGGAAGTCATCCGGAGTTCATTGCTTATCTTAAGGACTGTAATCTAAGCGAATATGAAATCAACTACTGCTGCCTTTATGCCATAGGTCTCAGGGGAAAGGATGTCGGTGCTTATATGAATATGCGCAGCCACTATAATGTCAGCAGTGCGATAAGGGAGAAACTCGGTATCGGTGAGCATGACACCAATCTTGGAATCTATCTCCGCAAGCTTCTTGTCAATTTGCCGTCTTAGGACAAACTTTTCTTTTCTCTGCGCAGAAAATTTTTAAGACCTGCTTGATAATCAGTTAAATAGAGTGTCAAAAGTGAAACTTTATTTTTCTTGATGAAACTTTGTGTTCATACCTTTGCTGTCGATGAACACAAAGTTTTTTCGTTATGGGAACCGCTCTTTGGGCATGCCGCTGCAAACCTCATCCGCCCTGTTTTTTCAAAAGATTGATGACGCGCACCTCTACTTACCCGGGAGAATGCTCATCCAACCACTCCAATGCGCCCCGAAATTTTATGGGCTGCCGGACTTTATGACTATTGTCAAGATGGGTAAAAAGCAATGGCAGGTTGCCATTGTCAATTAATAACAACTAAAATCAAACATTATGAACAAATCTTTTTTTGTAATGGCTATTTCGGCCATGTTTTTCATCTCATGTTCTAACAAGGAGACGAATGTAATCGCAGTTGATGAGCCTCAGGCTCCAGAAGTTGTCGCTCTGAAAAATGATCTTAAGGCTCTTAATAATGAGCTGTTCGGAGAGCAGGTTGTGACTAAGGCAAGACCAAAATGGTGGCAAGTCTTGTTGACTGCCATAGCTGATGCTGGTGTCGGGCTTTTGACTGGAAATGTCGGCTATGCAATCAATGCTTCTTCTCTGACTTGGTCGATTGTAAAAGATTTTTCAGTCCAGAAGATTGAGACAAAATCAGATGATGATACATTCTGTTCAGTAAGAGATTCTGTTTTTGCGATGAGTCACTTGGATATCGACGGAAATAATGACAATGACGGTGTTCTTCATAATAAAGTTATATTGAATCTTTATGAAAAATATGGAGAAGAAATGTTTAAGCTTCCGGAAGAAGTTTTGCTTCAGGCTATTGCAGATGAAGTTGCATTGTTGACAGGATGTGAGGCAAATGAAGTTATCCCTAATGTTTCAGAAGCTAAGGTTGAGATGAAAGTTTATACTGACGCCTACGTTAAATCAGCCAACGTGGATGAATATATAGGCCGTCTTAAGGCTGTGAATCCTGAAAAGGCAGATGCTTTGGATGTGCTTAAAATCACATTGGAAGGTTTTCAGTTTGTTGATATCAAGACTGATGACGGAAGATACGCAGAGAAGGTATTGGATGTCATAGATAATTCTGATGTCAGTCCAGAGATGAAAGCAGACTTGTCCTCAGGTGTTGCAATTGCAAATGCCAGCACAAGATTGTGGAATCAAGATGAATTATTATCTGAAAGATAATCTGATATGAAAAAGATATTATCTGTAGCATTGCCGTTATTGCTCATTTTGTGCAATTGGACTGTGCTTGATGCACAGGAAAATAAGTTTGAGGTGTCCGGCTCGTCCTATTATTCGACAGGGATGTTCGGTCCGCGTACTATTGGCGAGGTCTCTTTCGGGTATTCTGTTGCCCCTGCTGTGTCGCTGTCTTTGAACGGCCTGTGCACGAACCTCTATTCTTCTGACAAGGCATGGGGTACTTCTTTGAGCGTGAGTGCAAGTCCTAAGATATGTGA
>DBLW01000044.1:0-785 GCA_002298075.1 Bacteroidales bacterium UBA714 | reverse complement strand
CATTATAATGTCCGTGCATGTGCAAGTCTTTCTGTAGAAGCCCGATATATGCTTTACGACGGATTGTTTTGCGGATTTGAGTCCCGGTATCTTAGCGCCGGTCCCGGCCTTGATACTTTCCTTTTCGGATTGAAGCTGGGCATTCGTCTGTAGTTGCGTCTTTTTCTTTCATAAAAACGTAGCCATATCGTATCGGGAGGATTCCGAAAATCCTGTTTGACAGATATGGAGTGCGTGGCAGTCATCATGGAGGGTTTGCCATCAGGAGATCCTCCATGATGATTATTATAAAGACAACAGGCAAATGTTAATTCACGTATATGCCAAGTTCCATAATATACTTTAGACAGGGAGCTTTATTTGTGTGTCTTTGTTGGAGAGCAGCCATATTTATTTCTCAATAAATTTGGGCAGATGCCATATATGCGCCGATACTTTTGCTATCTTGGGAGTTTGTACGGAATAAAACATTATGGCCATGAAGACAAGATTTGAAAATTTGATTCTGTTGCTGTTTACGGCTGCATTTGCCTGGATGTTTTAGCCTGGATTCAGGGAGTGGCAGGTGTCGCTCTGGCTATTGCTGTGCTGGCTTTTGCCATAGTGTGTATGTTTGTTGAAAGGGCGGCTTCTATGCCTTGCTTGCCTTAGGAGGTCTTGCCTGCATAATTTATTGGCTTGTTGACAGGCGGTATGAGGGACGGTCTGTAAAGACAATCCTGGCAGAAGAGCTGCATATCCTGCCTCCTGCATCGGAAATTGCATTGGTGGTGTTCTTCGTGCTG
>DBLW01000178.1 GCA_002298075.1 Bacteroidales bacterium UBA714 | reverse complement strand
TCCAGCAGCTCACCGGCCTCGGCATTGAGCAGCCCGTATATCCTGGCCACTCCGTCGCTGACCTGCAGGACAGTTCCGACTTCCTCAAAATGAAGTCCCATATCTATATCCCTGAGCTGGGCAAGCAGCACATCCGAAATTTCACTCGGGCGTATCTGTTCTGACATAATCCTTTATCGTTAATCTATTCATACAAAGCCCGCAGACCATGCTGCAAGGCACACCACGTCTCAGACAAGACGGCTGTTCTCTTCCACAAGTTCTTTTCTGAGCCTGTCAAGACGGCCTCTGGCACTTGCATCAAGCCGGTACCCGTCCATCTCAAAGACAAAACCGCCTATTATGGACGGGTCTGTCTTATGGTCCAGGACAACATGGGCACCTGTCCTTTCGCTGAGCAGCGACTCAATCTTTTCGGCAAGAAAGACGACAGGAACCGCCGTCACAAGATGCCCTGCACGGATATTTCTCTCCTTGCGGTACATATTGATGAAAGACAGCATAATCCTCAGCAGATACTCCATGCGGCCGTTCTTGCGGACAAGTTCCAAAAACTTCACAAGGCCCTCATCCAAAGGCTCGTCAAGAGCAGACTCCATCAGAGAAAGCTTCTTGTCAAAAGAAAGTGCCTGATGCTTCAGCAGCATCTCGCCAAGCATAGGGACTCCACGGATATACTCAACCAGGCGCACGGCCTGTCCGTAAATCCGGCAGTCAGAACCTCTCTGATCCGCATATCCCAACAAAGCGCGGGCATATCTCGCGGCAATAACTCCTGTATTCATAATCCGCCCTACGACTGAAGCCTCGGGATTTCCTCGAGCATCTTTCCCAAAAATTCATTCTGTCCCTCTTCGGAAGCAAGCTCTTTCTTCACGACCTCCCCGGCGATTTCCAGAGAAATTCTGGCAACCTCCCTGCGCACATCCCTCAGAGCGGCCTCCTTCTCCTCACGTATTCTTTCACGGGCCTCTTCCAAAAGCTTTCCAGCCTGCTCCGCGGCCTGCATCTGAGCACCGGCAATAAGCCGGTCACGCTCAGCTGCCGCATCCTGAAGGATGCGTGCGTGCTCCGCACGCGCCCGCTCCATCATCTCCTCTTGCTCCTTTGCCAGACCAGCCAGCGACTCCTCCGCCTCACGTGCGGACTTGAGAGCCTCATCAATCCTGCGGGTACGCTTCTCGACCATCCCCGTTATCACCGGGAAGCCGAATTTGGCAAGGATGAAAAAGACAATTGCGAATATCACGGTCATCCAGAACAGGAGACCGCTGTCGGGCAACATCAGATTCATCGCACTACTTTACGACAATGGCCAGCAGACAGGCAATGATTGCAAAGAGACATGCACCCTCCACAAGGGCACCGATGATAAGCATGCTGGTACGGACATTACCGGCAGCCTCAGGCTGGCGGGCAATGGCCTCCATGGCAGACTGGCCGATTTTTCCGATTCCGTATGCCGCTGCAATCGCTGCGACAGCTGCACCAGCGGCACCTGCCACTTTTCCCCAAATGGCCGCCCCGGCAGCCTGCAATAAAACTGTAGATAATAACATGACTTTATAAATTTAGTTTCCGGCCGCCAAACTCACGGCCAAATAATATTTTCAATCCGCATGCTCCTCCTGCCGCGACATCCCGATGAAGACGGCGGAGAGCATTGTAAACACATATGCCTGTATGAATGCCACAAGCAGTTCCAGACAATCCATGAACACCCCGAAAAGCATCGTGAAGAAAGTCATCGGCCCGTTTATTACCGGCCCGAGCTTCACGGTCACGAAAATGACAGACACAAGACCGAGAATCATGGCATGCCCGGCAAGTATGTTTGCAAACAGCCTGACCATCAATGAGAACGGCTTTGCTATAAGCCCGAAAATCTCAATCACCTGCATAATAGGTATAGGGAACTTCAGGAACATCGGCACATCAGGCCACAGTATTTCTTTCCAATAATGCCTGTTGCCGAACACATTCACGGCAATGAAAGTGCACATCGCAAGCACAAAAGTAACGGCAATGTTGCCCGTCACATTGGCCCCTCCCGGGAAAAACGGCACGATACCGAGCAGATTGTTCAGCAATATGAAGAAAAACACAGTCAGCAGATACGGAGCATATCTTCTGTAATCCTTCCCGATATTCTCCTTTATAACAGAGTCGTTCACCATCATTATCAGAGGTTCCATGGCGGCAGCCAACCCGGACGGAGCCTCGTTCTCTGCATCATTTTTCCGGTACCACCTTGCGCAAAGCAGCACAAGGGCAAGAAGCAGGGCACTGGCAATCATCAGGGAACACACGTTCTTCGTTATGGATATGTCAAACGGACGCATGATTTCACCGTCAGAGCCAAGCTCCACAATCTTCCCTTCATAAGGCCCTTCCTCTGCAATGAAAAAGCCCTCATATACGTGCCCATGGGCAATTTCAGATGACATGAACACATGCCATCCACCGCTTCCCCGCACAATGCAAGGCAACGGAACCGATACGTGCTTCCCGTTCCAGTCCGTAATGTGCCATCCGTATGAATCACCTATATGGGAAAACAGCAGGTGTGCGACATCCACACTGTCATCATCAGCATCCCCGGCAAAAGCTGCCGGACTGGATGCACCCCAAAGGAAGATAGCAAGAAAAAGCGTTATGATTCCCGGCATTCTCATAGCTCCGCACATATTGTAACCTTGTCATCACAGATTTCCACAAAGCCTGAAACTATATGGATACTTCCGCCGACACCTCCGCTCATATAGGTCACGTCTCCCTCTTCCAAAGAAGATATCAGGGGAGCATGCCCCTTGAGCACCATGAAGCGTCCCTTTGTGGCAGGCAGCGAAACCTTGCTTACCTGAGCCTCAATCAAGACCTTTTCAGGCGTGAGTATCTCCATGAATA
>DBLW01000083.1 GCA_002298075.1 Bacteroidales bacterium UBA714 | reverse complement strand
CACAAATGTGGCAATTTGCACCATAGCCGATTATAAGAAAAAGAAAAACTTTCCGTAAATTTGCGACCCTGTTTATAAAAAAGAGAAATATTTATTTTTAAAACTATAGAATATGGCACTCAAATGCGGTATAGTAGGACTTCCGAATGTCGGCAAATCGACCCTGTTCAACTGCGTAAGCTCAGGAAAGGCACAGAGCGCAAACTTTCCTTTCTGCACGATTGAACCTAACATAGGCTCCACAATAGTGCCTGACAAAAGGCTTGAAGTTCTCGAAAGCCTGTGCAATCCCAAAAGAGTGGTACCTGCTACAGTTGAAATAGTTGACATCGCAGGACTTGTAAAAGGAGCAAGCCGCGGAGAAGGACTCGGAAACCAGTTCCTTGCCAATATCAGGGAAACAGACGCCATACTGCATGTCCTCAGGTGTTTTGACGACCCTAACATCGTGCATGTTGACGGAAGCGTTGACCCTGTGCGCGACAAGGAAGTGATAGACCTCGAGCTTCAGCTGAAAGACCTTGAGACAGTGGAGAACAGGCTCGCCAAAGTACAGAAGCAGGCCCAGGCAGGAGGAGACAAGAGTGCAAAAAGACTGTTCGAACTGCTTACCAGGTACAAGGACGTTCTCGAGCAGGGCAAGTCATGCCGTACCGTACAGCTGGACAACCCTGAAGACCAGCAGCTTGCAAAAGAACTTTTCCTTCTGACAAACAAGCCGGTAATGTATGTCTGCAATGTTGACGAATCATCGGCAAAGACAGGAAACGGATATGTGGAGATGGTCCGTGAGGCAGTAAAGGATGAGAATGCCGAGATACTTGTAATTGCGGCTAAAATCGAATCAGACATCGCTGAATTGGAAAGCTATGAAGAAAGGCAGATGTTCCTCGAAGAAATGGGCCTCGAAGAATCAGGCGTGGTACGTCTCATCCAGAGCGCATATTCGCTTCTGAACCTCAGGACATATTTCACTGCAGGTGCTGACGAGTGCCGCGCATGGACAATCAACAAAGGTGACAAGGCACCTAAGGCGGCAGGAGTAATCCACACCGACTTCGAAAAAGGATTCATCAGGGCAGAAGTAATCAAATATGAGGACTTCGTAAGCCTCAAATCCGAGTCAGCATGCAGGGCAGCCGGCAAATTAGGAATAGAAGGAAAGGATTATGTAGTCCAGGACGGAGACATAATGCACTTCCTGTTCAATGTATAGCCACAGGGAACTACTGAAGAAGCCCGGACAGGGCAGCCTCCAGCTCATCATAAGAAGGGACGGGATTGTCGGCAAAAACATGCCTGATGATTCCGTCCTTTCCTGACATATATACTCTCGGTATTCCGGAATTTGCGAAAAGGGAATACAAACGCCTCGTATCTTGGGCAGAAAAGGGCATTTCCAGCCCATTCTTCCCCCAATAATCCATTATTGAGGAATATCCCTCGCAACGGCTTATCACGGCAAACGACACCCCTTTTGAGGCATATCCGTCATAAAGGCGTTGTATCGACGGTAATTCTTTCCTGCAATCAGGACACGAGGTATTAAAGAACACTATACATGAAACCCGTTTGCGCAGCATTTCACCAGAAACGCAGCTGCCGTCGCTCATTACGGCCTCAAAGTCAGGCAGCATGTCCCCCTCACGCAGAAACGCCCCTTCCTCGCGGTCACTTATGCAGCCGCAAAGAAAAAACATAAAAACAGCCGCAGACAATACGGCACCAATCCCCAATATGCGACATTTCTTTTTCATACAGGCAAATATACTGCAATCATTGAAAAAACAAACAAAAAGGACGCGACCGGCCGGTCACGTCCTTTCATATTTCATAAGGAAATTCCTATTAATAGAAACGGGCTATATTGTTCTTCACATCAGCAGCCTCTTCCATAACCGGACGGTACATCCTCATTGCATAGTAAGCCAACTGCATGTTGCGGTTCTTTGCATCATCCTCAGTAAAGAATGCTCCGTTGTCACGTCCTGTAACCTTATAGACATAAACTCCGTTGAGACCCTTGAGAGGACCGCAGACCTTGCCTTCCTCAGCAACCGAAGCTGCACCGATGAACACATTGTCAAGACCATAGGAAGCGAAAGTCATTCCGTCCTTTTTGCTTACAGCAGTTCCGAGAGCATCGGCAATCGACTGAAGATCAGCAAGTCCTTCAATCTTGCCTGCAACCTCAGCTGTCTTCTTGTCGGCAAGTTTCTGATGGTGAAGGATGTTGCGGATTACAGGAGAAACCTCCTTTATGTCAGTATAACCTTCCTCATGTATTCCCTTGAGGGCAGCCACGATATAATACTTGTTGTCGATGGATATGATGTTGGAAACATCTCCTACCTTGGCCTCGAAAGCCCATCTGCTTACCTCCTTGGTGTTGTCGATGGAATTGAGGCTGTTCGCTCCCTCAGCCATCTTGCTTACAGGATAAGCATACAGACCGTCCTCTTTGACAGCATTCTGGAAATTCTCATATTTTCCTGCAGACTTGGTAGCAAGAGTATTGGCCTTGGCATAAAACTCATTCCTTGTCTTGTTGCTTGCCTGGGCTGTCTTTTCAAGAACTGCCACTCTCTTCTTGGCGACAGGAGAAGTCTTGCCGGTTACAAGGAGCACCCATTTTCCGTTCTGGTCATTCATGACGAAAGGCTCGTTCATATCAAAGCCAGGGAGAGTCATCGCATTGTTCAGAAGCAACCACATGCCCTGCTTGTCGGAACCTTCCTGATAAACTGCAGAATACTTGGAAGCCAATGAATTGAAATTCTTAGCGTTTACGGCACCGGCAAGAGAGTCAGCCTTCAAAGCGGAATCCCCCTCAAGATAAATCTGGCTTACGAACACTGAATCAGGAACCATAGCGCTCTCCATTACCCTGACGCCATAGAAAGTGTTGCCTTCTGAAATAACCTCAGAAACAGATGCATTCTCACTGAAAGCATAGTCATTGACTTTCCTTGATATCCTGTTCAGCTCACCTTCCTTATACCAGCTTGCATCATATTGCCTGTCAGAATTTGCAAGCAGGAAACTCTTCATGTTCTCAGTAGAGGCAAATGACTCATATACATTTGCAATGGCATTGTTTGCAGCCTCGATATCCTCAGCCGAAGGAGTGATTTCGAACACCACATAATCAATGTCACGGCTCGCATTCTGCCTGTAATACTTCTTATGGGAGTCATAGTAGTTCTTTATCTCCTTGTCGCTCACCACGATAGTAGTGTCCTGCGCAAAACCGAAAGGAACCATCACGAACTCGACATCAAAAGTGCTGTTGTTGTCCTTAATCTGCTCAGT
>DBLW01000146.1:4216-8046 GCA_002298075.1 Bacteroidales bacterium UBA714 | reverse complement strand
GGCGGTGTATTTTCTTCATAGCGTGAACGTGGTATGGATGAGGTCAGAATAGACAAATATTTGTGGGCCATACGTGTCTATAAGACGCGGAGCGAGGCTACTGACGCATGCAAGGGAGGCAAGATACGCTTGAATGGCGCAGATGTGAAGCCTTCGAAGATGATTCGTCGCGGAGACGTCCTTACGGCAAGGAAGGGTGCAGTCACATATACATTCAGGGTTATTGAATTGGTCGAGAAGCGTCAAGGGGCTGCTCTTGTGCCGGGATATGCGGAGAATCTTACTCCGGCTGATGAACTTGCCAAATTGCGTGCTCCCGTCGAGACATTTTTCCTTAGGCGTGACAGGGGGACCGGGCGTCCGACCAAGAAGGACCGCAGGCAGATGGACTCTTTGTGGGGTGAGCTTGAGGGGCCTGATGATGTTTCGGATGGTGCTTTTGCGGAGGACTTGGATTAGCTGAAAGTCTGGTCTGTCCGGCAATATAAAAAGGGCCTGCGCAAGTGCGCAAGCCCTTTTTTGTTATCGGTATATCAAGATTATTTCTTGAAATATCTGTTGTAGAGTCCCTGGAATCCGGAGCCGTGGCGTGCCTCGTCCTTGCACATCTCGTGTACGGTGTCGTGGATTGCGTCAAGGTTGTGCTGCTTTGCGAGCCTTGCGATGCGGAGTTTGTCTTCGCATGCGCCGTGCTCTGCATACATCCTCTTCTCGACATTGGTCTTGGTGTCCCATACGCACTCTCCGAGGAGCTCAGCAAATTTTGCAGCATGCTCAGCCTCTTCCCATGCATATCTCTTGAAGGCCTCTGCAATCTCAGGATATCCTTCCCTGTCTGCCTGGCGGCTCATGGCAAGATACATTCCCACTTCTCCGCACTCGCCGTTGAAGTGGTCGCGGAGTCCCTGGAGGATTTCCGGATCAACATCTTTGGCAACGCCGATCTTGTGCTCATCAGCCCATGCGAGGGCGCCCTCTGTCTCAACAAGTTCCTCGAATTTCTCTGCGCCTACGTGGCATATCGGGCACTCCTGTGGTGCAGTCTCTCCCTCGTGGATGTAGCCGCATACCATGCATCTGAATTTCTTTACCATAATAGTTTACTTTTTAAAAGTTTATAATGTCTAAATTTGAATTATTCAATTTTAAATCCGTTTGCAAAGTTAAAGAAAAAACTGTTATCTGCAAATATTCCTGCATTAAAATCGGCATAAAGATTCTCGTATTGCAGGTTGTAGCGGGTTTGCTGGCAATTTGTCCGTAAATGTGATATATTTGACTATCTTTGTTATTTATGCTCCGGTATTGGGCGGGTGCGTAGGCGCTGGGTCCGTAAGTTTGGCGGGGCAATGGAGAAAACGAAAAAAATATCATATGATACCGTTCCTGAAACAGGTTGCAGACCATTTCTATCAGATGGGAGACATAAGCGGGAGATGCTTTGTCTTTCCTAACCGTCGCTCGATGGTATTCTTCCGGAAATATCTTTGTGATGCGGTTGCAGCTGCGCCGGACAGCAAGCCAATGGTTGCTCCGCAGATGATTACAATCAATGATTTGTTCTTCAGTGTGGCTGGAGTGCAGGCGGCGGACAGGGTGCGTCTGCTGCTGGAACTGTATGAATGTTACAGGAGCATTAATCCCAAGGCTGAGCCGCTGGATGAATTCGTCTTCTGGGGCGATGTGATTTTGGGGGATTTCGATGACGTGGACAAGTATCTTGTCGATCCGGGGCAGCTTTTCGCCAATGTTTCCGATTACCGTCAGCTGCAGGACACTTTCAGTTATTTGACCCCTGTACAGAGGGCTGCGATTGAAGGCTTTCTGAGCCATTTCAATGACATGTCAGGAAAACTGACAGTCAATCTGGATACTGACAATCCGGATGTGAAAGGCCGTTTCCTGCTCATATGGAACATGCTTTACCCTCTGTATAAGGATTTCAACAGGGTGCTGGAAGGAAAGGGACTGGCCTATGAGGGAAAGGTTTACCGCAGCCTTGCCGGACGCCTGGTTTCAAGTGCGGTTGAGGATGTGCTCGGCGGGTGTTTCGGGGAGTCTCCTCATTTTGTGTTTGTTGGGCTTAATGCGTTGAATGAATGTGAGAAAACTCTTTTGAGGAAACTTCGTGACGCCGGAACTGCACAGTTTTGCTGGGACTATTCCGGCAGGATAATCAGCGACCCTCAGAACCGCTCGTCTGTTTTCATGTCGGAAAATGTCAGGGAGTTTCCGCAGGCTGCCGTATGGGACGCCGCTGGGGAGCTTCCGCTGCCGAATATAAATGTCGTGAGCGTAGCATCTTCAACAGGACAGGCCAAGAGGCTGCCGGACATTTTGGGGCAGATAGGTGATGTGCCTTCTGACGGGACAGGATGTGCAGTAGTGCTACCGGATGAGGGGCTTCTGGTACCTGTGCTCAATTCCATTCCGGAAGATATACGTGACATCAATGTTACAATGGGACTTCCGATGGGGGGAAGCCGTCTGTATTCAATGATGACTGACATTTCTGCGATACAGCTGCATGTGATTTCAAGGAAGGGCAAATGGTATTTCTATCATAAACAGGTGTGGAGCCTTTTTTCCAATACATTGTTCAGGGCGGCTGCGGACAGGGATTCGCTTGATGCGGTTGCTTCCGTAAAGTCACAGGCAAAATATTACATACCGCAGGAGGAGCTCGCCGTAACCCCTTTACTGGGAACTGTTTTCAGTGTGGCTGTCACTGATCCTAAGGCGCGCTCTGCAGAGCAGATTGCGCTTTTCTCGGAATATCTGAAGGATGTCATAAAAGCAGTCGCCTCGCATGTGCCTTCGGACGGCAAGTCAACCCTTGAACTTGAATATGCTAAAGAATATTACAGGTGTGTGAATATGTTGCAGGAAAAAAGGCTGGAGGTGCTTCCTGTGACTTTTGTGCGCCTGCTTGCCCAGTTGCTCGGTCCGGTGTCTGTGCCGTTCCGCGGAGAGCCTCTCAAGGGACTTCAGATTATGGGCCCCCTTGAGACGCGTGCCCTGGATTTCCGCAATCTTATAATATTGTCGTCCAATGAAGGCGTTTTCCCGCGCAGGAGCGTCAGCTCTTCATTTGTGCCTCCTGAGCTGCGTAAAGGATTCGGGCTTCCCACTTATGAATATCAGGATGCCGTGTGGGCGTACTATTTCTACAGGATGATTTCACGTGCGGAGAATGTTTGGATGCTTGTCGATTCCAGGACGGAGGGCTTGAAGTCCGGTGAGGAAAGCAGGTATATCAAGCAGCTGGAATATCATTTCGGGGTGCCAGTAAAGCGCTATGTAGTCAAATACGGCAGCATGAAGGCCGCGGCACTTCCTGAGATATGCAAGACTGATGCGGATGTGCGGAAGATACGTGAGACGGTGCTTTCCGCGACCGCGCTGCAGAATTACCTTGCGTGTCCGGCAAAATTCTATTACGGCACTGTCCAGGGGTTGCAGGCTGAGGATGAGGTGTCAGAGTCTCTGGACTACGGAATGTTCGGCACTGTCTATCATGACACGATGAGGTCAGTCTATACTTCGGAGGAGGCTATGGATGAGAACTTCTTCTTCGGCCGTGAGAAAGAAGGGATTGTTCTTTCAGGTCCATGTCTTGGACGCATAAGCAAGGATTACATAAAGAGTTGGCTTGCGCGTGAGGATATGGTAAGGCGAAAGGTCAAGGCTTTGATTGTCAGTCAGCTGAATGCAATGGAAGTGAGCGGGCGCAATCTTGTTGTGACGGATGTCATTGTGAAATATGTGATGAAGACCCTCAGGCGCGACCTTGAGCTTCTTGAAGCCGGGGGCACGGATGCGTTTGAAAT
>DBLW01000146.1:0-3802 GCA_002298075.1 Bacteroidales bacterium UBA714 | reverse complement strand
TTCAGGCCGGACCAGGCGCGTGTGGTAGATTATAAGACAGGAAGGGTTCTGGAGGATGATGAGAATATCCATGACGGGAATGCGGCCGCCATTGCGGACAAGATTTTCGCCCCGGACGTGAAGGACAGGCCGAAGATTGCGCTTCAGTTCTTCGTTTATGATATGCTTGTGCAGTCGCGTCCGGAAGTTGCGGGAAGAAGCCTTGTGAACAGTGTGTATTCTACTGCCCGCCTTTTCAAGAATCCTCCGGTCAGTGTACCGTGCAACAAAACGTTTTGCGAGGCCGTGTCGGAGCATCTGAAAACGGTGCTTGACCAGATGTATGACCTTGAAGTGCCGTTCAGGCGGACTGATGACAGGACCGTATGCGGATATTGTGATTTCAGGACGATATGCGGCCGTTAGTGTCCGGCATGGGATATAAAAGTAATTGATATGCTCAAGATAATGAAAGCTTCGGCCGGCTCGGGAAAGACCTACAGCCTTGCCAGAAAATATATTTCCATATTGCTCAAAAGCAGTGACAGATATGCCTACAGGCATATCCTTGCGGTGACATTCACCAATAAGGCGACGGATGAGATGAAAAGCCGCATCCTCAGGCAGCTGCACATTCTTGCTGTTTGTCCGGGAAAATCCGGATATCATGATTATTTTGTTCCCTCATGTTTTGCCGGTGATGCGGAGCTGCAGAAGAAGGCAAGGGAGGTATTGAATGACATACTTCATGATTACAGCGCTTTCGCCGTGAGTACCATTGACCGTTTTTTCCAGCAGACGCTCAAGGCATTCTCGAGGGAGATAGGACAGTTTGCCTCGTATCAGGTGGAACTGGACAAGCGGTCTCTTGTAGCCGAGAGTGTTGACCGTATCCTGGATTCGCTTGATGAGGGGGACGGGAGTCTGTTGCCTTGGCTGACGGACAATGTGCTCGAGAAGATTGAGCAGGGGGAACGTTACAGCATGGATGCCAATCTGCTTGAGATGGCTATGAGGCTGAAGTCCGTGCAGCGTCAGGAGGCTCTGGAGCATTGCGGGATAAATGAGGAGGAAGCATATTCGAAGGAGACGCTGATGAATATAAGGCGGGCCTGCCGTGATGAAATCTCACTTTTCCGGCGTGATGTTAAGCTCATGGCAAGGGCTGCGCTGGACATTCTGGAGCAGGCGGGTGTCAATCCGGCAGACAGCAACAGGGGATTCATGAAAGCGCTTTATGCATATGATGCTCCAGAGGATGACGGAGACTTGTGCGTTCCGACGGAATCATTCCTGTCAAAGGCCGCAGACAGCGGGCAGTGGTTCGCAAAGAGCAAGGCAAAGACCTTGTTGCCGAAGGTTTATCCTTTCCTTGAGACTCCTCTGAATGATTTCTGTGCCTTGTGGGGAAAAAGATATGCGGTTTATAATACTGCCTGCATTCTGGACGGGCAGATATATGGACTTGGGGTGGCCGGAGAACTGCACAAGACTTTCGGGGAACTGATGCGTGAAAAGAATGTCCTGTGCATTGACGACTCCAATACCTTGCTGCGCAATATAATAGACGGTTCGGATGCTCCTTTCGTGTATGAGAAGCTCGGTGTCCGTTATGAGCATTTTCTACTTGACGAGTTCCAGGATACGGCAAAGGTGCAGTGGACTAATTTCAGTCCGCTTCTGCACAACAGCGACTCTCAGGGAGGAGAGAATCTTATCGTCGGAGATGTCAAGCAGAGCATATACCGGTGGCGGGGCTCGGACTGGAATCTTCTGGAGAGCGAGGTGCCCGGGGAGTTCCCGGGATATGTCGAGGAGGTTCTGGACACCAATTACAGGAGCCTTCCGGATGTGGTGGGATTCAACAATTCGTTTTTCAAGGCAGCGGCTGTGGTTGTTGACGGAACCGGGAAGCCTGATGCAGAGGGTAAGCCTTTGGCAAGCATATATTCTGATGTGGAACAGAAAGTGGCCAGGAAGTCCGGCCCGTCAGGTTGCGTGAATGTGACGTTCTGCAGCAAGGAAGATGAACTCCAGGCGATTCTGGACAGCATAGGGGAGGCGCGTGCGTCCGGGGCTGTGCTGTCGGACATTGCTGTGCTTGTCCGCAGCAATGCTATCGGGGAGGCGGTGTCGTCATTTTTGATAGAAAACGGAATAACTGTGGTGACCGATGATTCGCTCAAGGTACGCAGCTCTATAACTGTACGCAGGATAGTGTCGCTGATGTCTTATGCCGACAATCCTGCGGATACCGTGAACGGATATCTTGCAAAGTCCCTTGACATTGCGGTTCCGGACGGGAGCACTTCTCTTGTGGATATGGCGGAAAGCTTGTTGAGGAGCTTGCAGAAAAATGATGCTGAGCAGCTGTGGAAAGGCGAGGTGCTGCATATCCAGTCGTTCATGGATTGTCTTCAGGACTATGTGGGGCTTAATGGCAACAGTCTCAGGGGGTTCCTTAAGTATTGGGCGGGTGAGGACCCGTCCATAAGCTCTCCTTCATCCGGAGACAGCGTGCGCGTCATGACGATACATAAGTCCAAGGGACTTGATTTCCAATATGTCATATTGCCTTTTATGGAAAGCATTCCGCTGTTCAAGGCCGGAAACAGATGGTGCGCTCCTGAGCTTGAAGGGACTACTCTTGGTGGCATAGCCGAGGGCGTTTATGACGTCACCCTGTCAAAGTCTTCTCAGTATACGCTTTTTGCCAGGGATTATGAAAAGGAAAGCTTCCTTCAGAAAGTCGATAACATGAATACCGTGTATGTTGCAATGACCAGGGCGGCGGCCGGAATGCATATTATTGCGAAGATGCCGTCGGGGAAATGTCTTGATGCGGTCCAGGAAGGGAAAATTTCCGGCCTGTCGGATTTCTCGCAGATTCTGTGGTGGTTCGTGTCCGCGTCGGATTTTGCCGCGTGCATGAAACGGAGTTCGGATGAATCTTCGGTAAGTTTCCGTTTCGGTGATATGCCTGACTTTTCTGCCGTCAGGAAGGATGAGGGGCATTCCGATGAGGAGTTTCCTGTATCTGAGGGCGGGGAGTATCCGTCCGTACCTCTGAATCCGGAATATGCGGATGATGGAGATGGCGGTACGCTTGAGAGGGGCCGCCTGAGGCTGTCTGCCGATGCTGCGGATTTCTTTTCGGAAGACGGGGAGGCCGGCATTTCTGCTTCTGGCAGAATCCGTGGCGTTGTTTTGCATGACATTCTTTCTCGTGTGGTTGTTCCTTCGGACCTCGATGCGGCGGTGGATCTTTCCGTCTCGTCCGGTGAGCTGACGCCTGCGGAGGCGGACGAAATAAGGACGCTTCTTTCAGAGCGCATCCGGGAGGCTTCAGGATACGGATGGTTTCCGGATGACCGTAGCCGTGTGCTCAATGAGACGACACTGATAGATTCTGACGGAAGTTTGCACCGGCCGGACAGGGTTGTGCTTGGGGACGGCAAGGTAGTCATCATAGACTATAAGTCCGGAGAGCATGACGCACGGTACAGCAGGCAACTTCTGAGATATGCGGGAATATGGTCGGCGATGGGATATGCTGACGTGACTGCCGTATTGTGGTATGTGCGGGACGGAGAGGTCGTGAAGGTGTGTTGAGGACGTGGCGGGGCATCTGAAATTTTATGTTGAATTTTAGGCAAAGTGAAAATAAATTTTGCCTCTGCTCTCGACTTTCTGTATATTTGCGCTTCGCGCACATATACTGATGCGCTTCGGCAAAATCAAAGTAAACTTTGCTTCTGCTCTCAGCTTTTAGTATATTTGCAGGTTATGAAAAATGAAATGTTATTGATATGGAAAATAATGA
>DBLW01000102.1:9230-9577 GCA_002298075.1 Bacteroidales bacterium UBA714 | reverse complement strand
CACCTTTCCCTCACGGTACTGGTTCACTATCGGTCTTCCGGGAGTATTTAGCCTTGCGGGATGGTCCCCGCGGATTCGGACAGGATTGCACGTGTCCCGCCCTACTCAGGTACCGCCTCCGGCGCATGACGCTTGCCTGTACGGGTCTGTCACCCTCTCCGGACCGACTTTCCAGACGGTTCCAGTTCACGTCATGAACTCTTGTTGGCGGCCCTACAACCCCAGCAGCGCCGTAACGCCACTGGTTTGGGCTCTTCCCCTTTCGATCGCCACTACTCAGGGAATCGATATTTTCTTTCTCTTCCTGCGGGTACTGAGATGTTTCAGTTCCCCGCGTTCGCCCCGCA
>DBLW01000102.1:0-8819 GCA_002298075.1 Bacteroidales bacterium UBA714 | reverse complement strand
TGTTTGCTGTTACCCGGAGATTTTCGCAGCTTACCGCGTCCTTCATCGCCTCCAGAAGCCTAGGCATCCACCGTTCGCTCTTGTATCCTTCTCTCTTCGTTCTTTGAACCACGGACCATGTGCGACTCGCACCTGATCTCATTTTAATTCTCGTTGCCTTGAAATTGTGCCGCAACAGACATATACGAATTGACTCGTGTATTGTCTGATACAGACTTTTAATTTCTATCTTCTTTACCTCGTTATCTCTCTCAGTATTGTCAGTGAACTTACCGTTGTTTCTCAAACGGGCTGCAAAGATACGCACTTTTTCTTTACCTCCAAATTTTTCTGCAATATTTTTACATCTTTTTTTTTGAAGTTTTTTCGACCATTTTCACCATCTCCCTATATATCAATATATTACACAAAACAAGCTTCAAAAAACTTTTTTAGCTCAAAAATCGTCTTCCGCAAGAATCTCATAAAAATCGTCATTCACCTTCGGCAAGCACTTTTCACTAAATACCGTCTGACGTATAGGATAATTTCCAAAACAGATTGTTATATTTGCTATCCTTTTGAAGATGCATGCCGCATTTTACCGATTGCGTCTCATCCGGGCAAGCCTCATAAAAGACAAAGCCCGTGTTACGGAATAACTATAACTTATTATAATATGACAGAAAAAAAGACATCGCTTCCCGAGAATGCGCAAAGGGAGCTGAAACTGGGCGAAGAGTACAGGCCGCTCCTCTCACCCGGGAAGAACTGGCCTGAAGTCACGCCATGGTCGGTATGCCTGGGACTTCTGATGACAGTGCTGTTCTCGGCTGCGGCAGCTTTCCTCGGACTGAAGGTCGGACAGGTATTCGAAGCCGCAATTCCGATTGCGATTATTGCAGTGGGACTTTCCAATGCGCTGGGTCGCAAAAATTCGCTCGGGGAAAACGTGATGATACAGTCCATAGGCTCATGCTCAGGGGCAATCGTAGCAGGAGCCATATTCACTTTGCCTGCCCTATATATATTGCAGGACAAATATCCAGAGCTTACGGTCAACTTCACTAAAGTGTTCTTCTCCTCACTGCTTGGAGGCATACTCGGAATCCTGTTCCTTATTCCGTTCAGAAAATATTTCGTCAAGGAGATGCACGGCAAATATCCTTTCCCTGAGGCAACGGCCACCACACAGGTGCTCGTAAGCGGCGAAAGCGGAGGAAAAGGCGCCAAGACACTGCTTGTGAGCGGACTTATCGGCGGACTGTATGATTTCATCGTATCGACTTTCGGCCTATGGGGAGAGACGCTGACAACAAAAATCCTTCCATGGGGAGCGGCCCTGGCGGACAAGGCAAAGGTCGTGCTCAAGATAAACACCGGAGCCGCCGTCCTGGGACTCGGGTATATCGTGGGTCTTAAATATGCCTTCATCATTTGCTGCGGAAGCTTCCTCGTATGGCTTGTAATCATACCTCTTATGAATCTGATATGGGGAGGACAGGTCATAGACCTCATGAACTCAGGAATAACTCAGACAATCGGAGAAATGTCCGCAGACCAGATATTCAGGGAATATGCAAGACATATAGGTATCGGAGGAATAGCCACTGCCGGAATCATCGGCATAGTAAAGTCTTTCGGGGTCATCAAGTCTGCCGTCGGACTGGCAGTAAATGAATTCAAGAAAGACAAGGGAGCAGGAGAAGCCGAAGCAATCAGGACCCAGAGGGACATTTCCATGAAAATAATAGCAGGAGGAATTGCCCTCACCCTTCTTGCAGTGTTCCTGTTCTTCATGTTCGGTGTCGTGGACAACATCTGGCATGCAGTCGTAGGAGTGCTCGTCGTGGGCGTAATTGCATTCCTCTTCACTACGGTCGCCGCGAACGCGATTGCCATCGTAGGTTCTAATCCTGTCAGCGGAATGACACTGATGACGCTCATACTCGCTTCGCTGATAATGGTGTCGGTCGGACTGAACGGAACAGCCGGAATGACGGCCGCTCTTATAATAGGTGGAGTGGTATGTACCGCGCTGTCAGTGGCCGGAGCCTTCGTGACCGACCTTAAGATAGGATATTGGATAGGCTCCACGCCGCAGAAGCAGGAAAGCTGGAAATTCCTCGGGACTCTCGTGGCAGCCGCTACGGTCGGAGGAGTCATGCTTGTCCTGAACAAGACCTACGGATTCACAGGGGACAATGCTCTCGTGGCGCCTCAGGCCAATGCCATGGCAGCTGTCATAGAGCCGATGATGAACGGAGGCAGAGCTCCTTGGTCACTGTATGGAATCGGAGCTGTCATTGCACTCCTGCTGACTGCGTTCAAGATTCCTGCTCTTCCGTTTGCGCTCGGAATGTTCATTCCTATAGACCTCAACCTGCCTATGCTTGCAGGAGGAGCCATATCATGGTATGTGGGAAGCCGCAGCAAAGACAGCGCAGTCAATAATGCAAGGACGGAAAAAGGCACACTGATTGCATCCGGCTTCATCGCCGGCGGAGCGCTTATGGGAGTGGTCAGCGCAATTCTCCGCTTCGCAAAGGTTGACGCATTCATGGAACCTTCACCATGGACGGAGCCTGTAGCCATAATACCGTATGCCGCAATAATCATATATATGATATGGTCATCACTCAAGGCAAATAAAGAATAACAATAATGAACGGAGTCATTACCGCACTGCTGCTGACTGTGGCGGCCGGACTTTCCACCGGCATAGGAGGCGCGCTCGTGCTGTTCAAGAAAAAGATAAGCAGCGACTTCCTCGCAGGGGCTTTGGGCCTCAGTGCGGGAGTCATGCTGTTCATATCACTCGCTGAGCTGCTGCCACAGTCACAGGCACTGATGGCGGCATGCTGGAGCGGAAAGGGAGGAGGGGCAATGGCCTTGGTCGCATTCTTCATTGGAATGGGAGTCATTACGCTAATTGACTTCATTGTCCCGGAATATGAGAACCCGCACGAGGCCACAGGACTGTCTCTCGACGGACATGCCAATATAAAGAGACTCGGGGTAATGTCTGCAATAGCCATAGCCGTTCACAATTTCCCGGAGGGCATCGCAACTTTCATAGGAGCTCTGAATGACCCTCAGACAGGTGCGGGAATCACTTTCGCCATAGCACTGCATAATATTCCGGAAGGAATTGCCGTGGCGATACCTATATATTATGCGACAAAGAAAAAGGGCAAGGCTTTCCTTTGGGCCATGCTGTCAGGACTGAGCGAACCCGCCGGTGCACTTTTATGCTATGGTGCGGCCACGCTTTTCGGGGCGGACCTTGCAGGAGGCGGCCCGGCCTTCCCTCTTGTGCTTGCAGCCGTGGCCGGAATCATGGCTTATATCTCGCTTGACGAGCTCCTTCCTACTGCGGAGAAATACGGAAAGCATCATGTGGCCATTGCCGGAGTCGTGGCAGGAATGGCAATCATGGGCGCAAGCCTTCTTCTCATATGACAACAAAAAATGATATAATGGAAAAGATTTTAGACAGATTTCTCAGATATGTGGCTGTGGACACGCAGTCAGACCCTGAGTCCGATTCGCAGCCGAGCGCGGCAAAAGAGTTCAATTTGCTCAAGATGCTCAGGGATGAACTGCACGCCATGGGCGTTGAAGCAAGCCTGGACGAGTACGGATATGTAATGGCAAAAATACCTTCAAACTGCGGGAAAGATGTTCCGGCAGTCGGGTTCATAGCACATGTGGACACCGCTCCTGACGCTTCGGGAGACAACATCCATCCGCAGATAATCAGGAATTATGACGGTTCAGACATACCGCTGAAGGGTGTGGAAGGGCTTTATCTTAAAGTGAGCGAGTTCCCGGAGCTTGCGGGCTACAGTGGACAGACCTTGATTACAACTGACGGGACGACTCTGCTCGGAGCTGACGACAAAGCAGGGGTCGCCGAGATAATGGATGCAGTGCAATATATCATGGCGCATCCTGAGTTCAGGCACGGTGACATTATGATAGGTTTCACTCCTGACGAGGAAATCGGACGGGGCGTGGCCAAATTCGATGTCAGGAAGTTCGGTGCGAAGTATGCCTACACCATGGACGGAGGAGCGCTCGGAGAACTTGAATACGAGAACTTCAATGCGGCCGGGGCCACAATACGCATACAGGGCCGCAACATCCACCCCGGCTATGCGAAGGGAAAGATGCTCAATGCCATACTCATCGGAATGGAGCTGAATGACATGCTGCCGGCATGGCAGCGTCCGGAATATACAGACGGCTATGACGGCTTCTATCATCTGATAAGCTTCAAGGGAGAGGTCGAGACCGCCACGTTCTCCTATATAATAAGAGACCATGACATGGACCTGTATGAGCAGAAAAAGGCATATCTGGAAAAATGCGTGGAGTTCATAAACAGCAAATACGGAGAGGGAACCGCCTCAGTGGATATTAAGCACCAGTATTACAATATGCGAAAGGAGGTCGAGCCGCACTACCATATCGTGGAGAAAGCGGTCAAGGCCATGGAGGCAGAAGGGATACGTCCGAAGATACAGCCTATACGAGGCGGCACAGACGGGGCCAACCTGTCTTTCATGGGACTCCCGTGCCCTAACATTTTTGCAGGAGGACATAACTTCCACGGCAAAATGGAGTTTGTCCCGCTGGAGAGCATGGAGAAGGCGTCCAAGGTTATCCTGAACATCATTTCGCTTTACGCCGAAGAGCAATAACGAAAAACGATTCCCCTAATCCGGGGAATCGTTTTTACATATAGAATTATGAATCAGATTATTACATTTCACTATAGCACAAATCCTCCTTGGTGAACGGCCTGCGTGTGCCGTCAGGAAGTATGAATCCGGCCTCCATGAAGCCGCCTCCATGGTCAAAATAGCGGATTTCAACAGGATGCCAGCCTTTACGCAGGGCAACCTGACCGCTTTTCTCGTCACGCGAATGCAGTCCGTCATTCTCTACGGCCGTCCTGCCCGATATTGTCATGACAGACCCGTCATCGGTGTAAGTGTAGAATGACCATATTCCGTCCTCCGGAATCCTTACATAGCCTTTGAACATAAGGCCGAAATCACTTGACGGTTCAGCCGGGAGAACAACAGTCTCAGACACAAACTCCGCATCAGGAGCTGCGGAAGACAAGGCCATGCAGTCCGGGAATTTGCCGTCAAAGCGCCATGTCATAAGACCTGCCGCGCATCCTTCAGGATAAGCTGCCCCGGAATCACAGCCGAAAGCAGGCTCTGCATAATCCGAAACACTCCAGCGGGCAGTATAGGTCTGTCCGCCGATGCCGGATGAGGTGAAAGGGCGGATTTTCAGAATGCAGTCCTCTTTTATTGTCATCGGCCCGTCCATCACATCAGAATCAGGTCCAGGGATGCTACCGTCCGAGGTATAGCGCACAACAACACCGTCAAAAGGAACCGTAACACTGACAACGGCAGAATCCGTGAACACATTGAGGTCACAGAAACCGTCAGGGTCAGGTATCCTATAATTCCATCCGCACTCATCGAGTTTCTCAAGATGGGCAATCACCCTCCTGTTGAAATCTGCCGCATCCTTTTTCTCCGGCTCAGACCATGCAGTCTCACTCACTGCAAACATGCGCGGAAAAAGCTTGTCGCATACACTTTCGAAAGAAGTCACATATTCAGTCCACAGATTTCCATGCACACCGAGAACCTGGTCCTCATGACCATACAGAATCTCATCCACAGGCTCATGGCAATAAACCTTCATAAGAGTATTCCTGTTCTGGGCAAGGTCCATATAATAAAACTCATTAGGGCAGAGTATGATTCCGTTTCCATTCTTCACTGCGTTCTCCTTGGTCGCGGGAGCCCACGGTCTCCACCACTGAACGACAGCATCCTTGGAAAACTCCGGCTTGGACGCGATCTCGTCCCATCCGATGACGGTCTTTCCGTTCTCATTGCAGAAGTTCTCCAGTTCTTTCACGAACCAGTCCTGAAGGTCATGCTCATCCGCAAGCCCGTATTCCGCCTTACGTGCCTGGCACTTCGGGCAGGCAGCCCAATGCGACTTCTCGACCTCATCAGCCCCTATATGCACATAGCCATAAGGGAAGAGCCCGAAGATTTCCTTATATACATCCTTGGCAAACCTGATTGTGGCATCGTTGCCTGGACACAGGGGAACAGAGAAATCCTTTCCCCATACGGCCCTGCCGCTGCAGCTAAGCTCCGGATAGGACTCTATTATCCTGAGAGAATGGCCTGGCATATCTATCTCAGGTATCACATCCATACCCAATGATGCGGCATATGCCACGATGTCACGAATCTCATCCTGGGTATAATAGCCTCCGTACAATGTCTTGCCGTCCCGTGAAACAAGGCGGTCCTGGGGAAGCAATGAGGTCGGGTCATTTTCATCCGCAGCCCTCTTTGCAGCCATAATGTCATGATTGTGCAGCGCAGGGTCACGGAAACCGCCCTTTGACGTAAGTTCCGGACGGGACTTGATTTCCACTCTCCATCCCTGGTCATCAGTCAAGTGCCAATGGAATTTGTTGAATTTGTACTGGGCCAGTTTCGCAAGCAGGGCCTTGACCTCAGCCGGAGTGAAAAAATGCCTTGACACATCCAGCATGAATCCCCCGCCATGCAAACCTCGGTGAATCTCCGATACGGCACACGGGCACCTTTCCGCCGGACACGATCTGGCCGATGGTAGCCACAGCCGCCACCGCACCGCAATATGAACCGCAGGCAATGCGTATTCCCTTTTCCGTAACATCAAGCACATATTCTCCGTCCGGTTCAAGCGAACCGTCATGCACAAAGACGATGTCTCCCTTTTTTCCGGCCGTCATATTGACTGTGCATCCGCCCTCCGGAATGGTTCCGTCAGCATAAAGACATCCGTCCAGATTCATTTTCAGGAAATCCGCGACAGCAAAAAAGGAACTGTCACCACATGCGGCCTCAACATTGGCCGGCACAAGGAAATGCCCGGTTCCCATACGGACAGAAGAGGGCACCGGGATAATGTCCGGTACAGGATTTTCATCCCCACATGAACTCATCAAAGGCAGCATAAGCACTGCCAGCAGCAAAAAACGTTTCATTTCAATATATTGTCATTGTGAATATCAACACCATTATAGACAACTTCCCCGTCAAGCACAGTCTCAGCTGCGGCAGGGACGGCCTTATTTTCTATCAAATCTACAAGAGCCGCAATGGCATTGCTGCATATCGCCCCTATCGGCTGCCGCACATACGGAATCGGAGGAGAGAAGCAGTCATAGACATCGGAATTGTCAAAGCCGACAAGCATTATGTCCCTCTGCACCCTGACATTCATGGCTGACAGCCTCTTGATGGCCGCGATGGTCAATGAATTGGTGGCGAACACAAGTCCTTCCGCTCCCCTTTCAACGATGGAAGGGAGCACCCCGGCAGCCGCAGCATAAATATTTTCGAACGGGAGACGGTGTATCCTTATGTCATGTTCATCATATCCGAGCGCCTTCATGCTCTCCACAAACCCGGCCTCACGGTCGGCGATGCTTGACATGCGCATCGTGTAGGACAGCATCTCGATTTTGCGTATATTCCGGCCCACAAGCAGCTCTACGGCCTTTTTCATCGCGCCGCAATTGTCGAGCAGGATTCTCGGCACAGGCAGGTCAAAATCTTTCCTGTCCATGACCACAAGAGGGGTCCTCATATCTATAACATGTCTCAGGCTATCTTCAGAGCCTTCGCAGGGAACTATTATGAAGCCCTCCACGCCTTTGTCCATGAAAGAGCGCACCAGAACGCCAAGCTTGTCCGGACATTCGTCAGTGCTTCCGAAAAGCACGGTATAGCCGTGAAGAAAGGCCATTTCCTCCAGCTGGCGGGCAATCTCCCCATAAAACACATTGGATATGTCGGACAGGAGAACCCCGATTACTTTGGAATGGCCGCTGCGCAGCATGCGGGCGGCAGAACTCGGCTGATAATTGAGCCGGCCGGCAACCTCAAGAATTTTCTCACGGGTAGCCTCATTCACACGATATTTCCTTTTGCCGTCAGAGCCGACGCGGTTGTTCATCACAAAAGAGACCAACGCTATGGACACTCCGGCTTCCGCTGCTATATCCTTTATAGTAACACTCTTGGGCATGTCTGGAAAGCCTGGTTTAAGTTTCAGAAAGGGACGGAACCACCGGTCCCGTCCCTCAAAAATACGTATTTTCAGCGATTATTCAAAAGTATTGTACTCATCGGCCACCCATTGGACATAAGCGCTGACGTCTGCATCCTCATATGTGCCGCGTCCCTCATCCTCAGCACGTGTGTCCTTGTTGCCTTTCTCGCCATAACGGAGCATGTTTATCCAGCCCTCGTGATCATCAGAGAAATTGCCTATGCGCGAATGGTCCATCCCCTGAGGGAACTTGTACCAGGTCGCCATCCGCCAGTCACCCATATACAAAGCGGCAAACATGTCTGACGGCCTGTCGAAATTAGCGACATTGATTGCCATATATACGACTCCCGAGCTGCCGGAGACAGTGGCCGGAGAAGCGTCTTCAATTCTGACAGGCATGAGGTATTCTCCCGGCTCAACAAGCTCCGCCCGGAATATGATGTCCCGTTGGCTTCGTTGTATGACGCTATCAGGCTGTTGTCCACCGTAAGGCTGATCTCAAAGCCGGAGAAGCAAGGGATATGTTGTTCAACGAAGGATCAATGGTCCTTGTGGTGACATAAATCAGAGACACAAAGGTGCTGCCTTGGGTGCACATTGCCATCGCCAATGCAAAGCGACTGCTGCTGGATGTCTATCACGACATTCGCCCGGAGTTCCTTCAGAACTACCTTAACGAG
>DBLW01000152.1 GCA_002298075.1 Bacteroidales bacterium UBA714 | reverse complement strand
GCCTGCTTGGCCAGCTGAGAATGCGCCACATCAATCTTGCTGCGGAACTGCTTGAGCATAGCCCTTCGCTGAAAGAAAATGCAATTGGCCGCGTCAACGAAATATGTGACGCTTTGGATGGCATTGCTAATGCCGTGTGCGCCCTCGGTGAGCTTTCGGACAGGAACAAGGCCATAATAATTTCCAATGGTGAGCTGCTCTCTTCGACCGTGATATGCTTTGCCATGAACGCCAAGGGCATCAGGACCAATTTCATAGATGCCAGGCAGATGATGATTACCAGCAATGATTATCTGAAGGGAGAGCCGATAGAGGAAGAAATCTGCGCCCGCGTGCCGGAAATGGTGGAAAAAGCATACCATGGGGCAGATGCCGTGATTACCCAGGGATTCATCGGGTCGAATCTTGACAGTGAGCAGACTGTACTTGGAAGGGGCGGTTCGGATTATTCCGCTTCCCTCATCGGAATGGCAATAGGGGCGGAGCAGATTGAGATATGGACAGATGTGGACGGGGTACGCACTGCCGACCCGCGCAAAGTCCAGAACACGCTCTCTCTTGAACGTATCTCATTCGAGGAGGCTGCCGAGATGGCACATTTCGGCGCCAAGGTGCTGCATCCGCTCACAATCGAACCGGCTGTAAAGAAGAGCATTCCTATCTATGTGCTCAATTCCATGAATCCTTCCGGCAAGGGAACGGCCATACTTCGCAACGAGCTTATCGAGGACGGCGTCAAGTCTGTATCATTCAAGGAAAGCATACGGGTGATAAACATATTCTCCATGAAAATGATAAACACTTCAGGCTTCCTCCGCCGGGTGTTCGGGATTTTCAGTGAGAACAAGGTCTCTGTTGACCTCATAAGCACCTCGGAGGCAAATATTTCCGTTACGGTTGACGCCTTGCAGAAAATAGACAAGGTTGTGGAGCAGCTGTCCGAATTTGCGGATGTTATTGTTGATGATGATAAGGCTCAGGTTTCGGTGATAGGCAAGAATATAGTGCGTCTGAACGGAATGCTCAAAAAGACATTCACGCCTTTGCGCAAATGCAATGTATATATGATTTCACAGGGAGCTTCTTTCGTTAATATAAGCTTTGTCGTTGACAGGGAGGAACTTACGGAGGTCGTGCAGGAACTGCACAGGCATCTTTTCGAGCATCCGGAGGATCTCGAGACATTTTAGTAATTTAAGATTCTGATTATATGAAACTGTTTATAAGCGGTTACGGAAAAATGGGAAAGATGGTGGAGGGCATCATCCTTTCCCGCAATATGGAATATGCCGGCTGGAGCAATTCGGTCCGCGATGTTGACCCTGCGCTTGCAAAAGAATGTGTCTGCATAGATTTCACTACTCCTGAGGCTTTCAGGGCGAACTGGCGTTTTCTCGCGGAGAATTTCCGCGCAGTTGTAGTCGGGACGACCGGCTGGTCTGACATCAAGGATGAGGTGACGGCGTATTTCGAAGAGTGCGGAACTCCCATGATATGGGCAAGCAACTTCTCTGTCGGGGTGAACGTGTTTTTTGCGCTGGCTGATGCCGTGTCGAAGATGCTCGCCAAGACAGGAGGATACAGCCCTTATATGGTTGAGATGCACCATTGCCACAAACTTGACGCTCCGAGCGGAACTGCAAGGACAATTGCGGACATTGTTGATGCCAATTTAGGCGGCAAGACTGATATACAGTCTGTACGCTGCGGGGAGATTCCGGGCATACATACTCTCGGGTTTGAAGGCCTGAACGACAGGATTACCCTGACCCATGAGTCGTTTTCTCGTGAGGGATTCGCTTCCGGAGCCGTTGATGCGGCTATGATGACGGAAGGCCTGTCCGGTGTACATGAATTTAAGGAACTGATTATTGTAGGCTGATATTATGGCAAATGTTATTCTTAGGGGCTGCGGTACCGCGCTCATCACACCTTTCAGGGACGGAGCCGTCGATTACGATGCTTTCGGTGCCCTTGTTGACCGCCAGATAGCGGGCGGGATAGATTTTCTTGTTCCACTCGGAACTACAGGCGAGACTCCATGCCTGAGAGACGGGGAAAAGATACGCGTGCTTGAAATTGCCAAGGAGCATTCATGCGGCCGTCCCGTTGTTGCCGGAGTCGGCACAAATTCCCTTGACGGAACCATAGCGAACATGAAACTCCTCTCGGGACATGGTGCGGATGCTTTTCTTGTGGTCGTTCCATATTACAACAAACCGCCTCAGGAGGGCATGTACCAGTATTTCAAGGCTGTTGCAGAGGCTTCGGACAAACCTGTGGTATTGTATAATGTGCCTGGCAGGACAGGTTCGAACATGACTGCTGAGACAACTCTGAGGCTTGCCGCATTGGACAATATAATAGCGATAAAGGAGGCGTCTTCCAGGGGAGAGCAGATTCTGGAGATATTGCTGAGGCGTCAGGAGGGCTTCGGTGTGCTCAGCGGAAATGATGACGAGACTCTCGACCTTATGGAGAACGGGGCGGATGGAGTCATAAGTGTGGCCTCCAATATTGCTCCGGAGCCGGTGACTGCTCTTGCTCATGCCGTTCTGGAGGGACGTATGGACGAGGCCAGGATGCTTCATGACAGGCTTTATCCGCTTTTCCGCAATTGTTTTGTGGAAAGCAATCCTATACCTGCAAAGGCTGCCCTTGCTGCAATGGGGCTGATAAGCAATGAATTGCGCTTGCCGCTTGTGCCGGCTTCCGAGTGGGCATACGGTATAATGGAAGATACTTTGAAAGAGCTCGGGCTTCTGAAATAGGGCGCCCGGACAACAGATAAACGTTTTCAGAACAGATATGAACGAAGAATTGGAAAGATTCCATCAGGTCTGCGGTGAACTCGAGGCAGGCCGTCTCAGGGTGGCAGAGAAGATAGACGGCGAATGGAAAGTAAACTCTTGGGTGAAGGAGGTAATATTGTCAGGTTTCCGCCATGGAAAGCTCTCGGATATGACACAGGGACAGTTCTCTTTCTTTGACAAGGACACTTTGCCTGCCCGCAGGTTCACGGCAGACAGCGGTGTGCGTATCGTGCCGGGAGGAAGCTCGGTGCGTGCGGGAGCCTATCTCGCCCCGTCAGTCATAATGATGCCTCCGTCGTATGTGAACATCGGTGCTTATGTTGATGAGGGCACTATGATTGATTCACATGCACTTGTGGGGTCATGTGCACAAGTCGGAAAGCATGTGCACCTTTCTGCAGCCTCCCAGCTCGGGGGCGTTCTTGAACCTGTGGGGGCGCTTCCTGTCATTATCGAGGACAATGTGTTCATCGGAGGAAATTGCGGGATATATGAGGGCACGATCGTGCGTGAGAATGCAGTCATCGGTACCGGTGTGGTAATCAATTCATCCACTGCGATTTTCGATGCCGTGTCGGGTGAATATATAAGGGCTAATGCAGAGGGCCAGATGGTAGTGCCGGAGGGTGCGGTGGTCGTTGCCGGAAGCCGTCCTGTTACGAAAGG